>NZ_JALQDZ010000001.1:0-423416 GCF_023630985.1 Caballeronia sp. ATUFL_F1_KS39 | reverse complement strand
TGTGTGGGGGGGGGGGGAGGTGGTTTGGTGGGGATCGGATAGGGCCGGGGGCCCCGCCCCCGCCCCCCCCGCCCCCCCCCCCCCCGCCCCCCCCCCCCCCCCCCCCCCCCCCCCCACTTGCGCTTCTGAAGCGTAGCGCTCAACGTGAACGGCGCAGAATCAGCCAAACGAAAACCCCGAGCGCGACGCCGATCGCCAGCAAGAGCACATAGATCGAGCGCCGCCTTCGGATCGTGGACCCGCTTACAACGTCCGGCACTTCACCGCCTACGATTGCCAGCGCCACAACACACAGAAGGGCGAGGAGCATCGTCGCCTTCGCGATCCCGCCAAACAGTAGTTCGGCAGCGCGATGAACGCGTGAATCGCGGTAAGGGCCAGACGCCCGACGACGAAGATCTGGGTAGTTCACACGCAATTACCTTTGAAAAGCAACTCGGAGCATAACGCCCGTCCGAGTGCGCTTGCTCGATTTGCGATGATTTTTTGCGCTGTTTAGAAGAAGCCGCTTCCGGCCGCAAACCGCCGCCCCCCTTCAACCAAGCCGCGCCGCCCGACCTGTACGGTCTGACCGGCTCCCTTTGCCCGCGTACAATACGTTCTTTGAACATTCAATCAAGCACCACATGGCCTCCCCCCTCTTCGACTGGTTCGTCCCCTGCCCGCGCGGTCTCGAAGCACCGCTTGCCGCCGAGTTGGCGGAGATCGGGGAAAGGCACGTGGCCGACGCGCCCCTTTCCGGCGGCGGATCGCTGATCGTCGGCACGCAAGTGCCCGGCGGCGTGCACTTTCGGGGCGGCTGGGTCGCGGGCATGGCGGCGAATCTGCATTCGCGCATCGCGAGCCGCGTGCTTCTCAAAGTCGCGCAAGGCCCCTATCGCAACGAGCAAGACATCTACGAACTCACGCATCGTCAGCGCTGGGAGCAATGGTTCACGCCCAGCCAGACGATGCGCGTCGATCTCACCGCAATCAAATCGCCGGTGAAAAGCCTCGAATTCACGACGCTGCGCGTGAAGGACGCCGTCTGCGATCGCCTGCGCGACGTGGCCGGCGCGCGGCCGAGCATCGACACCGCCCAGCCCGACGTCCGCGTGTTCGCGTTCCTCACGCTGAACGAGTGCACGCTCTATCTCGATACCTCCGGCGAGCCGCTCTTCAAACGCGGCTGGCGCCTGGACAAGGGCGCCGCGCCGCTGCGCGAGAATCTCGCCGCGGGCATTCTGCGCCTGACCGGATGGACGCCCGGCACGCCGCTCTTCGACCCGATGTGCGGCAGCGGCACCTTCCTCGCCGAAGCCGCACAAACGGCGCTCAACATCGCGCCGGGCAACGATCGGCGCTTCGGCTTCGAAAAGCTGAAGCCGTTCCATCCCGGCATGTGGCAGAAGCTCAAGACGGCCGCGCTCGAACAACGCCGCGCCGCGCGTGCGTCGCAAGCCGAGTTGAGCATCTTCGGCAGCGACATTTCCGGCGATATGCTCGAAAAAGCGCGCGCGAACCTGACCCGCGCGGGCATCACCGACCTTTCGCTCAAGCAAGTCGATGCCCGCAATATGGTCCCGCCGACCGACGCGCCCGGCATTCTGATCGCGAATCCGCCGTACGGCGAGCGTATCGAAGTGCGCGGACGCGGCCCGCGCGGCGAAATTCGCGATACGGCGCGCTCCCGCCGCGAAGACGAGGACGCCTTCGCCCGCGCGCAACCCGATCCGGCCGACACCGAGTTCTTCGTCTCCTTCGGCAACGCGCTCAAACAGCGCTTTCCGGGATGGCGCGCCTACGTGCTCACGTCCGACCGCAAGTTGCCGGGCTTGCTGCGGCTGCGCGAATCGACGAAAACGCCGCTTTTCAACGGCGCGCTCGAATGCCGCCTGTTTCGCTTCGATCTGATCGCGGGCAGCGTGCGCAATCGTCCCGCTGGCGAATGAGTATGCGGCGCGGTCACTCGCCGCGCCACTAGGCCGAATGGCATAGGCAAATTCACGCGTCGCCGTCGTTTTGGCCTATGTCGAATGGCCGAGTGCGCGCATCGTGAAGCCGGCGCTACAATCGGCGCATGAACTCAACGACCGAACTCGCCAGCCCCATCGCCGTCGACATTTACCGTGCGCGTCGCGAGCGCGTGCTCGCCGCGTTGCGTGCACGCGGCGGCGGCGTCGCCATCGTGCCGACCGCGCCGGAAGTCCTGCGCAACCGCGACACGGACTACCCTTTTCGTCACGACAGCTACTTCTACTATCTGACGGGCTTCAACGAACCCGAAGCGACGCTCGTGCTGAACGCGAGCGCGCAGGACGGCGAGCCCGTGTCGATCCTTTTTTGTCGCGAGAAGAACGCGGAGCGCGAAACCTGGGAAGGCTTCCGCTTCGGCCCCGACGCCGCGCGCGACGCTTTCGGCTTCGACGCCGCGTTTGCCATCGATTCGATCGACCAGGAGATGCCGCGCCTGATCGCAGACAAGCCCGCGCTTCACTACGCGCTCGGCACATCGGCGGAACTGGATGCCCGGGTGCGCGCCTGGCTCGCCGCCGTGCGCGCGCAAAGCCGCACCGGCGTGCGCGCTCCCGCCCGCGCGGAGAACCTGCTGCCGGTTCTCGACGAGATGCGGCTCGTGAAAGACGCGCACGAAATCTCGATCATGCGCCGCGCGGCATCGATCTCCGCCGAAGCGCACCGTCGCGCGATGCGCGCGTGCCGCCCGGGCATGCGCGAGTACGAAATCGAAGCCGAATTGCTGTACACGTTCCGCCGCCACGGCGCGCAGTCGCCGGCGTATGGATCGATCGTCGCGGCGGGCGCGAACGCCTGCGTGCTGCACTATCCGGCTGGCAACGCGATCGCGCGCGACGGCGACCTGATTCTCATCGACGCCGCGTGCGAACTGGACGGCTACGCATCCGACATCACGCGCACGTTCCCCGCTAGCGGCCGTTTCACTCCGGCGCAGCGCGAACTGTACGAAATCGTGCTCGCCGCGCAAGCCGCGGCCATCGATGCCACACGCGCCGGCGTCAGCTTCGACGCGCCGCATCAGGCTGCGTTGAAAGTGCTGTCGCAAGGCTTGCTCGATACCAGCATCCTCGACAAGGCGAAGTTCGGCAGCGTCGACGACGTCCTCGCGCAACGTGCCTACGCGCGCTTCTATATGCATCGCACGGGACACTGGATCGGCATGGACGTGCACGACGCGGGCGAATACCGCGAAGCCGACGGCCCGCTCGACGAGCAAGGCGCACGACCATGGCGCGCGCTCGCGCCCGGCATGGCGCTCACGATCGAGCCGGGTCTCTACGTGCGCGCCGCCGAAGACGTGCCGGAACAATATTGGAATATCGGCATTCGCATCGAGGACGACGCCATCGTCACCGAAAACGGCTGCGAGTTGCTCACGCGCGAAGTGCCCGTCGCCGCCGACGAAATCGAAGCGCTGATGCGCGAATCAAACGCAAATTGACCATGAGCGACGTTCAAGGCATCGAACCGCATTTCGATTACGACATCGCCATCGTCGGCGCGGGGCCGGTCGGGCTCGCGCTCGCCGGCTGGCTTGCCCGGCGCAGCGCGACGTCACGGCTGTCCATCGCGCTGATCGATGCGCGCACGCCCGCAGCCGCCGCCAACGATCCGCGTGCGCTCGCGCTTTCGCACGGAAGCCGCGTGATGCTGCAGCCGCTCGGCTTTCCGGGCGATGCCACGCCGATCCGCCGCATCCATGTCTCGCAGCGCGGGCATTTCGGCCGCACGTTGATCGAGCACGACGAGCACGAGTTGCCCGAACTGGGCTACGTGGTGCGCTACGGTTCGCTCGTCGGCGCGCTCGCCGATGCGGTGCGCGCAACGAAGGTCGACTGGCTCACCGACACGTCCGCGCTCGCGCCGCTGCAGGACAACGACGGCGTCACCTTGCCGCTGCAATCGGCGCAAGGCGAGCGCTCCGTCCGCGTGAGAGTGCTCGTGAACGCGGAAGGCGGTCTTTATCAGAAAGGCGAGTCATCCGATGAGCGCCGCGCGCGCGATTACGGGCAAACGGCCATCGTGGGCACGGTAAGCGTGTCCGATCCGCGCGCGAATGTCGCGTGGGAGCGCTTCACGCCGGAAGGGCCGATCGCGCTTTTGCCGTGCGGCGGCCAGCGTCACGCGGATTATTCGCTCGTCTGGTGCTGCTCGCCCGACGAAGCCGCGCGCCGCATGCAGCTCGACGACGACACTTTCCTCGCCGAACTCGGCGCTGCGTTCGGCACGCGCATGGGCCGTTTCACGCGCATCGCGTCACGCGCGGCGTTTCCGCTCGGGCTGACCGCGCTCGACGTGCTCGTCGACCGGCGCACCGTCGCGATCGGCAATGCCGCGCAGACGCTGCATCCGGTTGCCGGACAGGGCCTGAATCTCGGCCTGCGCGACGCGCTCGCGCTCACCGACGCGCTGTCCGCCGACGGTCCCCGGCCGCTCGCGCTCGCCCGTTTCGCGCAGCGCCGTGCGCTGGACCGGCGCCTGACGATCGGCGCCACCGATACGCTCGCGCGCATCTTCACGGTCGATTTCCCGCCGTTTGCGGCGATGCGCGGCCTCGCGCTGACCGCTCTCGAATTCCTTCCGCCGGTAAAAACGGCCCTCGCCCGTCAGATGATGTTCGGTCAAAGGCGCTGATCGAGCACGAAAAAAGGGCAATCGTCCAGGCGAAGTCCGGGAACTTATCCTCTATGGCCGGCCGTTCTTTCATAGAAGATTTAATGACTTGCACGCGATTGCTCTTAATTTCAGCACGCTCTTCGCGTTAAAATAGCTGTTTCCCCTTCAGCAACGTTGCATCCGCCTGACGCGGCTTCTCGCCGGCACCGACAGCGCGGATCGTTTAGCCTTCATGCCCACAATCGGTTCACACGTCCTGCGCAATAACCTGTTCGTCGCACCGATGGCAGGCGTCACCGACCGCCCGTTCCGGCAGCTCTGCAAGCGCATGGGCGCGGGCTACGCGGTGTCGGAGATGGTCGCGTCGAACGCGCAGTTGTGGAAGAGCGAGAAGACCATGCGCCGCGCCAACCATGCGGGCGAGGTCGAGCCGATTTCCGTGCAGATCGCGGGCGCGGATCCGCAGATGCTCGCCGAGGCCGCGCGCCACAACGTCGCGAACGGCGCGCAGATCATCGACATCAATATGGGCTGCCCGGCGAAGAAGGTCTGCAACGTGGCCGCGGGTTCCGCGCTGCTGCAGAACGAGCCGCTGGTCGCGCACATCGTGGAGGCCGTCGTCCAGGCGGTCGGCGTGGGGCCGGACGCGGTGCCGGTCACGCTCAAGATTCGCACGGGCTGGAATCGCGAGAACAAGAACGCGCTGACCATCGCGCGGATCGCGCAGGAAGCCGGCATTTCGATGCTCACCGTCCACGGCCGCACGCGCGCCGATCTCTACAAGGGCGACGCGGAGTACGAAACCATCGCGGCAGTGAAGGCGTCGGTGAAGATTCCGGTGGTCGCGAACGGCGACATCACCACGCCCGAAAAAGCCCGCGACGTGCTCGCCGCCACGCACGCCGACGCCATCATGATCGGCCGCGCGGCGCAGGGCCGTCCGTGGCTCTTTCGCGAGATCGAACACTTTCTGAATACCGGCGAGCGCCTGCCGCCGCCGCGCATCGACGAGATCCAGCAGGTGATGAACGAGCACCTCGAAGATCACTACGCCTTTTATGGGGAATTCACGGGCGTTCGGACTGCGCGCAAGCATATCGGCTGGTACACTCGCGGCCTTTCCGGCGCCAACACCTTCCGGCACCGGATGAATACGCTGGACACGACCAAAGAACAATTGCTCGCTGTCAACGAATTCTTTGACGCGCAAAAGGCGTTGTCGGACCGTCTCGTCTATGTGGACGAGGCCGGTGACGCCGAGGACGCGGACGGGGAAGAATCGTGCGGCGGGCTCAACAACACGACAGACCGACTGATTGCCGCATGAGCAGACATAACATCGAACAATGCGTCCGCCAGAGCCTCGACAACTATTTTCAGGACCTGGACGGCTCCAACCCGCACGACGTGTACGACATGGTGATTTCGTGCGTGGAAAAACCGATGCTCGAAGTGGTGCTCGAGCAGGCGGGCGGAAACCAATCGCTCGCGGCCGAGTATCTCGGCATCAACCGCAACACCTTACGCAAGAAGCTTCAGCAGCACGGATTGATTTGATTCATCGGACTGAGGCGCGCGCCTTGGTCCGGCCTGGTTTCCCTTTTCGGTTTCAGTGTTCATCATGATCAAGCAAGCGCTCCTCTCCGTTTCCGACAAATCCGGCATCGTCGATTTCGCCAAATCGCTGTCGGCGCTTGGCGTCAAGCTCCTCTCGACCGGCGGCACGGCGAAACTGCTCGCCGACGCGGGCCTGCCCGTGACCGAAGTCGCCGATTACACCGGCTTTCCGGAAATGCTCGACGGGCGCGTGAAGACGCTGCATCCGAAGGTTCACGGCGGCATTCTCGCGCGCCGCGACCTGCCCGAGCACATGGCCGCGCTGGAAAAGCACGACATTCCGACCATCGATCTGCTGGTGGTGAATCTGTATCCGTTCGTGCAGACGGTCTCGAAGGAAGAGTGCTCGCTGGAAGACGCGATCGAGAACATCGACATCGGCGGTCCGACGATGCTGCGCTCGGCGGCGAAGAATCATCGCGACGTGACGGTCGTCGTCGATCCGGCCGATTACTCCGCCGTCCTCGACGAGATGCGCGCAAACGGCAACAACGTCGGCTACAAGACGAATTTCCGTCTCGCGACGAAAGTCTTCGCGCACACCGCGCAGTACGACGGCGCGATCACGAACTATCTGACGAGCCTGACCGAAGAGCTGCAGCATTCGAGCCGCAATACGTATCCGGCGACGTTCAATCTCGCGTTCGAGAAAGTGCAGGATTTGCGTTACGGCGAGAATCCGCATCAGAACGCGGCCTTTTATCGCGATCTGAGCGTGCCGGCCGGCGCGCTCGCGAACTACGAGCAGTTGCAGGGCAAGGAACTGTCGTACAACAACATCGCCGATTCGGACGCCGCGTGGGAGTGCGTGAAGACGTTCGACGCGCCGGCGTGCGTCATCATCAAGCACGCGAATCCGTGCGGCGTGGCGCTCGGCGCGAATGCGGCCGAAGCGTATTCGAAGGCGTTCCAGACGGACCCGACTTCGGCGTTCGGCGGCATCATCGCGTTCAATCGTGAAGTGGACGAAGCGGCGGCGCAGGCTGTCGCGAAGCAGTTCGTCGAAGTGCTGATCGCGCCGTCGTTCAGCGAGGCGGCGCGCGCCGTGTTCGCGGCGAAGCAGAACGTGCGTCTCTTGCAGATCGCGCTCGGCGACGGCCACAACGCGTTCGATCTGAAGCGCGTCGGCGGCGGTCTGCTCGTGCAATCGCTCGATGCGAAGAACGTGCAGCCGCACGAATTGCGCGTCGTGACGAAGCGTCATCCGACGCCGAAGGAAATGGACGATCTGATGTTCGCGTGGCGCGTCGCGAAGTTCGTGAAGTCAAACGCGATCGTGTTCTGCGCGAACGGCATGACGATGGGCGTCGGCGCAGGCCAGATGAGCCGCGTGGATTCGGCGCGCATCGCGGGCATCAAGGCGCAGAACGCCGGCCTGACGCTGAACGGCTCGGCGGTGGCATCGGATGCGTTCTTCCCGTTCCGCGACGGCCTCGATGTCGTCGTGAACGCGGGCGCCACCTGCGTGATCCAGCCAGGCGGATCGATGCGCGATGACGAAGTGATCGCCGCCGCCGACGAGCACAACATCACGATGATTTTCACGGGCACGCGTCATTTCCGCCATTGATCGCGGCCGCTTCATTTAAGATTGGCCTGTTTGCGCTTCGAACGGCGCAAACAGGCCTTTTTAGTTTCAACGAGCCGCGAAACGCGAACGAATGAGAATCCTTGGCATCGACCCCGGCCTGCGCGTGACGGGCTTCGGCATCATCGAGAAGACGGGGCACACGCTCAACTACGTGACGAGCGGCGTCATCAAGACGGCCGAGGCGGATCTGCCTTCGCGCCTCAACACCATTTTCAGCGGCATCTCGACGCTCATCGCGCAGCACAATCCGGATCAGGCGGCGATCGAAAAAGTCTTCGTCAACGTGAATCCGCAATCGACGCTGCTCCTCGGGCAGGCGCGCGGCGCGGCCATCTGCGGGCTCGTCGCGAGCGGCGTGCCGGTTGCCGAATACACGGCGCTGCAACTGAAGCAGGCGGTCGTCGGCTACGGACGCGCGACCAAGGAACAGATGCAGCAGATGGTCGTGCGTCTGCTGTCGCTTTCCGGCGTGCCCGGCACCGACGCCGCCGATGCGCTCGGCATGGCGATCTGTCACGCGCACGGCGGCACCGGCCTCGCGGCCCTGGGCGGCATCGCGCCGGGGCTGGCCAAGAAGGGCTTGCGCGTGCGGCGCGGTCGTCTCATCGGCTAATTTCCTCTACGAATACCAAACATGATCGGTCGCATCGCCGGCGTTCTGCTGGAAAAAAATCCGCCGCATTTGCTCGTCGATTGCAACGGCGTCGGCTACGAAATCGACGTGCCGATGAGCACGTTCTACAACCTGCCGAATGCCGGCGAGAAGGTCGTGCTGCTCACGCAGTTGATCGTGCGCGAGGACGCGCATCTGCTGTACGGTTTTCTCACCGCGCAGGAGCGTTCGACGTTCCGCGAGTTGCTGAAGATCAGCGGGATCGGCGCGCGCATGGCGCTCGCGGTGCTTTCGGGCATGAGCGTGCACGAACTCTCGCAAACCGTGACGACGCAGGACGCCGCGCGCCTCACGCGCGTGCCGGGCATCGGCAAGAAGACGGCGGAGCGCCTGCTGCTCGAACTGAAAGGCAAGCTCGGCGCGGATCTCGGCGCGATCGCGGGCACGGTTTCGCAGTCCGATCACGCGTCCGACATTCTCAACGCACTGCTCGCGCTCGGCTATTCGGAGAAGGAAGCGCTCGCCGCGGTCAAGAACGTGCCGGCCGGAACGGGCGTGTCCGAGGGCATCAAGCTGGCGTTGAAGGCGCTTTCGAAGGGCTGATAGCCTAGGCCATTCGGCCAGCTTCGTCGCGCAAAAGCTCGCTGTACAATCGAAAGATGATCGAAACCGACAAACTCGCCGCCGAACGCGTCATCTCGGCCTCGCCCGTCTCGCCGAACGAAGAAGCGTTCGAGCGCGCACTGCGTCCGCACAAGCTCGATGAATACATCGGGCAGGAAAAGGCGCGCGGCCAGCTCGAAATCTTCATCGAGGCGGCGAAGCGCCGTTCCGAAGCGCTCGATCACGTGCTGCTGTTCGGGCCGCCGGGTCTCGGCAAGACGACGCTCGCGCACATCATCGCGCGGGAAATGGGCGTGAATCTGCGGCAGACGTCGGGACCGGTGCTCGAGCGCGCGGGCGATCTCGCCGCGCTGCTCACGAATCTCGAAGCGAACGACGTGCTGTTCATCGACGAAATTCATCGGCTTTCGCCGGTCGTCGAGGAAATCCTGTATCCGGCGCTCGAGGATTATCAGATCGACATCATGATCGGCGAAGGGCCGGCCGCACGCAGCGTGAAACTGGATCTGCAGCCGTTCACGCTAGTCGGCGCGACCACGCGCGCGGGCATGCTGACGAACCCGCTGCGCGACCGCTTCGGCATCGTGTCGCGGCTGGAGTTCTATAACGCGAGCGAACTGGCGCGCATCGTGTCGCGATCCGCGTCGTTGTTGAAGGCGGAGATCGTGCCGGAAGGCGCGCTGGAAATCGCAAAGCGCTCGCGCGGCACGCCGCGTATCGCGAACCGGCTGCTGCGCCGCGTGCGCGATTACGCCGAAGTAAAGGCGAACGGCATGATCACCGCCGACGTCGCCGACAAAGCGCTGAAAATGCTCGACGTCGATCCCGTCGGCTTCGATCTGATGGACCGCAAGCTGCTCGAAGCCATCCTGCACAAGTTCGATGGCGGGCCGGTCGGCGTGGATAACCTCGCTGCGGCTATCGGCGAGGAGCGCGACACGATCGAGGACGTGCTGGAGCCGTATCTGATTCAGCAGGGCTTTTTGCAGCGCACGCCACGCGGACGGGTCGCGACGATGCTCACGTATCGGCACTTCGGTCTTGCTGCGCCGGATGCGGGGCCGATTCGGGATCTTTGGGATACGAACAACGGCTAGGCCCGCTTGCGCAGATTGTCGTCGTCCGTGTCCGTCGACAGATGCGCGATATCGCCCCACGACGCGACCTTCGCGCCGCCATCGGCATAGTCCACCACGTTCACGCTGCAATTGAGCAGCGGCCAGTTGCGCGGCTCCTGCAACGGCAGGTTCATCGCGAACCTGTACACACAATCGAGCACGCCGCCATGCGCGACGACCGCGATGCGCCCGCCCGCGTGCGCCGCGACGATCGGTTCCATCGCATGCACGATGCGGTGATAAAACACGCGCTGCGATTCACCGTCGCCGGGTGGCGAGAAGCCGGGGTCGCGCGTCTGCCATTCGATATATTCGGCGGGAAACTTGTCGTTGATCTCGTCGCTGTCGTGGCCTTGGAACGCGCCATAGAAACGCTCGCGCAAGTTCTCCGATAACCGCACGTCGAGCCCGAGCGCATCCGCGAACGGACGCGCCGTCTGCTGCGCGCGTTGCAGATCGCTCGAATAGACCGCGTCGATGCGCCCGTCGTGCGCCAGACGCCGGCCGAGCTGTTCCGCCTGCAGAAAGCCATGTTCGGACAACGGGATGTCGATATGCCCTTGAATGCGCTTGATGCGGTTCCAGTCGGTTTCGCCGTGTCGAATAAAGAGAACCTGAGTCGTCATGGTCGTACCTGAAGCCAGAAAGTGACTGGCCCGTCGTTCACGAGCGACACCTGCATTTCCGCGCCGAACTCGCCCGTTTCGACGACGGGATGCTTCGCGCGCGCTTGCGTCACGAAATAATCGAAGAGCCGCTTGCCTTCGTCGGGCGGCGCGGCGGGCGTGAAGCTCGGGCGCAAGCCGCTGTTCGTGTCGGCGGCAAGCGTGAACTGCGAGACGAGCAGCAAGCCGCCGGCAACGCCTTGCACCGAGAGATTCATCTTGCCCGCTGCATCGCTGAACACGCGGTAGCCGAGCATCTTCGCGAGCAGCTTGTCGGCGGCGGCTTCGCTGTCGCCGCGCTCGGCGCAGACCAGCGCGAGCAGGCCCGCGTCGATCGCGCCGGTCACACGCTCGCCCACGCGCACATCGGCGCGCTTCACACGCTGAATGAGCGCGATCATCGGCTTACGCCGTCAGCGTGACGCGCGCGAAGCGGCGCTTGCCCACCTGCACGACGAACTCGCCCGCTTCGACCTTCAGCCCCTTGTCGGAGACCGTCGCGCCGTCGATCTTCACGCCGCCCTGCTCGATGTTGCGCAGCGCTTCGCTCGTCGACGGCACGAGTCCCGCCTGCTTGAGCAGCTGGCCGATCGCGACCGGCGCGCCTGCGAGCGTGACCGTCGGAATGTCGTCGGGCACGCCGCCCTTTGCGCGATGATTGAAGTCTTCGAGCGCCCGCTCGGCATCCGCCGGCGAGTGAAAGCGCGCGACGATTTCCTGCGCCAGCATCACCTTGAAGTCGCGCGGATTGCGGCCGCCTTCGGCTTCGCGCTTGTAGCCTTCGATTTCGCTCATCGGGCGGAATGACAGCAGTTCGAAGTAACGCCACATGAGCACGTCCGAAATGCTCATCAGCTTGCCGAACATCTCGGTCGGCTTCTCGCTGATGCCGACGTAGTTGTTCTTCGACTTCGACATCTTTTCGACGCCGTCGAGACCTTCGAGCAGCGGCATCGTCAGAATGCACTGCTGTTCCTGGCCGTACTGCTTCTGCAACTCGCGGCCGACGAGCAGATTGAACTTCTGGTCCGTGCCGCCGAGTTCGAGATCCGCGTTGAGCGCGACCGAATCGTAGCCCTGCATCAGCGGATAGAGGAATTCGTGGATCGAAATGGGCACGCCGCCCTGGAAGCGCTTCGTGAAGTCCTCGCGCTCAAGAATGCGCGCGACCGTGTAGCGCGATGCGAGCTTGATCATGCCGTCGGCGCCGAGCGGCATCGACCATTCGCTGTTGTAGCGGATTTCGGTCTTTTCGCGATCCAGCACGAGCGCCGCCTGCTCGAAGTACGTCTTCGCGTTCATCTCGATCTGCTCGCGCGTGAGCGGCGGGCGCGTCGCGTTGCGGCCAGACGGATCGCCGATCAGCGACGTGAAATCGCCGATCAGAAAAATGACCTGGTGGCCGAGATCCTGCAACTGGCGCATCTTGTTCAGCACGACCGTATGGCCGATGTGAATGTCGGGCGCGGTCGGATCGAGGCCGAGCTTGATACGCAGCGGCTTGCCCGTCGCGGCGCTTCGCGCGAGCTTCTGCGCGAATTCGTCTTCGATCAGCAGTTCGTCGCAGCCGCGCTTGGCGATGGCGAGCGCGCTTTTGACATCTTCGGTGATCGGGAAGCTGGGCGCGTTGGAATCAGTGGTCATGCTTGCGGCTTGTGAAGTCAAAAGGGTTCGATGACCGGCGATGCGGTGGCGTGGCCTGCGCAGATGCCGCGTCGAGAAGTGGGGCGCGGAAAATGACGAAATCGCGCGCAATTGCTTGTTCAGGCTCACGATTTTACGCGATGACGCGGGCATTCGCGCCCTTTCGTGTCTGATCGCGCGGTTTTGCGCGGCATTCGGCGCTCAGGAGTGTGGAATCGCGTCTTAACGATTCGCCCCGTAACGCGGATAATCGCCGCTGATTGGCAACATCGGCATCGACGAGGAGATCAGCGTGGGAAAGAAAACCGAAGCAATCGAAACCGGCAAGGCGGACGGCGTGTACTTCGGTTTGATGTCCGGAACCAGCATGGACGGCGTCGATGGTGTCGCGGTTCAGTTCGCGACGGGCAAGCCGCCCGTCGTGCTCGGCGAGGCGCATGTCTCCTTTTCCAAAGGCTTGCGCGATGCGCTGTTCGAATTGCAGTCGCCCGGCGACAACGAACTCGAACGCGAAGCGCTCGCCGCGAATGCGCTCGCGACACGCTATGCCGTCTGCTGCCACGAACTGCAGAGCATGAGCGGATGCTCGGCGACGAAGGTGCGCGCGATCGGCGTGCACGGCCAGACGGTGCGGCATCGGCCTGACAAAGGCTACACACGGCAGATCAACAATCCGGCGTTGCTCGCTGAGATGACCAGCATCGACGTGGTCGCCGATTTCCGCAGCCGCGATGTCGCCGCGGGCGGCCAGGGCGCGCCGCTCGTGCCGGCGTTCCACACGACCGTGTTCGGCGAAAAGAACGAGACGCGCGTCGTGTGCAACCTCGGCGGCATCAGCAACATCACGATTCTCGCGGCGAACGGAGACGTGCGCGGCTTCGATTGCGGCCCGGCCAACGCGCTGATCGACGAATGGGCTTTGCGCCACACACAGCGCGCCTATGACGACGGCGGGCAGTTCGCAGCCAAAGGCCGAATCGATCAATCGCTTCTCGACGCGCTGCTCGACGAACCGTTTTTCGACCTCGCGCCGCCGAAGAGCACAGGGCGCGATCTGTTCAATCCGGCGTGGATGGACGCGAAGCTCGCAGCCTTCGCGAACCTCGCTCCCGCCGATGTCCAGGCGACGCTCACGGCCCTCACCGCGACGACCGTCGCGCGCGAGATCGCGCGACACGCGCCGGACACGCGCGCCGTGTACGTGTGCGGCGGCGGCGCACGCAATCCTGTGTTGATGAAGATGCTCCAGCAGGCGCTCGAAGACAGCAAAATCGCAGGCGTTCCCGTGATGACGACCGAGGCGCTCGGCGTGCCGCCGCAACAAGTGGAAGCGCTTGCTTTCGCGTGGCTCGCGATGCGCTGTGTCGCGCGCGAGCCGGGCAATCTGCCCGCGGTGACCGGCGCGGCGGGCGAGCGCGTGCTCGGCGCGATTTATCCGCGTTAACAAAAAACGGAGCCGCTGAGGCTCCGTTTTCTTCAGCGTCAGAAATGCACGCTTAGACCGAGAACGACGAACCGCAACCGCAAGTCGTCGTGGCGTTCGGATTCTTGATGACGAACTGGGCGCCGTTGATGTCGTCCTTATAGTCGATCTCCGCACCGACGAGATACTGATAGCTCATCGAATCGACGAGCAACTGCACGCCAGCCTTGTCCATGACGGTGTCGTCTTCGTTCACTTCTTCGTCGAACGTGAAACCGTACTGGAAACCCGAGCAGCCGCCGCCTTGCACGAACACGCGCAGCTTCAGATCCGGATTGCCTTCTTCATCGATCAATGACTTGACCTTTTCCGCGGCCGCGTCGGTGAAGACGAACGGCATCGGCATTTCGGTCGTGGGGGTGTCGCTGACAGCGCTCATTCGAATTCTCCAATTAAGCTTCTAGCCGCTATTGTAGGGCTGATCTCAATATCGTGCCGAATGTCCATGGAATCAATGGGCTATATGAAAATTCGACATGGTCCAGCCCAAACGCGCCAAAACGAAAAAAGCCGCCTGCACAGGGCGTGCGGGCGGCTTTTGCAGCTTCGCCGGAACCCGTCCGGCAAGAAGCGCTTAACGCTTCGAGAACTGCTTGCGGCGGCGTGCCTTGTGGAAACCGACCTTCTTACGTTCCACTTCACGCGCGTCACGCGTGACGAAGCCTGCGTTCGACAGTTGCGACTTGAGCGTAGCGTCGTAGTCCATCAGCGCGCGGGTGATGCCGTGGCGAACCGCACCGGCTTGACCCGTCTCGCCGCCACCGTTGACGTTGACCTTGATGTCGAACGTGGTGGCGTGGTTCGTGAGTTCGAGCGGCTGGCGCACGATCATCAGCGACGTTTCACGCGAGAAGTAGTCGGCGATGGGCTTGCCATTGACGATGATTTCGCCCTTGCCCGACTTGATGAAGACACGAGCGACGGCGCTCTTGCGGCGGCCCGTACCGTAGTTCCAGTTACCGATCATGTGGGCTCCCCTTAGATCTCGAGCGCTTTAGGCTGTTGAGCCGTATGCGGATGCGTTGCTTCGGCGTAGACCTTCAGCTTCTTGATCATCGCGTAGCCGAGCGGACCCTTCGGAAGCATGCCCTTGACAGCCTTCTCGAGCGCGCGGCCCGGGAAACGCTCTTGCATCTTGCCGAACGTCGTTTCGTAGATGCCGCCCGGGTAGCCCGAGTGACGATAGTACTTCTTGTCCGTGGTCTTGTTGCCGGTGACCTTCAACTTGCCGGCATTGACGACGATGATGAAATCACCGGTGTCGACGTGCGGAGTGAATTCAGGCTTGTGCTTGCCGCGAAGACGGCGTGCCACTTCGCTGGCGACACGGCCGAGAACCTTATCCGTCGCGTCAATCACGTACCATTCGCGCGTCACCTCTTCGGCTTTTGCGGAAAACGTCTTCATGATCGATCCAAAAAATTGATCTGCCCTTGAACTGTGTCTTGTTCGGCCCTGCTTATATGAGTGCGCTCAGGTCGAAACCGGGCGCGTGCAGGCTCTCACAAGCCTCTCTCCGCGGGCGTGTGGCGAAGAGAACTTTGAATTATAAAGGGAATTTGGTCGCCGCGTCAAAAGAATGCTTCGACAGGCGCGAGGACGAAAAAAAGCCCGAGCAGCTTGGCTCGGGCTTAATCCACCAAAGGAGGAGGTGGAGGAGACAGGAACGAGTATAGGCACGGTCATGCTGCAAAGCAAGAAGATTTGCATTGTGGAAGACGATTTCATAATATGGAATCTGAGCACAATGGACAGGTCCCCCGAAGCCCTTTATTTTCAGATGTTTACGGGCCGCGACTGCTTGGACGCCGTCGCGATGAGCCTTTAGAGCCCGTCCTCGACTGGCGCGCTCACGGCCAGCATCAGAATCGCCGCGCCGATTTACGCTTCGTCAACCGGTAGATGCTCGTAAGCAGCGACCGGTGGAAAAATTCCGAACCGCTACAATGTAGCCTCTGTAACGACGCGCTGAACAGCTGGAGCCTGAGCATGGAATGCAAAGTTAGCTGGATGGGACAAGACGGCATGGCCTTCGCCGCCGAAACGGGAAGCGGCCATCTCGTAAACATGGACGGCGCACCGGAAGGCGGCGGCCGCAATCTCGCGCCGCGCCCGATGGAAATGGTGCTGCTCGGCACCGGCGGATGCACCGCCTACGACGTCGTGATGATCCTGAAAAAGAGCCGTCAGGAAATCCAGGGCTGCTCGGTCACGCTGAAGGCCGACCGCGCGAGCGAAGACCCGAAAGTCTTCACGAAGATCCACTTTCACTTCACCGTGACGGGCAAGAACCTGAACCCGGCGACCGTCGAGCGCGCGATCAACCTGTCGCACGACAAATATTGCTCCGCGTCGATCATGCTGGCGAAATCGGCGGAGCTGACGCATTCGTTCGAGATCGTCGAAGCGTAAGTTTCATCGGAAGCAAAAACGAAAAGAGCCGACGTCGCGAGACGCCGGCTCTTCTCTTTTGAATGACGACAAAGCGGGCCGATAAGCCGGATTCTGTGCACGCGCCGCCCGAAAGCGACGCGCGTGGCAATCATTCCTCTAGACGCGTCATTACTGACGCGCTCAAGCTTCCTACCCGCAGACGAACGGGGGCCCCGTCCTGCATCGCGAAGATGCGCGCCTGCCTATTTGGAATTGCTCCGGGTGGAGGTTACCGTGCCGGAACGTCTCGCGACGTCCGCGGTGCGCTCTTACCGCACCGTTTCACCCTTACCTGATCTCCGGACTTGCGCCCGGAGCCATCGGCGGTTTGCTTTCTGTTGCCCTGTTCCGCGTGTCGCCACGGATGGCCGTTAGCCATCACCCTGCCCTGTGGAGTCCGGACTTTCCTCGCCCTCTTCGGCTTTCACCTCGGAGGCCGCGATTGCCTGGCCCGCTTTGCAACTCGTCATTTTAGCATCCGCGCGATCGGCGGCCCGGTCGAAAGACGGAAACGTCGTCGTAGAAATCGGGCGATGCATTCGCGTCCCACCAGCCCGGCACGCCCAGCACCGGCAGCGGCGCGAACGCGCGGCTGTCGATCGGCGCGGCGTTCAGCCGTTCGGACACGCATCCGTCGATGAACGCGCGGCGCGCGGCATCGTCGAGCGAAAAATAGTCGGCGGGAACATCGACGATCCACGCGTGCCCCGTACACGCCTTGTACGGCGCGACGAGCTTTTCCAGCAACGCGTGCCCGAAAATGCGCGCCTCGCAGCGCGTGCCCCACGCCGCGCGCTCGCCGACGAAGAGCGTGCGCCAGCCGAAACCGCGCAGCGCGCGTCCAAGCGATGCATCGGCGCAGGCGAAGAACGCCGCGTTTTCATCGAAGAGCGTGAGCGCGTCGCGCACGCCGCCGCGCGTCGGTCCGATGCCGAGCGTATCGATCTGCTCGGCCTGCCGCGCGTTGAGCGCCGCCTTGATGCGCGGATACGCGAACCACATCGAGGCGTTGAAGAAATCGTGGAGATTGTGGCGCGTCGGCACGCAGCCGGTCTGCGCGATGTGACCTTCGTACGACGCACCCGAAGGCAGCGCTTCCTGCGCGATGAATGCAAGCGGCTTGCCGCGGCCCGTGACCTGCGCGGCGGCCGTGGCGTCGTCGTTCAATGTCGCGAGATAGTTGTCGTAACCCGCGAGCGCCGCCGTCTGCCAGCGCCTGCCGCGCGCTTCGATGGACGCGAGCCAAGGCCGCGCCCAGTCGATATCGGCGAAACCCGCGCTCACGTCGGCGTGCTTACTGCGCGTCCACGAAACGCCAGCCGATCGATTCGCCGCCACGCAGCGGCACGACGGTCGAATCGCCGGCGGTGAATTCGGCGGGCAACGTCCACGAACCGCGCTCGATCGTCACCGATTCCTTGCTGCGCGGCAGACCGTAGAAGTCCGCGCCGTGGAAGCTCGCGAAGCCTTCGAGCTTGTCGAGCGCGCCGGCTTTGTCGAAGGTTTCCGCATAGAGTTCGAGCGCGTGCAGCGCCGTGTAGCAACCCGCGCAACCGCACGCGTGCTCCTTCAAGCCCTTCGGATGCGGCGCGCTGTCCGTGCCGAGGAAAAAGCGCGGATTGCCCGACGTCGCCGCTTCGACGAGCGCCACGCGATGCGTCTCGCGCTTCAGCACCGGCAGGCAGTAGTAATGCGGACGCATGCCGCCGACCAGCATGATGTTGCGGTTGTACAGCAGGTGATGCGCGGTGATCGTCGCGCCGATCTCGCCGTCCGCGTCGCGCACGTAATCGGCGGCGTCCTTCGTCGTGATGTGCTCGAACACGACTTTCAGCGCGGGAAAATCGCGGCGCAGCGGCGTCATCACGCGGTCGATGAACACTTTCTCGCGATCGAACACGTCGATGTCGCTATCGGTCACTTCGCCGTGAGTCAGCAAGGGCATGCCGACTTCCTGCATCGCTTCGAGCGTTTTCGCACATTTGCCGAGCAGATCCGTCACGCCTGCGTCGGAATTGGTCGTCGCGCCCGCCGGATACAGCTTCACGCCATGCACGAAGCCGCTTTCCTTCGCGCGGCGGATTTCGTCGGGCGGCGTGTTGTCGGTGAGATAGAGCGTCATCAACGGCTCGAAGCGCGCGCCCTTCGGAAGCGCCGCCAGAATGCGCTCGCGATAGGCCGCGGCCATTTCCGTCGTCGTCACGGGCGGCTTCAGATTCGGCATGATGATTGCGCGGCCGAACTGGCGCGCCGTGTGCGGCAGGACGGCCGCGAGCGTCGCGCCGTCGCGCACGTGCAGATGCCAGTCGTCGGGACGCGCGATCGTGAGCGAATTGGGCGAGGATGAAGTAGCGGACATGGCGAGATGACGGGGAACGTTGGAATGGCGCAAGTCCACGCAAGGACCGGAAAAAATCGCCGTGGAATTTCCACAACGCGCGCATCGACGAGCGTTTGCGCGTTTTTTTCGATTCGGTCTCGGTGATATGCTTGTCGGACGTATTGTAACAACAGGCCAAAAGCCGACCGCCTCAGCATCATGTGCCAACTTCTCGGAATGAACTGCGCCGAACCGACCGACGTGACGTTCTCGTTCACCGGTTTCGCGGCGCGCGGCGGCGTCACCGATCATCATGCCGACGGCTGGGGCATCGCGTTTTTCGAGGACAAGGCGTGCCGGCTTTTCATCGATCATCAGTCGTCCGCCAGTTCGCCGCTCGCGGACATGGTGAAGCGCTATCCGATCAAGTCGAAGAACACGATCGCGCATATCCGCAAGGCGACGCAGGGGCATATCCTGCTCGAGAACTGCCATCCGTTCATGCGCGAACTGTGGGGCCGGCACTGGATCTTCGCGCACAACGGCGACCTCAAAGGCCACGCACCCGAACTCACCGGCGTATATCAGCCGGTCGGCACGACGGACAGCGAGCTTGCCTTCTGCGCGCTCCTGCAAGGCTTGCGGCGCGCGTTTCCGTGCTCGCAGCCGCCGCTCGACGAACTGTTCGACGCGCTCGCCGAACTCACCCGCGACATCACGCAATACGGCGTCTTCAACTTTCTGATGTCGAACGGGCAGGCGCTCTTCTCGCACTGCTCGACGCATTTGTACTACCTGGTGCGTAGCTGGCCGTTCTCGACCGCGCATCTGATCGATGCCGACATGTCGATCGATTTCGCCAAGTACACGACGCCGGAAGACCGCGTCGCCGTGATCGCGACGTCGCCGCTCACCGACAACGAAATCTGGACGCGCTTCGCCCCCGGCGATCTCGCGATGTTCCAGTGCGGCGATCTCGCCCGCGCGACGAATATTCCGGTGCCGGAGGAAGTGGCGAGGAAAGCGGCCGAGCCGCTCGCGAAGGCGTGCATCGGATCCGCGCTGAAGATCGACGAGATACGGACGACAGCGGCGATGGAATCGGAACTCGGGATCGAATAAAAAACGGCGCTTCTTTTCGGAAGCGCCGTTTTGCTTTGCCGAGCCGAGACTCAGTGCAGGATCTTCGCGAGGAAATCCTTCGCACGATCCGACTTCGGATTCGCGAAGAACGCTTCCTTCTGGTCGTCCTCGACGATGAGCCCGCGATCCATGAAGATCACGCGATTCGCCACCTTCTTCGCAAAGCCCATTTCGTGCGTCACGCACATCATGGTCATGCCTTCCTGCGCGAGTTCGACCATCACGTCGAGCACTTCGTTGATCATCTCCGGATCGAGCGCGGACGTCGGCTCGTCGAAGAGCATCGCGATCGGGTCCATCGACAGCGCGCGCGCAATCGCCACGCGCTGCTGCTGACCGCCGGACAACTGGCCCGGAAACTTGTCCGCATGCGCGCGCAGGCCGACGCGATCCAGCAGCTTCATGCCCTTCTGCGTGGCTTCGTCGCTCGAACGGCCGAGCACCTTGATCTGCGCGAGCGTCAGGTTCTGCGTGATCGTCAGATGCGGAAACAGCTCGAAGTGCTGGAACACCATGCCGACCTTCGAACGCAGCTTCGACAGATTCGTCTTCTTGTCCGTCAGCGACTGGCCGTTGATCGTGATTTCGCCCTTCTGGAACGGCTCCAGGCCGTTCACGGTCTTGATGAGCGTCGACTTGCCCGAACCCGACGGGCCGCACACCACGACGACCTCGCCCTTCTTCACTTCGGTCGTGCAGTCGGTGAGCACCTGGAACTGCCCGTACCACTTGGAAACATTCTTGATAGAGATCATCTTGCGACCTTTTTCTGAAGACTTTTGACGAGCGCCGACGCCACCACGCAAATCACGAAATAGCACGCGCCCGCGAACAGAACCATTTCGACGGACGTGCCGTCTCGATCCCCGATGTTCGTCGCCGTGCGGAAGAAGTCCGCGAGACTGATGACGTAGACGAGCGACGTATCCTGAAACAGGACGATCGCCTGCGTGAGCAAGAGCGGCACCATCGCGCGGAAGGCCTGCGGCAGCACGACGAGCTTCATCGCCTGGCCGTAGGTCATGCCGAGCGCGAACGCCGCGTTCACCTGACCGCGCGGCACCGCTTGAATGCCGGCGCGGATGATTTCCGAATAGTACGCGGCTTCGAAGAGCGAGAACGCGACCATCGCCGAGGCAAGACGGATGTCGATGTCGGCCGACAGTCCGAGCACGTTTTGCAACAGCTGCGGCACGATCAGGAAGAACCACAGCAGCACCATCACGAGCGGAATCGAGCGGAACAGCGTCACGTACGCGCTCGCGAACCATTGCAGCGGCTTCACGCCCGAAAGGCGGAACAGCGCGAGAATCGTGCCCCAGATGATGCCGACCACGATGGCGAGCACGGTGATCTGCAGCGTGATCTTCGCGCCCGTCATCAGCGTGGGCCACGACGCGAGCACACCGCTCCAGTTGAACTGATGCATTTATTTGCCTCCGATGTAGCCAGGCAACCGCGTCTTCGCCTCGACCCAGCGCATCAGTTGCATCACGACGAGGTTGATGAGCATGTAGGCGATCGTCACCGCGATGAACGATTCATACGTCTGCGCCGTGTAATCGACGAGCTGGCGCGCCTGAGCGGACAGATCCAGCAGACCGATGGTCGACGCGACCGCCGAGTTCTTGAACACGTTGAGGAACTCGGACGTGAGCGGCGGCACGATGATGCGGTACGCGACCGGCATCAGCACGTAGCGATACGTCTGCCATTGCGTGAAGCCCATCGCGAGACCCGCGTTGCGCTGTCCGCGCGGCAGCGCGTTGATGCCCGAGCGCACCTGCTCGCACACGCGTGCGCCAGTGAAAAGCCCGAGACAGATGATCGACGACGAAAAGAACTGCGCGGTGGGCGGCAGTTGCTTGAACCAGTTGCCGATGGAAGGCGGCAGCAATTCCGGTATCACGAGATACCAGACGAAGAACTGCACGATCAGCGGAATGTTGCGGAAGATCGCGACGTAGACGGTGCCGATGCCCGCCAGCGTGCGATTCGGGACCGTGCGCAAGATGCCGAACAACGAGCCGACCACGAGCGCGATCACCCAGGCCGCGAGCGACACGGTGATCGTCACCCAGAAGCCGGAAATCAGCCAGCCGAGATAGGTGGTGGGCTCGCCGGTCGAAACCGGACTCAGCAGGATGCCCCAGTTCCAGTGATAAGACATGGACTCACTCCAAAAAGAAACGGAAGAAGCAAGCTCCTTCCGTTTCGTCTGTTCGATTACCGAACCGGTTAGTCGATTGCCTTGTCATTCGGGCTCTTGTAGAGAGCCTTCATGTCTTCACTTTCGGGGAAGTTGAGGTTGAGACCCTTCGGCGGAATCGGGCTTTCGAACCACTTCTTGTAGATCTTGTCCGCTTCGCCCGAGGTTTCGACCTTGGCGATCGCGTCGTCGACGACCTTCTTGAACTCCGGATCGTTCTTGCGGATCATGCAGCCGTACGCTTCATGCGATTGCGGCGCACCGACGATCACGAAATCGTTCGGGTTGTTCGACTTCGCGCGCTCGCCCGCGAGCAGCGCATCGTCCATCATGAACGCGACGGCGCGGCCGGTCGACAGCGTCAGGAACGACTCGCCGTGATCCTTCGCGCTGATGATGTTCATGCCCATGTTCTTGTCCTGATTCATCTTGCGAAGCAGGCGCTCGGACGTGGTGCCGGCGGTCGTCACGACGGTCTTGCCCTTCAGGTCGGCCCAGTCCTTCACGCCCGAATCCTTCTTGGTCATGAGGCGCGTGCCGATCACGAAGATCGTGTTCGAGAAGGAAACTTGCTGCTGACGCTCGGCGTTGTTCGTCGTCGAGCCGCACTCGATATCGACGGTACCGTTCTGCACGAGCGGAATGCGGTTCTGCGAAGTGATCGGCGTGAGCTTCACCTTCAGGTCGGACATGCCGAGCTTCTGCTTGACCGCGTCCACGACCTTCAGCGCGAACTCATGCGAGTAGCCGACGACTTGCTGCTTGTCGTCATAGTAGGAAAACGGAATGGACGATTCGCGATGCCCCAGCGAGATCACGCCCGTGTCCTTGATTTTCTTCAGCGTGCCGGCGTCTTGAGCGTATGCGCCGGTGGCGAGAAACCCGAGCGCGGCGACGAGCAGCGCAGCCTTTTTAACCTTCATGTGTTCGATCTCCTGTGGCGAAAAACCGGGGCAAGTTTAGCAGGGTAATTATTCTGAAAGAATGATTGTTAACCCACGACCGTCTTATTTCTGAGACGCTGTCGCCGTAAGGGTGCAACCCGGTGCGACCGCGCATATTACTGGCGTTTTTGTGACCATGCTTGACCGAATGCAGCGAGTCGGCCGACTTGTCGCTTTCATGCAAATGCGGGCGGCATTCCGAATGAAATGCCGCCCGCAATCAATTAAAGGGCACGACCGCCTGACACCGAATCAGGGATACAGCCCGCGCATCTCGCGCGCCTGCAGAATGCGCGTACACGCGACGATGAACGCCGCCGTGCGCACCGATACCTTGTGCTCGCTCGCGACCTGCCACACGCCCGCGAACGCTTCGCGCATCACGCGCTCGAGACGCTGATTGATCTCGTCCTCGGTCCAGAAGAAGCTCGAGAAGTCCTGCACCCATTCGAAGTACGACACGGTCACGCCGCCCGCATTCGCGATCACGTCCGGGATCACGAGGATACCCTTGTCGTTGAGGATGTCGTCGGCCGCGGTCGTGGTCGGGCCGTTCGCGCCTTCGACGACGATCTTCGTGCGGATCTTCGACGCGTTCTTCTCGGTGATCTGGTTTTCCAGCGCGGCCGGAATGAGGATGTCGCTTTCGATCATCCAGAATTCTTCCGCCTGTACCGGATCCGCGCCCGCGAAGCCGCCCACGCCGCCGTTCTTCGCGACGTGATCGAGCAGCGCGACGGTATCGATGCCCTTCGAGTTATGAATCGTTCCCGTGTGATCCTGCACGGCGATGACCTTCGCGCCCGCTTCCTGGAACAGCTTGGCCGCGATGCCGCCGACGTTGCCGAAGCCCTGCACCGCGATGCGCGCGCCTTCGATCTCCATGCCGATGCGCCGCGCCGCTTCCGTGCCGACGACGAACACGCCGCGCCCCGTCGCTTCCTTGCGGCCGAGCGAGCCGCCGAGCGAAATCGGCTTGCCGGTCACGACGCCGGTTGCCGTCTGGCCCTGGTTCATGGAGTAGGTGTCCATCATCCACGCCATGATCTGCTCGTTCGTGTTCACGTCCGGCGCGGGAATGTCCGTGTTCGGCCCGATGATGATGCCGATCTCGCTCGTATAGCGACGCGTCACGCGTTCCAGTTCGCCACGCGACAGCGTGCGCGGATCGACACGAATGCCGCCCTTCGCGCCGCCGTACGGCACGTTTACCGCCGCGTTCTTCACCGACATCCACGCGGACAGCGCCATCACTTCGGAGAGCGTCACGTCCTGGTGGTAACGCACGCCACCCTTGCCGGGACCGCGCGACGTGTTGTGCTGCACGCGATAACCCTCGAAATGCGCGACGGTGCCGTTATCCAGCTCGATCGGGCAATCGACGACGAGAATGCGCTTCGGGCGCTTGAGGGTTTCGAGCCAGCGGGAGAGAGAACCGAGATACGGGGCAACGCGATCGACCTGTTGCAGATAGTTTCCCCAGGGACCGAGATCATCGGCATGGAGATACGACGGGATAGCGTGTTTTGCGTCCGGCGCTTGCACAGGTTGCTTCGAGGCAGACATTGATGCTCCAGCGGTGAAGGAATTCGCTCATTGTCGAAAAACGTCGTTTCCAAATCCAATGCCGTTTCCTTATCCCGTCATGCAAAACTTGCATAACGTCGCCGAGCCTTATGCCGCGGGCTTCTCCGGCTGCGCCTTCAGCAATTCCTCACCGACCGCGTCCCATAGCGCGCGCATCAATGCCTGTCGCGGCTCTTCGCCCTGCGCTGCGAGCTTGTCGCGATAAAGGCGGATTTCCATCGTCAGCG
The DNA here is from genome assembly GCF_023630985.1 of Caballeronia sp. ATUFL_F1_KS39. Lineage (NCBI taxonomy): Bacteria > Pseudomonadati > Pseudomonadota > Betaproteobacteria > Burkholderiales > Burkholderiaceae > Caballeronia > Caballeronia sp. ATUFL_F1_KS39. Next base: position 398,566 of record NZ_JALQDZ010000001.1, on the reverse strand, counting down.
TGAACTGGCCGGCGGGCGTGCCGCGCGTGCCGCGATCGAGGCGCACGAGCCGCCCTTCTTCCACTGCATCCTCGACAGCGCTGTGCGGCAGGAACGCGACGCCATGACCGGCGAGCGCCATCGCTTTCAGACCTTCGGCCATGTCGGTTTCATAGACCTTGTCGAGATAGAGGCGCGTCGGCGCGGTCGCGATGATGACTTCCGTCATGCGCCCGAGATACGCATTAGGCGTGTACGACAGATACGGCACCGGCGATTCGGCCGTCGCGGGCAGCGTGAAGCGCGCGCGTCCGCCTTTGGTCACGGCGGAAAACGGGCTGATCGGTTCGGCGCCGAGCGTGAGCATGTCGTAGCGCGCGGGATCGAGCGCAACCGGATGACTCGGATGGTGATAGCCCATCACGAGATCGACACCGCCTTCGACGAGCGACAGCACCGCATCGTGCACATTGAGCGCGCGCAGCCGCGTGCGGATGCGTCCGAGCCGCGCCTCGATGTGTTCGAGCCAGCGCGGAAAATACGTGAGCGAAAGCGTGTGCGGCACGGCGAATTCGATGGTCGCCGACGGCACGCCGCCTTGTCCGCGCAATAGCGTGCGCGCTTCGTGGAACTGCGAGAGCATCGCGAGCGCCTGCTCGTAGAACACGTTGCCGGCTTGCGTGAGGCGCGTCGGATACACCGACCGGTCGATGAGTTCCGTGCCGAGCCACGCTTCGAGCGCCTGAATGCGTCGCGAGAACGCGGGCTGCGTGATGTGCCGAAGCTCGGCGGATCGACTGAAGCTGCGCGTCTCCGCGAGCGACACGAAGTCTTCCAGCCATTTCAGTTCCATGCGTTTCTCGGGCGCGCGCGGCGCTTCCTTGGCAAAGAACGCATTCTAGCCGGCGCATGAGCCGTGCGAAGGCGCGGCGCACCATTCGCATGCGGTCACGCACGGACGCGGTGCTGTCGGTTTGCGGGACGCGGAACCTCACGCGTGCTCTGATCCCTCGCCGACCCTTGCGCTACCCGGCGCATCGGTAAATATGCATTCCATTGGCATGATGCTTGCAATTTTCGGGGCCGTCGCGTGCTCATTCGGCAGCACGCGCATATACGGAACCCGCAATGTCCAATCTGATCGCATCGCTCAAGAGCGGCAACTGGCGCTCGCTCCTCGCCTGCTTCCTCTACTTCGATACGGGCTTTACCGTCTGGGTACTGTTTGGGCCGCTCGCGCCGTTCATCGGACGCGACGTGACGATGTCCGCCGCGCAGCAAGGCTTTCTCGTCGCGGTGCCGGTGCTGGCCGCCGCCATTCTGCGCGTGACGCTCGGCAACCTCTATCAATCGACCGATGGACGGCGCGTCGCGCTGATGGGCGTCCTGCTCTCGTCGATTCCGTCGATCGTGCTGCCGCTCATGCCCGGCGTGCCGTCGTATGCGGTGTTGCTTGTGCTCGGCGTGTTCCTCGGCATGGGCGGCGCGAGCTTCGCCGTCGCGTTGCCGATGGCTGGCAGCAACTATCCGCCGAAGGTGCAGGGCCTCGTGCTCGGACTCGCCGCGGCAGGCAACATCGGCGCGGTGCTCGACGGCTTCCTGTTCCCGCATCTCGCCGATGCCTTCGGCTGGCAGATGTCGACCGCCGCCGCGCTGCCGCTGCTCGCGATTACGGGCGTCGCGCTCTTCGCATGGGCGTCCGATGCCGGCGTGAAAACCGGCAGCACGATGCGCGCGCTGTCGAGCTTCGCGGTGACGCTCGTGAGCCTGATCGTGCTGGTGCTCGCGGTCAACGCGGGCGTGTTCGGCGGCGGCAAGGCGGGCGTGCTGCTCTTGCCGGTGATCGGCGCGCTCATTGCGATCGCGGTGCTGCCGCGGCATTATCGGTCGGTGCTCGGCGAGCGCGATACGTGGGTCATCATGCTCATTTACAGCATCACGTTCGGCGGTTTCGTCGGCATGTCGTCGTATGTGACGCTGCTGCTTACCTCGCTTTATCAGATGCCGAAGCTCGAAGCCGGCCTCTTCATGTCGCTGCTCGCGTTTCTCGGCGCGATCGTGCGTCCGTTCGGCGGTTATGTCGCCGATCGCGTGACCGGCGTGCGTGCGCTGCTCGTGCTGCTCGCGGCCATCGCCATCGGCGACTTCGCGTTCGCGATCTGGATGCCGCCGGTCGCGGGCGGTCTCGCGATTCTCATCTGCCTGTATATCGCGTTCGGCCTGGGCAACGGCTCGACGTTCCAGCTCGTCCCGCATCGCTGGAAGGGCAAGACGGGATTGCTGTCGGGAATCGTCGGCGCAGCGGGCGGTATCGGCGGGTTCTATCTGCCGGTCATCATGGGCATCGCGAAGGAAAGCACGGGCAGCTATCAAATGGGCTTCGCCACGTTCGGCGTGCTCGCAACGTGCGCGTTCGGCGCGCTCTTCGCGCTGCGCGGTCAGTGGCTGCGCTGGTCGTCGACGGCTTCGCAATCGCACGATGGCGTCGCCATCGGCGGCGCGCACGCGATGGAGTGAGGACAGCGCGTCATTCGCCCAGTGTCGCCAGCGCCGCCTCTCCTTCGCCGGAGCTGGCGGCGCGCTGTTGCTGAAGCGCCCACATCTGCGCGAACAGCCCGCCCGCACGCAGCAACTCCGCATGCGTGCCACGCTCGACGATGCGCCCGTGATCCATCACGATGATCTGCTGCGCATGCACGACCGTCGATAGCCGATGCGCGATGATGAGTGTCGTCCGCTCGCGCGCGATCGAGTCGAGTTCGTGCTGAATCGCGCGCTCGGACTTCGAATCGAGCGCGGACGTGGCTTCGTCGAAGATCAAAATCGGCGGATTCTTGAGCAGCGTGCGCGCGATCGCGACGCGCTGCTTCTCGCCACCCGACAGCTTTAATCCACGCTCGCCGACGGCCGTGTCATAGCCCGCCGGCAACGCCTCGATGAAATCGTGGATATGCGCCGCGCGCGCCGCCGCGATCACTTCGTCGCGGCTCGCCGAAGGACGCCCGTACGCGATGTTGTAATAGATCGAATCGTTGAAGAGCACGGTGTCCTGCGGCACGATGCCGATCGCCGCGCGCAACGAATCCTGTGTGACGTCGCGAATGTCCTGCCCGTCGATGCGAATGCTGCCGCCCTGCGCGCGATCGAGATCGTAGAAGCGAAAGAGCAGCCGGCCGAGCGTCGATTTGCCCGAGCCGCTGTGTCCGACGACCGCCGTCGTCGTGCCCGCGGGAATCGTGAAATCGACGCCATGCAGGATCGGCCGCGCCTTCTCATACGCGAAGCTCACGTTCTCGAAGCGCACTTCGCCGCCGCGCACGGCAAGCGCGGGCGCGTTCGGCGCATCGGGCACTTCGCGGCCCGCGCCGAGCAGCGTGAACATGCGATCCATGTCGGTCAGCGCCTGCTTCAGTTCGCGATACACGACGCCGAGAAAATTCAGCGGAATGTACAACTGCAACATGAAGGTGTTGATGAGCACGAGATCGCCGAGCGTCAGACGCCCCGCCATCACGCCCTGCGTCGCGCGCCAGAGGATGAAAACAAGCCCCACGCCGATGATCGTCTGCTGCCCGAAGTTGAGCATCGACAGCGAGCGCTGCGACTTGATCGCGGCCGCGCGATAGCGCTGAAGATTTTCATCGTAACGGCGCGTTTCCCACTCTTCGTTGCCGAAGTATTTCACGGTCTCGTAGTTGAGCAGCGAATCGATCGCGCGCGAATTCGCTTTCGAATCGAGATCGTTCATCGTGCGGCGAAAGTGCGTGCGCCACTCCGTCACCTTCACCGTGAACACGATATACGTGACGAGCGCGATGAACGTGACGATCGCGTAATACGCCTCGTACTTCGTCACGAAGAACGCGAGCACGAGCCCGACCTCGACGAGCGTCGGCAGAATGCTGTAGAGCGAATACGAAACGAGCTGCTGGATGCCGCGCGTGCCGCGTTCGATATCGCGCGACATGCCGCCCGTCTGTCGCTCCAGATGAAAGCGCAGCGACAGCGAATGCAGATGCCGGAACACTTGCAGCGCGAGTTGCCGCACGGCGCTTTCCGTGACCTTGGCGAAGAGCAGTTCGCGCAACTCGGTGAAGAGCGACGTAGAAAGCCGCGCGGCCGCATACGCGACGACGAGCAGCCCGATTCCGCCGATCAGCACGATGCCCGGCGAATCGTTCGCGCGTCCGAGCGCGGTGAGATGCTGCACGGAAGCGAGGCCGTCGACGATGCGCTTCATCACGATCGGCACGCCGAGGTTCGCGACCTTCGCGCCGATGAGGCACGTCAGCGCGAACGCGACGCGCCATTTGTACGTCGTGAGATAAGGCAGCAGCGAGCGGATCGTCTGCCAGTCGTTGCGCGGGCCTTGCTGCGCGGGCCCGGGCTCTGCGTTCGGGAAGCGGCGCATGAGTTCGTATCGTTCGAGCGCGTCGCGCGAATGGAGTCGGGCGCGGCGTGGGGAAGGTTTTTATCGTCGAAACGGGCGCAACTTCGTCTGGATGCTTTCCCGTACAATTTGCTGCAAGCCCCTGGCGCGACGTCGCGCGCAATCGGGCTCATTCATAAATAGGCATTGTCGCAGAAGGTTCAAGAGGCCGCTCACGCGCGCCAGCCTTCGCGCCGCCTTGCAAACCGGAACGCCTCCCATGACCGACCATCCCAATCTTCCTGAGAAACACGTCGCGCTGCGCGTCGTGCCGCAGCCCGCCGACGCCAATGTCCACGGCGACGTGTTCGGCGGATGGATCATGGCGCAGGTCGATATCGCCGGCTCCATTCCGGCGAGCCGCCGCGCGAACGGCCGCGTCGCGACCGTCGCCGTGAATTCGTTCCTGTTCAAGCACCCGGTTTTCGTCGGCGATCTGCTGAGCTTTTACGCCGACATCGTCAAGACGGGCAACACGTCCATCACGGTGTCGGTCGAAGTCTGGGCGCAGCGCATGAGCCTCGCCGAAGAAGTCGTCAAGGTGACGGAAGCGACGCTCACCTACGTCGCGACTGACCGCGATCGCCGCCCGCGCGTGCTGCCGTCGCTGGACTGATAAAAATCGATTAGTGGGGCAGCACGCCCTGCTGCAAAAGGCCCGGAATCGCCTCGTGCGGCATCGGGCGCGAGAAAAGGTAGCCCTGCATTTCGTCGCAATCGCGCTCGCGCAGGAAATCGTGCTGCGCGTGCGTTTCGACGCCCTCCGCGATCACCTGCATCTCGAGCGAATGCGCGAGCGCGATGATCGCCGACGTGATGGTTTCATCGTCGCCCGACGAGCCGATATCCGCGACGAACGAGCGATCGATCTTCAGCCGATGCACCGGAAAGCGCTTGAGATACGACAGGCTCGAATAGCCGGTGCCGAAGTCGTCGATTGCAATACCGATGCCGAGCGCCGATAGCTCCGAGAGCATCGTGATCGCTTCCTCGGCGTTGCGCATGATCGCGCTTTCGGTGAGTTCGAGTTCGAGATAGCGCGGCGCAAGGCCCGTCTCTTCGAGCACCGAAGTCACGAGCCGGGCGATGTCACGCTGCTGGAAATGCCGCGCCGACAAGTTCACCGACACGCGCGCCGGCGGCAGCCCCGCATCCTGCCACGCCTTGTTCTGCCGGCACGCTTCGCGCAGCACCCATTCGGAAAGCGGTCCGATCAGCCCGCTCTCCTCCGCCACCGGAATGAACGACGCCGGCGACACGAGCCCTTGCTCGGGGTCGTGCCAGCGCACGAGCGCTTCGATGCCGACGATCTGACGCGTCGACATGTCGACCTGCGGCTGATAGTGCAGCAGGAATTCGCCGTCGCGCAGCGCGCGCCGCAAGCGCCGTTCGAGATTCATGCGCGCGCCGACGCTCGCGTTCATCTCCGGCTGATAAAACTGATAGTTGTTGCGGCCCATGTCCTTCGCGCGATACATCGCGAGGTCGGCCTTCTTCATCACGGTTTCGGCGTCGTCGCCGTCTTGCGGATAAAGACTCGCGCCCATGCTGCAGCCGACATACAGCTCGGTGTCGTCGATCCACACCGGTTCGGAGATCGCCGCGCGCGTGCGCTCCATCCACACGATGAGACCGGCTTCGTCGGTGATGTCCGGCAGCACGACGACGAACTCGTCGCCGCCGTGACGCGCGACCGTATCGCTCGTACGCGCCGAGCGCGCGAGCCGCTCCGCGATCACCGCAAGCAGACGGTCGCCGACGCTGTGGCCGAGACTGTCGTTGACGTTCTTGAAGCCGTCGAGATCCATGAACACGACTGCGATCTTCGCATCGCGCCGCCGCGCCGTTTCTATCGCGTGCTGCAGGCGATCTTTCAGCAGATTGCGATTCGGCAGGCGCGTGAGCGTGTCGTAATTCGCCTGATATTCGAGCTCTTCCTGATAGCGCATCAGATCGGTCACGTCGTTGATGATGCCGATGTGATGCGTGGTCATGCCCTGCGCGTTCGGCACCGGCGCGACGAAGAGCTGGTTCCAGAAGAGCGCGCCGTCCTTGCGATAGTTGCGCACGACGACGCTCGCTTCCATGTTCGCATCGAGGGCGCGGCGGATCGACGTGAGCCCTTCCTGATCTCCGTCCGGGCCGTGCAGGAAGCGGCAATCCTGGCCGATGACCTCGCTCGGGTCATAACCCGTGATGCGCTTGAACGCCGGATTCGCATACTCGATCACGTTCGCGCCATCGACGACGCCGGTGATCAGAATCGCGTTCACGCTCGCGTCCAGCGCGCGGCTTTGCAGACGCAGCGCGAGTTCGGCGCGCTTGTGATCGGTGACGTCGTGATACGAACCGAGCACGCCGATGGTCTGCCCTTCGCCGTCGAGCAACGGCAGCTTGCTCGAAACGACGGTGCGCAACTGGTCGCCCATCACGATGTCGCGCTCGTGATGCATCTTCGGCACGGTCGTGACGATGACCTCTTCGTCGTCCGCGCGCACCAGATCCGCGAGCGCGCTCCACGGCAAGTCGAAATCCGTCTTGCCGATGACCTGCTCGTTGTACGCGAGACCCGCGTCGCGCGCGAACGCATTGTTGCAGCCGAGATAGCGCAGTTCGCGGTCCTTCCAGAACACGCGCTGCGGAATGTTGTCGATGACCGCTTCGAGCATCTCGTTCGAGCGGCGCGCTTCGGCTTCCGCGTTGATGCGGTCGGTCACGTCGTTCGCCAGCATGAAGATGCCCGGCCGGCTCGAGTAGATGAGCGAGTGATGCGACACGTCCGCGCCCACGATCGATCCGTCCTTGCAGCGATAGCGCCAGACGCCCGCCGAACCTCGTCCCGACTGAGCGCGCTCGCCCCGCTCGCCGCCTTCGCCGCCGCTGCGCGCAAGACGCGCGGCGAAGCTGTCGAAGTCGTCCGCATGATGCAGATCGCGCAGCGTCATGTTCATGAACTCCGGCTCGTTGAAGCCGAAGTGTTCGATCGCGGCCTGATTCACGGCAACGAAGCGCATCGTCTCGCTATCGACGATCCACATCGGCACCGGATGCGCCTCGAACATGCCGCGAAAGCGCTCGTTGCTGCGCTGTCGCGCGCGCGCCGCGCCGAGCTTCTCGCGCGATTGCCGCTCGCGGCTCGCGAAGAGCCAGATCAGCACGGCGCTGCCCGCGAGCATCGTGAAGACGAGCAGCAGCATGGCGCCGCTCGACGCCCGCGCGGACTGATCGAGCGCGCCGATCGTCGCGTTGTCGATGCGCGAGCGCACCGCCGCGAGCTCGTCGTCGACGCCTTGCTGATCCTCGCCGAGCGTAACGAACGCCGCATCGGCCCATGCGCGGGACGCGTCGGGGCTCGCGTTCTTCGCGCGCTCGAAGGCGACGTCGGCGTCGTGCCGCATGACGGCGGCGCGGGCGGCGAGCGCATCGAATGCGCCCATCATGCCGGGCTCCATTTCGAACTGCGCGCGCAGGCCGCTTTCGAGCGCGTCGAGATGCGCCACGCGTTCCTGATGGCCCGCTGCGGTTTCCGCGATGCCGGTGGCTTCGAAGCGGCTCAGTTGCGTCAGCGATTCGCCGAGCGTGCTGCGATAGTTCGCGAGGTCGCGCAGCAGGCTCATCGAGCGCAAGGTGCGCGCGTCGCTTTCACGCAGACCGCCGATCCGCTCGCAGGCGACGAACGCGTTGGCGCCGAGCGCGGCCAGCACGACGGCAATGTTGACGAGCAAACCTCTGGAGAGGAATCGAGTCATGAAGAGCGGGCTAATCCCTTTGATGCGCGCACATCGAACGCAATGCGCGGCGTGGCGAACGGCTCCACGCCCGATTAATGGATAACGTCCATTAACGGCGCCTCTCGCCCGACATTTAGGGCTCACCCGCAAATAATCTGATTAAAGCGGTTGCTTAACGTTTGCGAGCCGCGTGCTCACTCCGTGAGACCGAACTCTTTCATCGCGGGAAGGAAATCGTGATTGACCTTGTCCGTGTTGCGCGAGAGTTTCGCGAGCGCGTAACGCTGGAAACGATCGAGTTGGCCCCAGCGATCGAGACTCGGCGCGCTGATCCCGGAGAGGCTGCTTTGACGGATCACGGTTTCCGGCACGGCATCGGCGTGCATCCACACCGGATCGGGGTCGCGTTCGATCTTTTCGGGCGCGGCATTGGCGTGCGTCTTCAGCATCTCTTCAAGCGCGAGGTCGAAGTTCTTCTCGAGCTCGGCCTCTTCTTCGATCGGAAAGCGCGCCAGCAACGCGCGATCTTCGTAAGGAAGCTGCTGCCATTGGTCAAGCGAGATGCGCATGCCGAAGCGGTCGAGATTGAAGCGCACGGCAAGCGGAATGAAGCGCAGATTGTCAGAGGATTCGACTTCGAATCCGAAGAGACGCGCGGCGTCGTAAAGTCCCATAGCGAAGCCTCGTTGGATTGAAGCGGGCGGCGCGGCGCGCGATGCCCGCTTAAGTTATTGTAGGGCCTTGGATCTGGCTGGAACCATTGCAATCTAGCCGCTGTTCGCGTCGCGATGCGTGCGGACAGCAACTTTTGGCAGCAAGTCACATACCCGACTTTACTCGAAGTGAGCGGTCAGGAGCATTGAAGTGGAACAACTCGAAACCGACGACCAACCCGGCTTCGTCGAGCGCCAGGTGCGCAGGCATCGCAAGAACGAAGTTGCGATCGCCGCTGACAACGTCGGTCAGGAATGGCCCGTCGCGCTGGTTTTCAACGGCATTTCGCACGCGGTGATGATGTGCACGCCACGCGATCTCGAAGCGTTCGCAGTGGGCTTTTCGATGACGGAAGGCATAGTTGAGCGCGGCAGCGATATCCACGATATCGAGGTTTATTTGCGGGATGACGGCGTCGCGTTGCCGCATGCGGAAGTGCATCTGCAGGTCGTGCAGCAGGCTTTCGCGTCGCTGAAGGACAAGCGGCGCGCGCTCGCCGGGCGCACCGGATGCGGCGTGTGCGGCATCGAAAGCATCGACTTGCTCGATCTTCAGCCGGAACGCGTGCCGGAGACCGGCTTTCTGAATCGTCTCGCGTCCGATGCGATCGAACGCGCCGCGCGCGAATTGCCCGCGCATCAGCAATTGACGAAGCTGACGGGCGGTCTGCACGCCGCCGCGTGGTGCGACGAAAACGGCGCGGTGCGCTACGCCTTCGAGGACGTCGGGCGGCATAACGCGCTCGACAAGCTCATCGGCCAGTTGATCCTGCGCCGCGAGGACACGACGCAAGGTTTCGTGTTCCTGTCGAGCCGCGCGAGCTATGAACTCGTGCGCAAATCGGCGCGCGTCGGCGTGCCGATGATCGCGACGATTTCCGCGCCGACCTCGCTCGCCATTTCGATCGCGAAGCAGGCGGGCCTGCGGCTCGTCAGCTTCGCGCGCGAGAACAGCTTCGTCGAATACGATGTCGAGTGAAGCGCGCTATTCGAACTATCCGAGCTATTCGAACTTACTGAAGTCCGGCTTGCGCTTCTCGAAGAACGCCTGAAACGCCTCGCGCGCTTCGGGCGCGACGAGCATCCGCGAGAAATGCGCGGCTTCGTCTTCCATGCGCGCGGTCACTTCCTGCGCGTGCGCGCCTTTCATCAGCGACTTGGTCACGCGCAGCGACGACGCCGGCAGGAGCGCGAGCCGCTTCGCCTTGTCGAACGCGTAGGCGTCGAGTTCGGCGGCATCGATCGCGCCGTTGAGGAAGCCCATGCCGATCGCTTCGTTCACGTCGAACGCTTCGCCCAGCAAGAGCTTTTCCGCCGCGCGCTGATAACCCGCCGTGCGCGGCAGCAGCAGGCTCGACGCCGCTTCCGGACACAGCCCCAGTTGCGAAAACGGCAGCGAGAACTTCGCGTTCGGGCTCGCGTAGACGATGTCGCAATGCAGGAGCATCGTCGTGCCGATGCCGACCGCCGTGCCCGCGACCGCCGCGACGATCGGCTTCGGAAAGCCGGCGATGCGCCGCAGGAACTGGAAGACGGGCGCGTCGAGTCCCTTCGGCGGATCGTTCAGGAAGTCATCGAGGTCGTTGCCGGCGGAGAACGTCGTGCCGTTCGCGCGGATCAGCACCGCGCGCACGGTCGGGTCCATCTCGGCTTCGTAGAGGCCGTCGGCCATTTCCTGATACATCGCCGCGGTGATCGCGTTCTTCTTTTCCGGACGATTGAGCACGATGCTCAGCACGCCGTCCGCGCGTTCGATCTGAATCTCCATCCGCTGTCTCCTTCGTGTCGGTCCGCGAGCTTTCGGCACTCGCGGACCGTTTGCGTCAAAGCCGCTCGATGATGCCCGCCGCGCCCATGCCGGTGCCGACGCACATCGTCACCATGCCGTACTTCAGGTTGCGGCGACGCAGGCCGTGCACGACCGTCGACGCGCGGATCGCGCCCGTCGCGCCGAGCGGATGGCCGAGCGCGATCGCGCCGCCGAGCGGATTGACCTTGGACGTATCGAGTCCGAGATCGCCGATCACCGCGAGCGCCTGCGCCGCGAACGCTTCGTTCAGCTCGATCCAGTCGAGATCGTCCTGCTTCAGGCCCGCCGCCTTCAACGCGGCCGGAATCGCTTCCTTCGGCCCGATGCCCATGATCTCGGGCGGCACGCCGCGCACCGCGAAGCTCACGAAGCGCGCGAGCGGCGTGAGGTTGAACTGCTTCAGGATCTTTTCCGACACGACGATCAGCGCGCCGGCGCCGTCCGACGTCTGCGAGCTGTTGCCCGCCGTCACCGAGCCTTTGTTCGCGAACACGGGACGCAGCTTCGCGAGACCTTCGACCGACGTATCCGCGCGCGGACCTTCGTCGAGCGCGATCTCGCGCGCGTTCACGCGAACTTCGCCCGATGCGAGATCGGGGAAGCGCTCGTTCAACGTGTATGCGGCGATTTCATCGGCGAATTCGCCCGCTTGCTGCGCGGCCAACGCCTTGCGATGCGACTCCGCGGCGAACGCGTCCTGCGCCTCGCGGCTCACCTTCCAGCGTTCCGCGACGCGCTCCGCCGTCAGCCCCATGCCGTACGCGATGCCGACATCTTCGTTGCGATCGAAGATATGCGGCGACAGCGAAGGCTTGTTGCCCATCATCGGCACCATGCTCATCGACTCGCAGCCGCCGGCGATCATCGCATCGGCTTCGCCGACGCGGATGCGGTCCGCCGCCATCGCGAGCGCCGTCAGGCCCGACGCGCAGAAGCGGTTCACCGTGACGCCGCCGACGGTGTTCGGCAAGCCCGCGAGCAACGCGCCCATGCGCGCGACGTTCAGTCCTTGCTCGGCCTCGGGAATCGCGCAGCCGACGATCGCGTCCTCGATCACGTTCGTATCGAGCCCCGGCACCTGCGCGACGGCCGACCTGATCGCGTGGACGAGCAGCTCGTCCGGGCGCGTGTTCCTGAACACGCCGCGCGGCGCCTTGCCGATCGGCGTGCGGCTCGCGGCGACGATGTATGCGTCTTGAAGTTGTTTGCTCATCTTATGCAGCTCCGCTTAGTTACGCACCGGCTTGCCGGTCTGCAACATGCCCATGATTCGCTCTTGCGTCTTTTGCGTGCCGAGCAGCTCGACGAACGCGCGGCGCTCCAGCGCCAGCAGCCATTCTTCGTCGACGAGACTGCCCGCTTCGACATCGCCGCCGCACACGGCTTCGGCGATACGGCTCGCGATCAGATAGTCGTGATCGCTGATGAAGCGCCCGTCGCGCATGTTGACGAGCGACGCCTTGATCGTCGAGATCGCCGAGCGGCCCGCGACCGGCACCTGCTTCACGCGCAACGGCGGACGATAGCCCGATGCGCTCAATGCGCGCGCTTCCTTCTTCGCGATGTCGAGCAGTTCGTGCACGTTGAAGACGATCGTGTCGGACGGCTTCAGATAGCCCATCGCGCGGGCATCGAATGCGGAGGACGACACTTTCGCCATCGCCGCGTTTTCGAAGGACTTCTGCAGGAACTTGAGCAGATCGCTGGTCGCGTTGACGGCGCTCGCCGCTTCCGCCGCGCGCAGTGCCGCTTCCTTGAGACCGCCGCCCGCCGGCACGAGACCGACGCCCACTTCGACGAGACCGATATAACTCTCGACATGCGCAACGCGCTTCGCCGAATGCAGCAGCAGCTCGCAACCGCCGCCGAGCGCAATGCCCGAAACCGCCGACACGACCGGCACGTTCGCGTATTTCACGCGCATCATGCCTTGCTGGAACTTTTTCACGAACGGCTCGATGCCCTTCGCGCCGCCCATCATGAACGCGGGCATCGCTTCTTCGAGATTCGCGCCCGCCGAGAACGGACCGCCCGGCGCGCCGAGTTGCAGCGAAGTCGGCTGCCAGATCACGACGCCACGGTATTCCTTCTCCGCGAGTTCGATGGCTTGCGTGAGGCCCTCGATCACGCCCGGACCGATGGTGTTCATCTTCGACTTGAACGACACGATCACGACATCGCTTTGATCGTCGTCGAGCCACGCGCGCACGTTTTCGGTTTCGAAGAGCGTCTTGCCGTAGGTCTTCGGATCGGCGCCCGTCTCACCGACGAGCGGCGCGCGGAACACCTGCTTCTGGTACACGGGCAGCGTCGAGCGCGGCTCGAAACGGCGCGCGGCGGGCGACCACGAACCTTCGTCCGTGTGCACGCCGTTCTTCTCGGCGACGGGACCATCGAGCACCCACGCGGGCAGCGGCGCGTTCGAGAGCGCCTTGCCTGCATCGATGTCTTCCTGGACCCACTTCGCGATCTGCTGCCAGCCCGCGGCTTGCCAGCTTTCGAACGGTCCCTGGTTCCAGCCGAAGCCCCAGCGGATCGCGAGATCGACGTCGCGCGCGTTGTCCGCGATCGATTCCAGATGGACCGCGATGTAATGGAACACGTCGCGGAAGATCGCCCAGAGGAACTGCGCCTGCTTGTTGTCGGTTTCGCGCAAGAGCTTGAAACGCTCGGCTGGCGGACGCTTCAGAATGCGGCCGATGAGTTCGTCGGCTTTCGCCCCGCCATCGACATAAGAAGCCGTCTTCGGATCGAGAACCTTGATCGCCTTGCCTTCCTTGCGATAGAAACCCGCGCCCGTCTTCTGGCCGAACGCGCCGTTCTTGACGAGCGCGTCGAGCACGGGCGGCGTCTTGTAGACGGCGAAGAACGGATCGTCGGGCAGGTTGTCCTGCATCGTCTTGATGACGTGCGCCATCGTGTCGAGACCGACGACATCGGCTGTGCGGAACGTCGCGGACTTCGCGCGGCCGAGGCGCGAGCCGGTGAGATCGTCGACTTCGTCGAAGCGCAGGCCGAACTTTTCGGCTTCGGCGATGACCGCGAGAATCGAGAACACACCGACGCGATTCGCGATGAAGTTCGGCGTGTCTTTTGCGCGCACGACGCCCTTGCCGATCACGCTCGTCAGGAACGTTTCGAGTTGATCGAGGATCTCGGGCTTCGTGGATGCGGTCGGGATCAGCTCGACCAGATGCATGTAGCGCGGCGGATTGAAGAAGTGCACGCCGCAGAAGCGCGATTTGAGTTCATCGGAGAAGCCGTTCGACAGCTCCGTGATCGACAGGCCCGACGTGTTGCTCGCGAAGATCGCGTGCGGCGCGATGTGCGGTGCGACCTTCTTGTAGAGATCGTGCTTCCAGTCCATGCGCTCGGCGATGGCTTCGATCACGAGATCGCATTCTTTCAGTTTCTCGATGTCGTCGTCGTAGTTCGCGGGTTCGATGTACTGAGCGTCGTCTTTCACGCCGAACGGGGCGGGCGACAGCTTCTTGAGGTTCTCGATGGCCTTCAGCGCAATGGCGTTCTTCGGGCCTTCCTTGGCCGGAAGGTCGAAGAGCATGACCGGGACGCGGGCATTGATCAGATGGGCGGCGATCTGCGCGCCCATCACGCCCGCGCCGAGCACGGCGACTTTTTTGACGTTCACGGTGGGGTCACTCCGGGGTTCGTGAATGTTTGGGGTTTCGTCTTGCTGCGGCTTTCGCTTTTTTGTTCGCTTTCGCTTTCGCTCGGGTTCGCTTCCGCCTTCGTGCAATCCTGTTTTCGCGTCGGTCCATTAGCACTGCCGCCCCGCACAGGGGCAACGCTAATAGACCGACACGAAAACGGGATCACCCGAAAGCGAAAGCAGAAGCGAAAGCAAAAACATCAAAACAACGCTTCGTCGTAATCCATCATAGGCTTGGCACCGGCCCGAGCAGCGCGAATCGTAGAAGCGGTCTCAGGCAGCAGCTTGGCGAAATAGAACCGCGCGGTGGCCAGCTTGGCCTTATAGAAAGCATCACCGCCAGAGGCACGATCGAGCGCAACCCTCGCCATCCGCGCCCAGAAATAAGAAAACACGAGATGCCCGACAGTGCGCAGATAGGGCACAGCAGCAGCCCCGACCTCATCGGGATTCTGCATGGCCTTCATGCCGATCTCCATCGTGAGCTTCTGCACCTTCTCGCCGATATCCGCGAGCGGATTGATGAACTCCTGCATCTCCGGCTTCACGCCTTCCTGCTCGACGAAGTCCGCAACCAGCTTGCCGAAGCGCTTCAGCTTCGCGCCCATGTCGCCGAGAATCTTGCGGCCCAGCAGGTCCAGCGCCTGAATGGAATTCGTGCCCTCGTAGATCATGTTGATGCGCGCATCGCGGACGTATTGCTCCATGCCCCATTCGGAGATGAAGCCATGTCCGCCGTAGATCTGCATCGCCATGTTCGTGCCTTCGAACGCGTTATCGGTCAGGAAAGCCTTGATGACCGGCGTCAGCAGCGCGACAAAATCGGCGGCTTCGGCGCGCACGGCTTCATCCGCATGCGACAGTTCCTTGTCGATATTCAACGCCGCCCAGTACGTGAACGCGCGGCCCGCCTCGGCATAGGCCTTCTGCGTGAGCAGCATGCGACGCACATCCGGATGCACGATGATCGGATCGGCGGCCTTCTCCGGCGCCTTCGGGCCGGTCAGCGAGCGCATCTGCAGACGCTCTTTCGCGTACACGAGCGAGTTCTGATACGCGACTTCAGTCAGCCCGAGACCCTGCATGCCAACGCCCAGACGCGCGGCGTTCATCATCACGAACATCGCGTTCAAGCCCTTGTTCGACTCGCCGACGAGCCAGCCCTTCGCGCCGTCGAGGTTCATCACGCAGGTCGCGTTGCCGTGAATGCCCATCTTGTGCTCGATCGAGCCGCACTTGATGTCGTTGCGCGCACCGACCGCACCGTTCGTGTCCGGTACGAACTTCGGCACGATGAAAAGCGAGATGCCCTTGGTGCCCATCGGCGCGCCGGGCAGACGCGCGAGCACCAGATGAACGATGTTCTCGGCCATGTCGTGCTCGCCGCTCGAAATGAAGATCTTCGTGCCGGTGAGCGCGTACGAGCCGTCGGTATTCGGCTCGGCCTTCGTGCGCAGAATGCCGAGGTCCGTTCCGCAATGCGGTTCCGTGAGGCACATGGTGCCGGTCCACTCGCCCGAGACGAGCTTCGAGAGATACGTCGACTTCTGCTCCGGCGTGCCGTGCGCATGCAGGCATTCGTAGGCGCCGTGCGACAGGCCCGGATACATCGTCCAGGCCTGATTCGCCGAGTTGAGCATTTCGTAGAGCGCGTTGTTCACGAACGCGGGCAAGCCCTGGCCGCCGTACTCGGGATCGCATCCGAGCGCGGGCCAGCCTGCATCGATGTACTGCCGATAAGCTTCCTTGAAGCCGGCAGGCGTCTTCACGACGCCATCGCCCCCGTAAGTGCAGCCTTCGCGGTCGCCGCTCTGATTGAGCGGGAACACGACTTCGGAGCAGAACTTCCCGGCTTCCTCGAGCACCTGATTGATGGTGTCGGCGTCGAGGTCGGCATGCTTCGGCATGCTCTTCAATTCGGCTTCCACGTTCAGCACTTCGTGCAGCACGAACTGCATGTCGCGAAGGGGGGCGGCGTACTGTCCCATGAGTCTCTCCAGTTTCTTCAAGCGTCTGGTTGCGCGCCGCCGAACCCTTTGTCGATTCGAACGGCGCCGCTAACGGCTGTCGGTCTGTTGCGATGTCAGATTCGTGGCCGGGATCGGAGTCGGCTGCGCAACGCTTCCATTCGCGCCCGCACTCGACGTCTGATACGACTGAATCGTCTTTTCCAGCGCGTCCCGCGTCAGTTGCACGGCTTCCGGCAGATGCAGGAAGCGCGCGTCGTGATGCAGGCCGAGCGTAAAGCTGTACAGCTCGAACAGCATCAGATGCGGATCGGTTTCCGCCTTCAGATGCCCTTCGTCCTTCGACTGGCGGATCGCGCGCAGCAGCGCCTCGCGCCACATGCTCACGCTATGCACGAGCTGCTCGCGCACGGCGCTCGCGGCGCGGTCGTCGTACTCCACCGCTCCGCTGATATAGATACAACCCGTGGTCACTTCCTGGATGCGTTTCTCCATCCAGCGATTCATCATCGCGCGCAATCGCGGCAGGCCTCGCACCTCACGCAGGCTCGGAAAGAACACCTCATCTTCGAAGCGCCTGTGGTACTCGCGCACCACTTCCACCTGCAAGTCCTCGCGCGACCCGAAATGCGCAAACACACCGCTCTTGCTCATTTGCATCCGTTCGGCCAACAGGCCGATCGTCAGCCCTTCCAGCCCGTCCCGACTTGCCAACTCCAGCGCTGCGTCGAGAATCGCGGCCCGCGTCTGTTCGCCTTTTCGCATGATGTCCCTACCGTTCTTATGTGACCCGTAAAATCGAACGGCCGTTCTATTATTATGGCCGAACGTTGGTGATACAAGCAGATTTTTAGACACGCATTTCTAAAACGCCAAGCCTTGTCTATAGGATAAATCTCAACAATGTCCGGGTTCATTGTCGCGTTTTATGTACGGACTGCCTGTAAGTGACTGCCCGAATTTCCCGATTCGTGGGAAGCCTTCTCCAGCGCTGCTTGTCGGTATGTATTTTTGCGCAATCGCTGCTAAAAGGCAGGTTAATCGTACTGCCCGATGGTGATCACCTTCATCATCAACCGGTACGTGTTATAAGCCAGCCAATTAAGCGTGCGCTCCGTAACGGGCCGCGCCGCATAGTGTTTTTCATCGATGGGGCGGCCTTCGTCAAAAGCCTGAAGAATGGCGTCGTGCAACCCCGCGATCTCGGAATGATTGACGAGCACCATGTTGGCCTCGTTGTTGAGCACGAGCGAAAGCGCATCGAGATTGGATGAGCCGATGGTCGCCCAGTCCGCGTCCACTACCGCGACCTTGCCGTGAAGCATCGTCTTCTCATACTCGGCGATCCTCACGCCATGCTTGAGCAGATTGCCGTAGAGAAACGGCGTCGCGTAATCGAGCGCGACGAACTCCTTACGACCGATGACGAGGGACACGCGCACGCCGCGCTCCGCCGCGTTGACAAGCGCGCGCCGCAGTTTGCGACCCGGCATGAAGTAAGGATTCGCCAGCAGGACTTCGCTCTCGGCGTTCGCGATCGCCCGCAGATACGCCTTTTCGATCGCGCGCCGGTTGAGCAGATTGTCGCGCGCGACGAACGCGACGCACGGGCGATCGACCGCGTGAATCTCGCCGAGACGCGCGCGCCGGCGTGCCAGCATGGCGCGACGGGCGTTCCATCGGCCGGGCGCGCGATCGCTCTCTTGCGTTTCACAACCCGGCTGCGACGGCTGACGCGGCTTCACGCCGAGCCGGATGCGCTGCCATTGGAGATCGAACGCTTCGCGCACGTCCTTGACGACGGGGCCTTGCGCCTCCATCGCGAAATCCCAGCGCGGACGCTCCAGACGCGTGCCGTTCTGGTCGTAGTCGTCGACGATATTGATGCCGCCGCAGAACGCAAAGGTTTCGTCGATCAGCGCGAGCTTGCGATGCGTGCGCGACCAGCCTTGCGGACCGAACAGCAGATGCGGGTTATAGATGCGATGCTCGACGCCGCGCGCCTTCCAGAGCTCGAACATCGGCAGATTGCTTTCCGTGCCGATGCCATCCGTGATCACGCGCACCGTGACGCCGCGCTCGGCGGCGCGCACGAGCGCATCGGAGACGGCGCGACCGATGTCGTCGTTGGCGAAGATGTAGGTTTCGAGCGACACCGATTTGCGCGCGTTGTCGATCCGCTCGATCAACGCCGGAAAGAACTGCACGCCACCTTTGAAGAGCCTGACGTGATTGCCCGTCGTGAAGCATAAGCGCGGCGGCCGGCGGCCGGAGAACAGCGCCTGGCGCAGCCGCTTGAAACTGCGCCGGGGACGCAGTCCGATCATCGGTTATGCGCCGCGAGGCGCTCGGGCAATTGCAGGATCGCTTCCCGGTTCGACCACGAGAAGCATCGGTCGGCGGCCTCGCGAAACGGCAGCCAGAGATGCGCGGTGTGTTCGCGCGGCGCGAGCGTCACTTCGAGACAATGTGGCACGAGCAGGCTGAACTGATGCTCAGTGTTGCGCATGATCCCTTCCGCGTAGCGATGCCGCCATTGCGGATAAATCTCGTACTGAATGCTGTGATGCCAGTCGAGCAGCGCGTTCTCGGGCACGAGCGCGCTGCCTATCACGATGCCCGTCTCTTCCTGCACCTCGCGCGCGGCGGTCTCGATGAGCGGCTCGTCGATGTGATCCTTCGAGCCCGTCACCGATTGCCAGAAGCCCTTGTGATCCGCGCGTTCGATGATGAGCACGTCGAGCTCGGGCGTATGAATGACGACGAGGACGGATTCGGGAATTTTGGGCGGCTTCTGCATGAGCTTTTGAACGCGCGTTTCTTTATCTGTTTATGCCCAAAGACTGTAACGCAAAAAACGAAAAAGGCGCACCCGGCGCCTTTTTCATCACATCGACAACGAAAGCTGCTTATTGCGCTTTCTGCTCCGGCTGACGCAGACGGATGTGCAACTCGCGCAACTGGCGCTCGTCCACTTCGCTCGGGGCCTGCGTGAGCAGATCCTGCGCGCGCTGCGTCTTCGGGAACGCGATCGTGTCGCGGATCGAATCGGCGCCGGACATCAGCGTGACGATGCGGTCCAGACCGAACGCGATGCCGCCATGCGGCGGCGCGCCGTACTGCAGCGCGTCGAGCAAAAAGCCAAACTTCAGGCGGGCTTCTTCAGCGCCGATCTTCAGCGCGCGGAACACCTTGCTCTGCACGTCTTCCTGGAAGATACGCACGGAACCGCCGCCGATTTCCCAGCCGTTCAGCACCATGTCGTACGCCTTCGCAAGGCAGCGGCCCGGGTCCGTTTCCAGATACTCGAGGTGCTCGTCCTTCGGGCTCGTGAACGGGTGATGCGCGGCCACGTAGCGGTTCTCTTCCTCGTCGTACTCGAACATCGGGAAGTCGATGACCCAGAGCGGCTTCCAGCCGGTTTCCAGCAGGCCGTTCGCCTTGCCGAATTCCGAATGACCGATCTTGAGACGCAGCGCGCCGAGGCTGTCGTTCACGACCTTCGCGCGATCCGCCGCGAAGAAGATGATGTCGCCGTCTTCCGCCGCCGTGCGCTCCATGATCGCCGCGAGCGCCGCGTCATGCAGATTCTTGACGATCGGGCTTTGCAGGCCGTCGCGGCCCTTGGTCTTGTCGTTGACCTTGATCCACGCGAGCCCCTTCGCACCGTAGATGCGCACGAATTCCGTGTAGCCGTCGATGTCGCCGCGCGACAACTCGCCGCCCTTCGGCACGCGCAGCGCCGCGACGCGGCCGTCCTTCGAGTTGGCCGGCATGCTGAACACCTTGAAGTCGACGTCCTTCACGGCATCCGTCAGGTCGGCGAATTCGAGCTTCACGCGCAGATCCGGCTTGTCGGAGCCGAAGCGGCGCATCGCTTCCGAGTACAGCATGACCGGGAATTTCTCGGGCAGCGCGACTTCCATCGTCTCCTTGAAGACGTGGCGGATCATGTTCTCGAACAGATCGCGGATTTCCTGCTCGGTGAGGAACGAGGTTTCGCAGTCGATCTGCGTGAATTCCGGCTGACGGTCGGCGCGCAGGTCTTCGTCGCGGAAGCACTTGGTGATCTGGTAGTAACGGTCGAAGTTCGCGACCATCAACAATTGCTTGAACAATTGCGGCGACTGCGGCAGCGCGAAGAACTGACCCGCGTTCACGCGCGACGGCACGAGGTAGTCGCGCGCGCCTTCCGGTGTGCTCTTGGTCAGCATCGGCGTTTCGATGTCGATGAAGCCCTGCGCGTCGAGATACTTGCGCACTTCCATCGCGACGCGATAGCGCAGGCGCAGATTCTTCTGCATCTGCGGACGGCGCAGGTCGAGCACGCGATGCGTGAGGCGCGTGGTCTCCGACAGGTTGTCGTCGTCGAGCTGGAACGGCGGCGTCACCGATGCGTTCAGCACCACGAGTTCGTGGCATAGCACTTCGATCTTGCCGCTCGTGAGGTTCGCATTGACGGTGCCTTCCGGACGGTTGCGCACGACGCCCTTCACCTGCACGCAGAACTCGTTGCGCACGCCTTCGGCCACCTTGAACATCTCGGCGCGGTCCGGGTCGCAGACGACTTGAACGAGGCCTTCGCGGTCGCGCAAGTCGATGAAGATAACGCCGCCGTGATCGCGCCGGCGATGCACCCAGCCGCACAGCGAGACGGTTTCGCCCAGTCGGGCCTCGGTCACCAGACCGCAGTATTCAGATCGCATCGACATGATGTTGTGTCTTTCGTTGTTCGTTAATCAACGGCTCGCGCGCTCGGGTCATGCTCTCTCGCGGCTGACTCTCGCTGCGCGCGCGCCGGCATTACATCGGCGGCTCGGTGGGGCGGCGGGCTGGCGCGACCGGTGTCGGTGCGCTCGGCGAAGGGGCCACCACGCCCATCGAGACGATGTACTTCAGTGCGGCGTCGACGGTCATGTCCAGTTCGACGACTTCGCTTTTCGGCATCATCAGGAAGAAGCCGGACGTCGGGTTCGGCGTCGTCGGCACAT
The DNA here is from genome assembly GCF_023630985.1 of Caballeronia sp. ATUFL_F1_KS39. NCBI lineage: Bacteria > Pseudomonadati > Pseudomonadota > Betaproteobacteria > Burkholderiales > Burkholderiaceae > Caballeronia > Caballeronia sp. ATUFL_F1_KS39. The sequence continues at coordinate 377,276 of NZ_JALQDZ010000001.1, read as the reverse complement.
AGACGCTCACGTGCTCTTCATCGAGATGATTCAGCACGTCGCCGCCCGGAATGCCCGTGAGAAATCCGATGGTGTACGAGCCTTTGCGCGGATACTCGATCAGGAGCGCCTTGCGAAACGCGTTGCCGCTCGAAGACAGCAACGTGTCCGACACCTGTTTCACGCTCGTGTACAACGGGCCGACGACCGGAATGTGACGAAGGATGGCGTCCCACCATTTCACGAGCTTCTGGCCGACGAAGTTCTGCGTCAACAGCCCGACGATGAAAATGAACGCAAGCGTCAGCACCGCGCCCACGCCCGGCAGATGAAAACCGACGATCCGCTCGGGCTGCCACGATTGCGGCAGCAGAAGCAGCGTCTGGTCCATCGTTCCGATCACGAGCCCGAGCACCCACAAGGTGATGGCGAGCGGCACCAGCACGAGCAGGCCGGTGAGGAACACGGTTTTCAGCGTAGTCTTTTTCGTGGTCATTTACACGGGGCGAAGGCTGCGCCGGCTCTCGAGTGCGTCGGAGATTCGGCTTGGCAGGCGGGTCGCGCTCGGCTGAGCGCGGTCTACGAGGTCATCGGCGCGGCATGTGGCCGGCCGCGCCGGCCGTCTGGCGCTCAGGCGGCGCTCGACGACGCGGACGCGCCCGCGGCGGGTTTGGCGGCATCCGAGGATGATGGCGTGCTCGCCGGCGTCGCGCTATCGCTCGAATTCGAGTTGCCGGAACCGGCCGAAGCGGCATCGTCCGATTTCGCCGCCGATGCGTCAGACGCGGCCGCGTTGCTCTTGTTGCCGGCATTGCTGTTTCCGCCACGGAAGTCGGTGACATACCAGCCTGAACCCTTCAACTGGAATCCGGCGGCAGTCACCTGCTTCGAAAAAGTGTCCTTCCCGCAGGCGGGACACTGCGTGAGCGGCGCATCGCTCAGTTTCTGAAGCACGTCTTTTTCGTGGCCGCAGTCGGCGCAACGGTACGCGTAAATCGGCATGGCACTCTTCCTACAATGATCTGTCGACGCTTGCAAAGCCTTGAATTATAGCCGCAAACCGATATTGGCCCGCCATTTTCGGGACCGCGGGCGCAAGATTAACCGCGCAATATTTCAGGGCGTCGGCGGCGAATTTCAAGCCGGCTGGCTCAGATTCGCCGCCACGTCATCCAGCGCTCGCGGCCGGCGAATACGGGTATCGAGTGGCTCACCTCGCGGTCTTCGATCAATTCGAAGTGCGGCGACAGCAGTGCATCCAGTTCGGCGCGCTCGATTCCGAAAGGCGGCCCTTTCGGCGTCGCTCCGATGAAAAAGAAGCCCGCCAGCAGCGCGCCGGGCGCAAGCAACGCCGCCATCCGGCTGGCGTAATCCTGCCAGCGGGTCTTCGGCAGCGCGCAGAGAAACGCGCGCTCGTAGATCCAATCCGGCGAAAACGGCGGCACATACGCAAAAAAATCCGCCTCTTCGACGACGCCCGCATGCGCGCCGAGTTGCGCGCGCGCCGCCTCGACAGCGGCCGGCGAGAAGTCGATTGCGCGGACCGGCCAGCCGCGTTCGGCAAGATGGAGCGCTTCGTACGCGCTGCCACAGCCCGGAATCAGCACACTCTGCGCACTGCGCGACGCGACGAAACTCTTGAACCTCTCCGGAACGCCGGCCTGATCCCACGGCGTGAAGTGCTGACCGAAACGTTCATCCCAGAAACCCGGAGAGTTCGGATCGCGGTTTTCGAAATCGGGAACGTTTGAGTTCGTCGGATCGCTCATGCTGCGCGCCCTCAGGGATGGAGCCAGAACTGCGCGATTACGAAGCCCGCGCCCGCCATCGCGACGACACCGGCAACGAGCACCGCGACGAGCAGGCGGTTCGTGCGCTTCTGCTCCGCAAGGAGCATTCGCATCAGTTCGTCGCTGCCGCTTTTCGGCGCGTCGTGGCGCTCCGCCAGAATATGGTGAATCAACCGCGGCAGCTGCGGAATCGTCTTGCTCCACTGCGGCGCTTCCATTTGAAGCCGCTCGTACCAGCCGCGCCAGCCGATCTGCTCGTTCATCCAGCGCTCGAGATACGGCTTGGCCGTTTTCCACAGATCCAGCTCCGGATCGAGCGAGCGCCCGAGTCCTTCGACGTTGAGCATCGTCTTTTGCAGAAGCACGAGTTGAGGCTGAATCTCGACATTGAAGCGTCGCGACGTCGAGAAAAGGCGCATCAGCACCTGCCCGAGCGAAATGTCCTTCAGCGCGCGATCGAAATAGGGCTCGCAGACCGCGCGGATCGCGCTTTCCAGTTCCTCGACGCGCGTGCTCGGCGGCACCCAGCCGGATTCGAGGTGCAGCGTCGCGACGCGGTGATAGTCGCGCTTGAAGAAGGCGAGGAAGTTCTGCGCGAGGTAGTTCTTGTCGAAGTCCGAAAGCGCCCCGACGATGCCGAAATCCAGCGCGATATAGCGCCCGAACGTCGCCGGATCGAGGCTCACCTGAATGTTGCCGGGATGCATGTCGGCGTGAAAGAAGCCGTCGCGGAACACTTGTGTGAAGAAAATCTCGACGCCTTCGCGCGCCAGCTTGGGAATATCGACGCCCGCGGCGCGCAAGGTCTCCACCTGGCTGATCGGCACGCCGACCATGCGCTCCATGACGAGCACCGTCGGCGCGGACAAGTCCCAGTACATCTCCGGCACGAGCAGCAGATCGAGCCCCTGGAAATTGCGGCGCAACTGGCTGCCGTTGGCGGCCTCGCGCATCAGATCGAGCTCGTCGTGCAGATATTTGTCGAACTCCGCGACCACTTCGCGCGGTTTCAGACGCCGGCCGTCCGCCCAGAGGCGCTCGGCCCACGTCGCGATGTCGCGCAGCAGGGCGAGGTCGGAGTCGATCACGGGCAGCATGCCCGGGCGCAACACCTTCACCGCGACCGCCTTTCCCGCGTGCTCGCCGTTCCTGATCTTCGCGAAATGCACCTGCGCGATCGACGCGCTCGCCACCGGCACGCGCTCGAAATCGTCGAACAATTCGTCGATGGGCGCACCGAGCGATTTCTCGATGATCGACACGGCCACCGCCGAATCGAACGGCGGCACCTGATCCTGAAGCTTGGCGAGCTCGTCGGCGACATCGACGGGCAGAAGATCGCGCCGCGTCGACAGCACTTGCCCGAACTTCACGAAGATGGGCCCGAGGCTTTCCAGCGCGAGCCGCAAGCGGATGCCGCGCTCGACGTCGAACCTGCGGCCGAACGTCGTGATACGCATGAGGTAGCGCACGCGACGATCGTCGATGCCGCTCATCACCAGCTCATCGAGACCGAATCGGACGATCGTGAAAAAAATCTTGAGGAAACGCAGAAAACGCATGGTTCGAATTTGCTTCAGCTCGTTATTCGTGCGAGTCGCGCACAGACTCGCCGCCGGATCGCGCTGAGGCGCCGCTCGCCGGCCGGGATTGTTCGGTTTGCCGTTCGATTCTTTCGATGCGCTTTTCGACGCGCGCCAGTGCATCGCGCGCTTTCGAAAGCTCGGCATTGAATGCGTCGAGCGCGCTCTTGCGCACGAGTTGCGGGCGCTCGTCGAGGAAATACTCGGTGAAGGTGTCAAGAAGATTGCGCCCGGTGCGCTGCGCCTGCTCCTGCACCGCCCGCGCGATGATGCCAACGCGATGCGCGGGCGCGTCGCCGATTACGCGCGCCAGTTCCTCTTCCGGATCCCAGCGCAGATGTTCGGCCAGCTTGGCGAGCGTCGTCGCGAATTCGGCGTCGCCCTCGATGCGAACGTGTTTCATCACCGCCGCCTGGCCGCCTTGCAGGAACGCGGGCAGCGCGTCGAGCGGCACGGCGATCGTCACGTCGAATGCGCCCGCTTCCGCTTCCGTGGTTGCCGCGAAGAGACCGTCCGGCTGCACGACGAGCGCGATCGAAACCGGCCCGCACGACAGCTTCACGCGCTTGCCTGCATAAGGCTTGAGCCGCTCGAGCGCCCAGGGCTCGCGCACGAGCAGATGGTTCACGGCGGCCGCGAATCCACTGGACGCGGTCTTCAAGGCGGGATTTGCTGCGGGACGGGCGGATTCGTCTGCGTTCGTCATCGGCTGTGAGATGAAAAAACCCGCGCGGGACACTTCTCGCGCGGGTTTCTATTCTACCTTCGCAACCGGCCATCACACCGACGGTTGCCGGCGCCCTGGCCATTCGGCCAAGGGCATGGTCAAGCTCAACTGACCTGCTGAATGCCCGCCAGCAGCCAGCCTTCGTTGCCCGACTTCTGCTTCGACAGGTTCCAGACCTCGACGAACGGTTCCGCCGCCGCCCCTTCCGACTCGCGGATCAGGCCGTGGAAGCGCACGCTCGCGAGATACTCGGACGCGCGGTCCTCGACACCGAGCACATCGGCGTTGAGCTGAACCACGTCGGTACGGTTCGGCGCGCTGCCGCGTGCGTCGACGTCGAGTTTCACCTCGGCGAACATCTCGGGCGTCGTGAACTCGCGGATGTCGTTGACGTTGCCGCGATCCCACGCGTCCTGCAAACGCACGAAGTAGACCTTCGCGTTACGCACGAATGCTTCGGTGTCGAAGCCCGCCGGCACGTTGGGATTCGCGACCGCTTGCGTCGCCGGCGATTCGATGTAGTTGGCACCGAAACCGGTCGGCTGCTGCGGCATTTGCGGCGGTTCCTGATTCAGGCTCTGGCGCGCGGCCGCGCCGTACGGCGAACCCGAAGCAGATCCGGCACCCGCGTATGCCGGCGTGTTGTTGCCCTGACGCTTGCGCATGATGAAGCGGAACAGCATGACGGCCGCCAGCACGATCAACGCGATCATGATCATGTTGGCCATCGCGCCGGCGAACGCCTCGCCCAGCCCGAAGTGCGACAGGAGCGCCGCGATGCCGAGACCCGCCGCGAGACCGGCGATCGGCCCGAGCCAGCGATTGCGCGCGGGTTGCGCCGCGGCGGGTGCGGCCGGCGCGGCCGGCGCGCGTTGTGCCTGCGCTGCGTTGTTCTGCTGCATCGATTGAGACTGCGAAGGCGGCGTCGCCTGATGCTGCTGCGTTGCCGTGGCCGACTGACGGCCCATGCTGCGGCCGCCGCCCATGCGCTTGGCTTCCGCCGTTTCCGCGAAGATTGCGCCGGCCGCAATAACGCCAGCCAGCGCCAAGATTCCGGCCTTCCTGAAGAAGAGGTTCAGGAAACCCCGGGATTGGGGTTTGCGCGAATCGAACATATCGAATCCTTAAGAGAGTGGAACATCAAAATTTGGTCCCGACGTGTAACGCTACCACGCCACCTGACAAATTGTAATATTCGACTCGATCCAGGCCCGCTTGTTCCATCATTGTTTTGAGAGTTTCCTGGTCCGGGTGCATGCGGATGGACTCGGCCAAGTACCGATAGCTATCCGCATCTTTGGCCACTTTTTCGCCAAGCCACGGCAAAATCTTGAAACTGTAGACATCGTACGGCTTCTTTAGCGGCTCCCATACTTTCGAAAATTCCAGCACGAGCAGCTTTCCACCGGGTTTCAGCACGCGCGTCATTTCGGCCAACGCGCGATCCTTGTGCGTCATGTTACGAAGACCGAAGGCAACTGTAACCACATTGAAATAATTGGCCGGGAACGGAATCTTTTCGGCGTCGCAGAGCAGCGCGGGCGTCAGCACGCCTTTGTCGATCAGCCGGTCGCGGCCTACGCGCAGCATCGATTCGTTGATGTCCGTGTGCCAGACTTCGCCGGTCTCGCCGGCCTGCTTGGCAAACGCCATCGCGAGATCGCCCGTGCCGCCGGCGATGTCCAGCACCTTGTAGCCCGGCCGCACCTTGGCCTGCCCGATCGTGAAGTGTTTCCAGATCCGATGCAGTCCGCCGGACATCAGGTCGTTCATCAAGTCGTAGTTGCCCGCGACGGAATGAAACACGCCCGCCACTTTCTTCGCCTTGTCCTGCTCTTCGACCGTTTCGTATCCGAAGTGGGTCTTGCTCATCGCGCGTTTTCCTCGCCTGTTGTTCGTTCTATGTCTGCGCAAAACTCGCGCCGGCTACGCGGCGTTATGCCGCAGCCCTATTGCTCAGTGACAGTGTCCGCCGGATGGTTTTGCGGCCATCGGCGCGTCTCGGTCCACGCCGGCGGCTTCCAGCTTCGCCAGATACTCGCGCCACAGTTCGTCCTGACGCGTCGCCAGGTCGTGCAGGATGTCCCAGGAATAGATGCCGGTATTGTGACCGTCCGAAAAATTGAGTTGCAGCGCATAGTGCCCGACCGGATCGACGCCGATGATCGTCACCTCGCGCTTGCCCGTCTGCAGCGTTTCCTGTCCGGGGCCGTGGCCCTGCACTTCGGCGGACGGCGAATAGACGCGCAGAAGCTCGAACGGCACGCGATACGACTCGTCGCCGTATTGCAGCTCCAGCACGCGCGATTTCGAATGCACGACGACGCCGGTGGGAATCGGCGTCGTGGAAGTGAGTCCGCTCATGATCTCGTCTTATTGATGGCCGAAGGCCTGGTTCAGCTCGTTGCGCACCTGTTCGCGCAAAAGCGTGGCCTGCGCGCGGCGCTTCGATAGCTGCGATTCGGACACCGTGCGCTGGCGCGGCGCCCAGATCGGCAGAGGAAAGCGGGAATCGTTGGAAAAGCGTGGAATGACGTGCCAGTGGACGTGCGGCACCTGATTGCCGAGACTTGCCAGATTGATCTTTTCCGGCACGAGCACGCGGCGCATCGCGCGCTCGACGCCGTTGACGGCGGTCATCACGCGCACGCGGTCGGCATCCGGCAAATCGGACATTTCGGCGACGTGCGCGCCCCAGATCACGCGACACAAGCCCGGCCAGTCGGGCTCATCGGCAAGGACGACGCGCAACGTGTCGTCCGACCACAGCACTTCGCCGCCGTCTTCACGGCAAAACACACAGTCCATCTCATACCTCTAGCGAATCAAACCTCGATTTCGCTATTACACCAGCACGCGCTCGATACCGCCATTGTTCGCGCGTTCGACGTACTGTTCCATCCAGTTTTCGCCGAGCACCTTGCGCGCCATTTCCACGACGATATAGTCCGCCTCGACGTTGGCGTCCTCGTTGTAGCGCGACAGACCTTGCAGGCACGACGGGCAGCTGGTCAGGATTTTCACGTCCGTGCCGTTGGTCTGCGCGCCATCGCCTGCGGAGAGCACCGAACCGGGCGCCGCGCCGGCCGAGCCCGCAGACGCGTTCATCGGATTGATCGCGTTCGAGCCCGCTTCCGCGACGAGCGGAATGCCGCGCAACTTGGCCGCGCCCTTGCGAATCTCTTCTTCCTTGCGGAAGCGCACTTGCGTCGAGATGTCCGGACGCGTGACCGCCAGCGTGCCCGATTCGCCGCAGCATCGATCGTTCTTCTCGATCTTGTAGCCGTCGTTCTGCGAACCCATCAGATCGTTGACGAGCTTGACCGGGTCCATCGTCTTGATCGGCGAGTGACACGGATCGTGATACATGTAGCGCGTGCCGGTCACGCCGTCGAGCTTCATGTTCTTCTCGAGCAGGAACTCGTGAATGTCGATGATCCGGCAGCCCGGGAAGATCTTCTCGAATTCATAGCCCGCGAGCTGGTCGTAGCACGTTCCGCACGACACGACCACGGTCTTGATATCGAGATAGTTCAGCGTATTCGCGACGCGATGGAACAGCACGCGATTGTCGGTGACGATCTTCTCGGCCTTGTCGTACTGGCCGGAACCGCGCTGCGGATAGCCGCAGCACAGATAGCCCGGCGGCAGCACGGTCTGCACGCCCGCTTCCCACAACATCGCTTGCGTCGCGAGCCCGACTTGCGAGAAGAGACGTTCCGAGCCGCAGCCGGGGAAATAGAACACGGCTTCCGAATCGACGGTGGTCGTCTGCGGATTGCGGATGATCGGAACGATCTTGTTGTCCTCGATATCCAGCAGCGCGCGCGCCGTCTTCTTCGGCAAATTGCCCGGCATCTTCTTGTTGACGAAGTGGATCACCTGCGTCACGACCGGCGGCTTGCCGACCGTCGCGGGCGGCTGCGCCGTCTGCTTCTTGACGATCTTCTTCAGCACATCGTTGCCGAAACGCTGCGCCTTGTAGCCGAAGTCCATCATCACGTTGCGCGCGAGATTGATGGTCTGCGGATTGGTCGCGTTCAGGAAGAACATGCCCGCCGCGTTGCCGGCGTTGAACTTCTTCTTGCCCATCTTGCGCAGCAGATTGCGCATGTTCATCGACACGTCGCCGAAATCGATCTTCACCGGACACGGCGTCACGCACTTGTGACAGACCGTGCAGTGATCGGCGACGTCGTTGAACTCGTCCCAGTGCTTGATCGACACGCCGCGGCGCGTCTGCTCTTCGTACAGGAACGCTTCGACGAGCAGCGACGTCGCGAGAATCTTGTTGCGCGGGCTGTAGAGCAGGTTCGCGCGCGGCACGTGCGTCGCGCAGACCGGCTTGCACTTGCCGCAGCGCAGGCAGTCCTTGATCGACTCGGAAATCGCGCCGATATCCGACTGCTGCATGATGATCGACTCGTAGCCCATCAGCCCGAACGACGGCGTGTAGGCGTTGCGCAGATCGGCGCCGTCGAACAGCTTGCCCTTGTTGAAGCGGCCATGCGGATCGACGCGCTGCTTGTACGCGCGGAAATCGCCGATTTCGTCTTCGGTCAGGAATTCCAGCTTCGTGATGCCGATGCCGTGCTCGCCCGAGATCACGCCGTCCAGCGAACGCGCGAGCTTCATGATGCGCGCGACCGCGTGATGCGCGTCCTGCAGCATCGCGTAGTTGTCGGAGTTGACGGGAATGTTCGTGTGCACGTTGCCATCGCCCGCATGCATGTGCAGCGCGACGAAGACGCGCCCGCGCAGCACTTGCTTGTGGATGGCCTGCGCTTCGTCGAGGATCGGCTTGAACTCGCCGCCGTTGAAGATCTGGCGCAGTTCCGCGCGGATTTCCTGCTTCCACGACACGCGCACCGTACGGTCCTGCGCGACATGGAACACGTTGGCGTCAGGCTGAATGTCGACGCGATCCGCGAACTTTTCCGCGAGCGCTTCGTAGCCCAGATTGACGAGATAGTGCTGCGCCTCGCGCAAGGACATGTCGAGCTTGTCGCCGACGAACGTCCAGCGCTCACGCACGCGCTTCAGCAGATCGAGCGCCTGCTGCACGCGGTCTTCGAGCAGTTCGGCGCTCGGAATTTCGTTCGCGTCGTCGGACTTGCCGAGCGGCAGCTTGCCGTTGCGGAAGAACGCTTCGAGCGCGTCGACGAGTTGCAGCTTGTTCTTCAGCGACAACTCGATGTTGATGCGCTCGATGCCGTCCGTGTACTCGCCCATGCGATTGAGCGGAATCACGACGTCTTCGTTGATCTTGAACGCGTTCGTGTGCTTCGCGATGGCGGCCGTGCGCGAGCGGTCGAGCCAGAAACGCTTGCGCGCCTCGGCGTTCACCGCGACGAAGCCTTCGCCGCTCTTGCCGTTCGCCATGCGCACGACTTCCGATGTGGCGGCGGCGACGGCATCGGCGTCATTGCCGACGATATCGCCGATCAGCACCATCTTCGGAAACGCGTTGCGCTTGCTCTTGGTCGCGTAGCCGACCGCGCGCAGATAGCGTTCGTCGAGATGTTCGAGGCCGGCGAGGATCGCGCCGCCCTGCTTCGACGTCTCGAACAGATAGTCCTTGATTTCGACGATGCTCGGAATCGCATCGCGCGCCTGGCCGAAGAATTCGAGGCAGACGGTGCGCGTATGCGCGGGCATCTTGTGCAAAATCCAGCGCGCGGACGTAATGAGACCGTCGCAGCCTTCCTTCTGCACGCCGGGCAGCCCGGCGAGGAATTTATCGGTGACGTCCTTGCCGAGCCCTTCCTTGCGGAACGTGCGCCCGGCGATGTCGAGGCTTTCGGTGCGCAGCAGCTTCTCGCCCGGCGGACGATTGCCGTCGAACCAGTCGAGCCGGAAACGCGCCACTTCGACGTCGTGAATCTTGCCGCAGTTGTGATCGAGACGCGTGACTTCGAGCCAGTTGCCTTCCGGATCGACCATGCGCCACCACGCGAGGTTGTCGAGCGCCGTGCCCCACAACACCGCCTTCTTGCCGCCCGCGTTCATCGCGACATTGCCGCCGACGCACGACGCATCGAGCGAAGTCGGATCGACGGCGAACACGAAGCCCGCCTGCTCCGCCGCTTCGGTGACGCGCCGCGTGACCACGCCCGCGCCGGAGAAAATCGTCGCGACCTTGTGATCGACGCCCGGCAGATCCGTCATTTCGACGGGACCGAGCTGTTCCAGCTTTTCCGTGTTGATGACCGCCGAAAACGGCGTGAGCGGAATCGCGCCGCCGGTGTAGCCGGTGCCGCCGCCGCGCGGAATAACGGTGAGCCCGAGTTCGAAGCACGCCTTGATGAGTCCGGCGATTTCGGCTTCGGTGTCCGGCGTCAGCACGACGAACGGGTATTCGACGCGCCAGTCGGTTGCATCGGTGACGTGCGCGACGCGCGACAGGCCGTCGAACTTGATGTTGTCCTTCTGCGTTTCCTTGCCCAGAACACGCGACGCGCGGCGGCGCAAGTCGGCCATGCGGCCGAACTCGGCGGCGAAATCATCGACGGCGCGGCGCGCGGCGGCGACCAGCAACTGCACGCGCTCGGCGCGTTCGCGGCTGCCGGCTTCGTCGCTATGCGCGGTGAGATCGGCGCTGCGGCGCTTTTCGATTTCGGCGAGACGGTGATTCAGCGCTTCGACGAGCAGCGCCCGGCGTTTCGGATTGTCGAGCAGGTCATCCTGCAGATACGGATTGCGCCGCACGACCCAGATGTCGCCGAGCACTTCGTACAGCATGCGCGCCGAACGGCCGGTGCGGCGCTCGTTGCGCAGTTCGTCGAGCACGGCCCAGGCTTCGTCGCCGAGGAGCCGCATGACGATTTCACGATCGGAAAACGACGTGTAGTTATAGGGAATTTCGCGGAGACGCGGCTCGATATCGAGCGCCAAGGCGGCATGGGCGCCGTTCGGATCGAAGGCTTGAGGTGCGTTCATGTTCGACGGTTCGGTGTGCCGGCGCTCGCGCTAGAAAAGCGGAAATGCCGGCGATGCGCGTGGGGGCGCAAATTTTCGAATGAAACTTCTCTTGGCGAAGGCCGCCGGGCTCGTCACAGCGCCTTCGGTGTGCCCTGGATCAACGCCACGATCGCGCGTGGCGCGCATGCCTTTCCGCCGCGGGATGCGACTCGCGGGAAACATGCGCCAGAAAATCGATCCGAAGCTGCCGGTGCATCTGCCGATCCTGATTGCTGATTCGTAAAAGGAAATTCTAACCCATCGGGCAAACGCGCGTTTGCGGGCGCTAGCAGCGAGAAGGGGCTTTTGCGTGCGGATTCGCGACGCGTTCATGTCATTTTCGACGCTTTTTTACACGACCGTCCGGACGGTCGAAGCACACGGCGCGCCCGGAACGCGCGCGGATGGCGCTATCATTGATGCTTTCGCTCTCAAAAACCTGCGCGCATCGCGGCCGCCTGACGATTTCTCGCATGACACATCCCGACTACCTGAAAAAAGTGCTGACCGCGCGCGTGTACGACGTCGCGCGTGAAAGCGAGCTCGAACCCGCGCGCAACCTGTCCGCGCGCCTGCGCAACTCCGTGTTCCTCAAGCGCGAGGACAATCAGCCGGTTTTCTCGTTCAAGATTCGGGGCGCCTATAACAAGATGGCGCAGCTCCCGGCAGATGTGCTCGCACGCGGCGTGATTACGGCGTCGGCGGGCAACCACGCGCAGGGCGTGGCGCTGTCGGCGGCGCGGCTCGGCTGCCGCGCGGTGATCGCCGTGCCGACGACGACGCCTCAAGTGAAGATCGACGCTATTCGCGCGCACGGCGGCCCGACGGTCGAAATCGTGCTCGCGGGCGAGTCGTACAGCGACGCCTACGCGCGCGCCGTGCAGCTTCAGGAAGAGCGCGGCCTGACCTTCGTGCATCCGTTCGACGATCCGGACGTGATCGCCGGACAAGGCACGGTGGCGATGGAAATCCTGCGCCAGCATCAGGGTCCGATCCACGCGATCTTCTGCCCGATCGGCGGCGGCGGGCTGGCTGCGGGCGTCGCGGCGTACATCAAGGCGGTGCGCCCGGAGATCAAGGTGATCGGCGTGCAGACCGAGGATTCCTGCGCGATGGCGCAGTCGATCAAGGCGGGCGAGCGCGTGACGCTCTCCGAAGTCGGCCTGTTTTCGGACGGCACGGCGGTGAAGCTCGTCGGCGAGGAAACGTTCCGGCTGTGCAACGAGTTGCTCGATGAAGTCATCACCGTCGATACCGATGCCCTTTGCGCCGCGATCAAGGATGTCTTCCAGGACACGCGGAGCGTGCTCGAACCCGCCGGCTCGCTCGCGGTCGCGGGCGCGAAGCTGTACGCGGAGCGCGAGGGCATCGAGGGCAAGACGCTCATCGCGGTGACGTCGGGCGCGAACATGAACTTCGACCGCATGCGCTTCGTCGCGGAGCGCGCGGAAGTCGGCGAGGCGCGCGAGGCCGTGTTCGCCGTGACGATTCCCGAAGAGCGCGGCAGCTTCCGGCGCTTCTGCGAGCTCGTCGGCACACGCAGCGTGACCGAGTTCAATTACCGCATCGCCGATGAAAGAGCCGCGCATATCTTCGTCGGCGTGCAGATCAAGTCGCGCAAGGAAACCGCGCAGATGATGTCGTCGTTCATCGAGCATGGTTTCGCGACCGTCGACCTTTCGCACGATGAGCTCTCGAAGCAGCACATTCGCTACATGGTCGGCGGACATTCGCCGCTCGCGCGCGACGAACGTCTGTTGCGCTTCGAGTTTCCGGAACGTCCGGGCGCGCTGATGAAGTTCCTTTCGTCGATGGCGCCCGACTGGAACATCAGCCTGTTCCATTACCGGAATCAGGGCGCGGATTACAGCTCGATTCTCGTCGGCATTCAGGTGCCGCAGTCGGACAACGCGGAGTTCGAGCGCTTCCTCGCGACGCTCGGCTATCCGTGGTGGGACGAAGGCGCGAATCCGGTCTACAAGCTGTTTCTGGCGTAAATCGAAATGCCGAAGTTCACGCTCGAAGACAAGCTCGTCGTCGCGATTTCGTCGCGCGCGCTGTTCGATTTCGAGGAAGAGAACCGCGTCTTCGAGACCGGCGATCTCGCGCAATACGAAGCGCTGCAACGCTCGCGGCTCGACACGCCCGCGAAACCCGGCGTCGCGTTCGGGCTGATCCGCAAGCTGCTCGCGCTGAACGCGGATGAACAGCGCGTCGAAGTGGTGATCCTGTCGCGCAGCGATCCGATCAGCGGGCTGCGCGCGTTTCATTCGTGCCGCGAACACGGACTTGCGATCGAGCGCGGCGTGTTCACGCGCGGCCGTTCGCCGTTTGCGTATCTGAAACCGTTGCGGGCGTCGCTGTTTCTATCGGCGAATCCGGACGATGTGCGCGACGCGCTCGCCGCCGGTTTTCCCGCCGCGCGCGTGCTGCCGGAAACGCCGCGCGCCGCGAGCCGTTACGCGGACGAGATCCGCATCGCGTTCGATGGCGACGCCGTGCTCTTTTCCGACGAAGCCGAGCGCGTGTTTCAAAGCGATGGTTTACATGCGTTCGTCGGGCATGAATTGGACAAACGCGAGTCGCCGCTGCCGGACGGTCCGCTTAAGCCGCTGCTCGCCGCGCTCAACAAATTGCAGCGCATCGCCGACGATCACGACGATCAGCCGATGCACATCCGCACGGCGCTCGTCACCGCGCGGTCCGCGCCGGCGCACGAGCGCGCGATCCGCACGCTGATGGCGTGGAACATCGAAATCGACGAAGCGATGTTTCTCGGCGGACTCGACAAGGGAGAATTCCTGCGCGAATTCGAGCCCGACTTTTTCTTCGACGATCAAATTCGCCACTGCGAATCGGCTCGCGTCGTCACCGCGACGGGGCACGTTCTCAGCGGCATAGCGAACGCATCATGACACCCGATCAATCTCCGCTCGGCAAGCCCGTCCATTACACCGAACAGTACGATGCGTCGCTGCTGTTTCCGATCGACCGCAAGCGCGCGCGCGATGCGATCGCCGTGCCCGCGCGTCTGCCGTTCTTCGGCACGGATATCTGGAACGCGTATGAGCTGTCATGGCTGAACAAGCGCGGCAAGCCGCAGATCGCGGTCGCGACGTTCTTCGTGCCGGCGGATTCGCCGAACATCGTGGAATCGAAGTCGTTCAAGCTGTATCTCGGCTCGTTCGCGCAGACGCAATTCGATTCGATCGACGACGTGCGCGCGGCAATCAAGCGCGATGTGTCCGCCGTCTGCGGCGCGACCGTTTCGGTGCAACTCGCCGCGCCGGCCGATTTCGGCAAGCTCACGATGGAAGAGTTCGATGGTTTGTCGCTCGACCGGCTCGATCTCGATTGCGATGTTTTCTCGCCGGATCCTTCGTTATTGAAGGCCGCGCACGATGAAGCGCCCGTCGACGAGACGTTGTTTTCGAACCTGTTGAAATCGAATTGCCCGGTTACGGGACAGCCGGACTGGGGCAGCGTGCAGATCCGCTATTACGGCGGGCAGATCGATCACGCGGGATTGCTGCGGTATATCGTGTCTTACCGCGAACATACGGGGTTTCATGAGCAATGCGTCGAGCGCATCTTCATGGACATCATGCGGGAGTGCAAACCGGAACGGCTCGCGGTGTATGCGCGTTATACGAGGCGCGGCGGGCTGGATATCAATCCGTTCAGAACGAATTTCAACTTGCCGATGCCGGATAATGCGCGGCTGGCGCGGCAGTGAATAACGACGCGGCTCTGCTTCACAGGCATCAGAGCCGCGATCGCATGTTCGCCTTCTTACGCCTTCTTATAAGCCACGCAATCCACCTCGACCTTGCAGTCGATCACCATCGACGACACCACGCAAGCCCGCGCCGGCGGATTCGCGCCGAAGTACTCCTTGAACACCTTGTTGAACGACGCGAAATCGCGCGGATCGTCCAGCCACACGCCGCAGCGCACGACGTGCTCGGTGCCGTAACCCGCCTCCTTCAGAATCGCGATGACGTTCTGAATCGCCTTGTGCGATTGCTCGACGATGCCGCCGTTGATCACTTCGCCATCTTCCATCGGCGTCTGGCCCGACACGAACAGCCAGCCATCGGCCTCGACCGCGCGTGCGAACGGCATATGCGCGCCGCCTTGTCCCTTGCCACCTTCCACGCCATAACGCTTCATCTTTCAGACTCCTTTTCCTGACTCGAATCAGTGCTCAAAACGCGCCGGCCGCATCCAGCTTGGATGCCGAACCGCGCGCCACGAAACGTCCCGCTCGCGCGCCGGTCACGGCCTGCTCGCGATACGTCAAAACGCCATTCACCCACACCGCGTCGATGCCGTCCGCCGCCTGCTGCGGATTCGCGAACGTCGCCGAATCGATCACGCGCTCCGGATCGAACACGACCAGATCCGCGTGATAGCCGACCTTCACTTCGCCGCGCTCCGCGATGCTGAAACGCCGCGCCGACAGGCTCGTCATCTTGCGCACGGCTTCTTCGAGCGTCAGCACGCCTTCGTCGCGCGCATAGTGGCCGAGCACGCGCGGAAACGCGCCCCACAAACGCGGATGCGGCAGCGGATCGTTCGGCAAACCGTCCGAACCGACCATCGTCGCGGGATGCGAAAGAATGCGCCGCACGTCGTCTTCCGACATGTTGTGATACACCGCGCCCGCCGGCTGCAAGCGCTTCGCCGCTTCCTGCTGCGTCACCTTCCATTCGTCGGCGACTTCGCGGATCAGCTTGCCGGCCATCTCCGGATGCGGCGTCGACCAGGTGATCGTGATGTCGATATCGCCCGTCACCTGCTTCAAGTCCAGCGTCGATGAACTGCGGTTATACGGATAACAATCGCATCCGACCGGCTGCCCGTCGCGCGTCGCTTCGATCGACTTGAGCACTTCCGCGCTGCGTCCCCAGTTCGACGGCCCCGCGCACTTCAGATGCGAAATCACCACCGGCACGCGTGCATGACGCCCGACGCGATACGCCTCGTCCATCGCGTCGAGAATGGCGTCGAACTCGGTTCGCATGTGCGTCGTGTAGAGCGCGCCCGCTTTCGCGAGCGGCTCGGCGAGCGCCTGCACTTCCTCGGGCGGCGCGCTGAACGCCGAGCCATACGCCAATCCGCTCGACAATCCGAGCGCGCCGTTACCCAGCGCTTCTTCGAGCTGCGCGCGCATCGCGGCGACTTCATCGGCGGACGCGCCGCGATCCAGCCGGTCCATATGATTGTTGCGCAGCGCCGTATGGCCGATGAGCGCGCCGACATTCACCGTCGGGCGCGCGGCATTCACGGCATCGACGTAAGACGCGAAAGTCGGGTACGCGAACGCGGCGGCGTCACCGAGCAGGTTCATCGGATCGGGCGGATCGCCCTTCAGCGTCACCGGCGACGCGCTGATCCCGCAATTGCCGACGATCACCGTCGTCACGCCCTGCGTGATCTTCGGCATCATCTGCGGCGAGCGGATCACGTGCGTGTCGTCGTGCGTGTGGACGTCGATGAAACCGGGCGCGAGCACTTTGCCTTGCGCGTCGAACACGTCGTCGGCGGTCCAGTCCGCGAGACCGCCCGGCGCCTCGATCGCAACGATGCGTCCGTCGCGCACGGCGACATCGCGTTCGACGGCGGGCGCGCCCGTGCCGTCGATCACGCGCGCGCCGACGATCAGCGTGTCGGCCTTCAACGATTCCATGATCAGTCTCCCAAGGGTTGACGCTCGCCGCCGCCGCGATGCGAATCGAGCGCGTGCTTCATGCGGCGCAACAGTTCGCGGCTGTGATCGGCCTGCTTGACGGCCAGTTCGGTGACGAGCAAATCGAGCGCCATCATCATCGCGTAACGCGACGACGAGGGCTTGTAGATGAAATCCGTTTCGATCGCGATGACCGGAACCAGCCAGTCCGCGAGCGCGCCGAGCGGCGATGCGGGCGCGGTCAGCGCGATCACGCGCGCGCCGTACTGCCTCGCCAGCGCGCAGCTTTCGACGATCTCGGGCGTCTGCCCCGTCACCGAAAGCGCGACGACCACATGTTCCTTCGATAACGTCGACGCCACCATGCGCTGCAACAGCCCGTCCTGATACGACGCGACCGGCCGCCCGAGCCGCACGAGGCGAAAGCGCATTTCGTCGGCGAGCGCCGTGGAGCCGCCGCCCATGCCGAACACGTAGATCATCGACGCGGCCGCGAGCGCATCCGCGGCTTCGGCGATCGGCGCGGCGGCGAGCGCGCCCTGATTCTGCGCGAGCGTCGCCTGCACTTCCTCGAAGATGCGCGCGGCGAGCGAATCGGGCACGGCGTCCGCGTCGCGCCGGAAGAAACGCTGTCCGACGCCCGCCGCCTGCGCGAGCCGCAGCTTCAGTTCGCGCACGTCCTCGCAACCGACGGCTTTCGCGAAACGCGTCACCGTCGCGACGCTGACCTCGGCCTTGTCCGCCAGCGCGCCGATGCTCGCGCGCGACGCGCTCACGATGTCGTCGAGAATCAGCGCGGCTACCTTGCGCTCGGCCCCGCGCAACTCGGGCGCCCGCTCCGCGATGCGTGCGACGATGTCGAAACTGAGCGTGTCGGCGTGGCCGTTCATGGTTTACGATGAGCCCGTGTTACTAAATAACATTTCCTTCCCGGATGCTACTTTGGTTAACATGGCACCGTCAACCTTGACGCACATCGCACTGCGCGCGGGGTTTATTTAAACGGACGATGGAGTGGCAGCACATGAAAGTTACAAACTATCAGAACGCGACGATCGACCCGTTCGGCAAGGGCCTCGGCATGGTGCCCGGCACGGGCATCCAATTGAACGACGCGTCGCGCCTGCAATGGAATCTGCTCGAAGAGGACGTGAGCCTGCCCGCCGCCGTCCTCTATTCGGATCGCATCGAACACAATCTGAAGTGGATGCAGGATTTTGTCGGCGAATACGGTGTGAAGCTCGCGCCGCACGGCAAGACGACGATGGCGCCGCAACTTTTCCGCCGTCAGCTCGACACCGGCGCGTGGGGCATTACGCTCGCGACCGCGCATCAGGTGCGCGCGGCGTATCGCGGCGGCGTGCATCGCGTCCTGATGGCGAATCAGCTCGTCGGCAAACGCAACATGGGCATGATCGCCGAATTGCTCACGGACGCGAGTTTCGAGTTCTTCTGTCTCGTCGATTCAGCCGATGGCGTCGATCAGCTCGGCGAATTTTTCAGCTCGGTGCGCAAGAAGCTGAACGTGCTGATCGAACTCGGGGTGCCGGGCGGACGCACCGGCGTGCGCGATGACGCGCAGCGCGATGCCGTGCTCGCCGCGATCGCGCGCTGGAACGGCACGATCGAACTCGCGGGCATCGAGTTGTATGAAGGCGTGCTGCAGGACGAAACCAAGGTGCGCGAGTTTCTGAAGAGCGCGGTCGATGTCACGCGCAAGCTGATCGGCGAAGGCAAGATCGCGCGCAAGCCGGCGATTCTGTCGGGAGCGGGATCGGCGTGGTACGACGTCGTCGCCGACGAGTTCGCGAAGGCCAACAGCGATGCGATCGAGGTCGTGCTGCGGCCGGGCTGCTATCTGACGCACGACGTCGGCATCTACAAGAAAGCGCAGAACGAGATTTTCGCGCGCAATCCTATCGCGAAGAAGATGGGCCAAGGTCTGAAGCCGGCGCTGCAACTATGGGCGTACGTGCAGTCGATTCCGGAACCGGACCGCGCGATCATCGGTCTGGGCAAGCGCGATTCCGCGTTCGATGCGGGCATGCCGGAGCCGGCGAAGCATTATCGTCCGGGCAACGAAGCGCCGCGTGACGTATCGCCCGACGAAGGCTGGGAGATTTTCGGCCTGATGGATCAGCACGCGTACTTGCGCATCAAGCCGGGCGACGACGTGAAAGTCGGCGACATGATCGCGTTCGATATCTCGCATCCGTGCCTGACGTTCGACAAGTGGCGTCAGATTCTGGTCGTCGACCCGAAGTATCGCGTCACCGAAGTGATCGAAACGTTCTTCTAAGCCTTTTCTTCTAGCGCGGCCGCCGATGCGGCATTCGCGGCCGCCACTTCCTGAAGGCGTCCCTCGAACATGTGCAGCGCGCTCGACAAGGCCTCGATGGCCTCGTCGGGCAGCGAAGCCATCGTGTCGTGAAGGAACGCATTGCGTCGCGGCAAACCATCTTCCGCGATGGCGCGTCCTTGCGCCGTCAGCGCGACATTCGACACGCGATTGTCGCGTGCATCGACGCTGCGCACGATCCAGCCGAGTCCTTCCAGCGTCTTTAGCTGACGCGTCAGCGCGCCTGGGTCGACTTTCAGATGCTCGACGAGCCGCTTCTGCGACAGCACGCCCGCGTGCTCGTGCAACGCGAGCAGAATGCGCCAGCGTGGCATCGGCTGGCCGACGGCCGTCTCGAACGCCGACATGAACGCGCGATATGTGCGCCCGAATTGCTGCACCACGGCGATACGGTCCTGTTCATTCATGCTCTTTCTCTATCATTCGGCGAGGATGACCGGCTCTTGCGGCCCTTTCAGTCGCACCGGCGGAACGCGGCGCGACTGCCACAACGACACCACCGCGATCACCGCCGCGAGCGCGAGACCAATGTGGATCGCGGCGACGAGCGCTTCGCGCGCGGCTTCGAGCAGCATCGCGCCGTTATGCCCCGCCGCGCTCAGTTGCGCAAGCAGCGTCTCCTGACCTTCGCGATTGATGAGGATTTGCGGATCGGAGAGATCGGCGGTCCAATGCATCGCGTGATCTTTTTCCAGCGCGAGATTCACGCCGCTCGCATAGAGATGCGCGACAAGCGTGCCGGTGAGCGCCGTGCCGATCATCCCGCCGATCATGCGCAGCGACTGCAAAAGCGCCGTCGCGATGCCCAGATGCGCGCGGCCCGCGGTCTGTTGCGCGAACACGGTGAGATTCGGCATGACGAAGCCGAGGCCGAGTCCGCCGAGCAGCATGACGACGAGCAGCAGCGAACGCGGCATGTTGTGCGTCGCGACGACGATGCCGAGACACGACACCGCGAGCAGCGCGAAACCGACGTACAGCATCAGATTGGCGTTCTTCAGGCGCGTGACGATGCGCCCGTTCACGATGCTGCCGATCGTGATGAACACGACGAGCGGCGTAATCATCATGCCCGCGTCCTTCGGCGACATGCCGAAGCCGCCCTGGAACAGCAGCGGCGCATAGAAGAGCAGCGAGAACATCGTGAAACCGCCGAGAATCGCGAGCGTGAAGAGCGCGGCGAGCGCCTTGTTGCGAAACATGTCGATGGGCAGGATCGCGTAATCGCAGCGCATTTCCCACTTCCACAGCGCGAAGCCGGCGGCGACGCTCATCGCGAGCAGCGCGACGGATTCCGCGCCGAAGCCGTGTTTCGGCAGCATTTCGACGAACAATTGCAGCGCGCCGAGCGCCACCGCGATCAGCGCGGCGCCGGGCCAGTCGAGGCGCATCTTGCCTTCATGCGCGACGTGCCGCAGATGCGGCAGGAAGCGCCACACGAAAAAGAGCGACACGATGCCCACCGGCAGATTGACGTAGAAGACCGAACGCCAGCCGTAATACTGCGTGAGGAAGCCGCCGAGCGACGGCCCGACCGCGTTCGCGATGCCGAACGCGGAACTCATCAGCACTTGCCAGCGCAGGCGCACGACGTTATCGGGGAAAAGATCGGCGATGCACGCGAACGCCGTGCCGACGAGCATCCCGCCGCCGATGCCTTGCAAGCCGCGCGCGAGCACGAGGAACATCATGCTGTTGGCGAGCCCGCAGAGCACGGAGGCGACGGTGAACACGACGATCGACGCGATCACGAACGGCTTGCGGCCGTAGTAATCGCCGAGGCGTCCGAAAATTGGCACGGTGATGACGGAAGTCAGAAGATACGACGTGGCGACCCACGCGTAGAGATCGAAGCCTTTAAGCTCCGCGACGATCGTCGGCAGCGCGGTGCCGACCACAGTCTGATCGAGCGCGACGAGCATCGTGACGAACGAAACGCCCAGCATCGCCATGAGGGATTCGCGAAAAGGCAGCACCTGCCCGCTGGAATGATGCGCGGCTGTATGAACGGCCATCTTTGTAAGCGCAATGATTGACTAGTCAACGGAAATGGAATCATAGCACGGGCGCGCACTCTAATTCTGCGTGTCAACTTACCTTTTCCCGGATAGAACCCTCGCATGGAACCGACGCCGATCATCACCTCGCCGCTTACGACCGAAGATTTCGCGGCCCTTGCCCGCGCGAAGGAATTGCTGGAAAGCCCGTCGCTGACGATGAAGCTGGCGAGTGTCGTCGGCGCGCCCATCGAAAAGCTGATGGGCCGCTTGCCGGCCGCCGCGCAGGAAAAAGTCGACGACGCGACGCAGCTCGCGCTGAAGAAATGCCTTCAGGTCGCGCTGCGCACGCTCGGCAAGAGCGCGCCCTCCGATTCGCTACTCGCGCCGCCGCCCGACAAGCCGCACAACCTGATGCACAAACTCGCCGTCGCGACGACCGGCGCGGCGGGCGGCGCATTTGGACTGTTCGCGTTGCCTGTCGAGTTGCCCGTTACGACGACGCTGATGTTCCGCTCGATCTGCGATATCGCGCGCAGCGAAGGCGAGGACGTGCATCGAGTCGAGGCGCAATTGCAATGCATGATGGTGCTCGGCATGGGCGGCACCAAAACCGACGACGACAACGCCGATCTCGGCTATTTCATCGTGCGCGGCGCGCTTGCGCAGTCGGTCTCGCGCGCGACAAACGAGATCGCCGCCAAGGGTCTGAGCAGTCACGGATCGACGGCGCTGCTCAAGTTCCTGCAGACGGTCGCATCGCGGTTTTCGGTGCAGGTCAGCGAGCAGGTCGCGGCGAAGTCGATTCCGGCGATCGGCGCGGTGCTCGGCGCGATGGTCAACACCGTGTTCATCGACCATTTCCAGCAGATGGCGCATGGGCACTTCACCGTGCGCAGGCTCGAGCGTCGATACGGCGCGTCGGCGGTCGAGCGCGCGTATCAGACGATCGAGGTCATGGGCGGGCGATGAGCATTCGTCGCCGCCGCCGTCGATTCGATGAATGCGGCGGCGTGCGCGAGCGCTTCGCGCGCCTCGGGCATGAACGGCGCCCAGATCTGGAAGATGTGCGGCACGCCGCGCCAGATTTCCATTTCGACGCGCACGCCCGCCGCGCGCGCTTTGGCTGCGACGCGGGTGGCGTCGTCGAGGAGCAATTCCGTATCGCCGGCCTGGACGAAGAGCGGCGGCAAGCCTTCGTAATCCCCGAAAACGGGCGACGCGTAAGGATTGCGCGCGTCCGCCGCGCCGAGATATTGCTCGGCCACTTTGGGAAACGCCGACGCGTGATACATCGGATCGCGGCCGTCGTTGGTTCGCATCGACTCGCCGCTGGACGTCAGATCCGTCCACGGTGAAAACAGCGCGGCTGCGGCCGGAAGCGGATCGCCTGCGTCGCGCAGCGAGAGAAGCGTCGCGAGCGCGAGGCCGCCGCCCGCGGAATCGCCCGCGATGACGATCGATTGCGCCGGCACCCCGTTTTCGAGCAACCGACGATAGGCCGCGACGCTATCGTCGAGCGCCGCTGGAAAGCGATGTTCCGGCGCAAGACGATAATCAAGCGAGAAAACGCTGGCATTCGCGCGGGTCGCCAATCCGAACGTAATCGCTCGATGACTGCGGGGCGAGCAAAAGTAATAACCGCCGCCGTGCAGATAAAGAATCGTTGCGCGCGGCGTTGTCGGCGGGATGAGCCATTCGCCGCGCAGCGGTGCATCGCCGATTGTCTCGCGAATGTCGAGCCGCCATCCTTTCGGCACGCGCGGCGACCAGAGCCGGCGCGACGCGTAGTCGCGCGCGAGTTCGACGTCGAGCGTGGGATGCGCGCTGTGCGGACGCACGCGTTTCGCTACGACCCAGCACGCGAAGGCGCTTTGCCAACTCATCGTCGCCGAGCGTCAATCGGCAGGCACCACCTGACCGCGTATCTCGCCGGTCGGGTTCTCCTGCGTGTGAATATTGAAATACCACTGACCCGCCATGAGATCGGTGACTTGCGGGTCCGTCAGCGTCGCTTGTCCTTTCATCGGGCTCGCGAGCGCTTTCTTGTCGACGGGCACTTGCACCTTCGCGTTCTGCCCGACCGGCGCGGGGCCGTGGAAATGCGCCATCGTCACCGGACCCGATAGCTCCGCATAAGTCGCGGTCCAAGTCAGCACTTTAGTGTCGGTGTCGAAAGTGGCGTCGAGGATGCCGTGGCCTTTGCTCACGCGCGGCGGAACTTCGCTCGAAGGCTGGAGGTTCGCTTTTAGCGCGACGGAGTCGGCGTGAGCGGGGCTCGCGGCGAGGGTCGCGAGCAGCAGAATGGGTATCCAGCGGACATGTGGTCGGCATGTCGAGATCATCATTGCTCTCCTGGTCGCGGTCAGTGCGCGTTTTGCTGGTAGGACCGCATCGCCATGGTAGATCAATTCAAATGCGTGACGCATTTCTCTTCGGTGAAAGCGGGCGCGCCAATGCGAAAAGGGCGCCTCGCGGCGCCCTTCTCTAGCTAGCTACAACAGCTTGGTACTGCTCTGACCGCTTTAGAAGCGGTGACGGATACCCGTCGTCAGGAGAACCTGACGGCTGCTCGAGGAAGCGTCGCCTGCGCCGCTGATAGCAGCGCGCGGGTACACGCCGTCTCCACCGCCGCTCGCGATCTGCACAACGCCTTCAGCATAGATGTCGGTGCGCTTGGACAATGCATAGTCCGTCTGCAAACCGAACTGGTGACGGCGAACGCGCCTGGACTCCTCCAGCGGATCTTCGGTCTTGGCGTACGTGAAGGTGTAAGCCGCACCAACCGACAGTGCCGGGCTAAGTGCGTAGCGGCCGTTGATTTCGTAGTTATTGGTAATCGACGAAGAATCAAGCGCGGCGTTGCTATTGTTGTCGAGGCGGATCTGCGTCCAAACCAGACCGAACGTCATAGCACCGGTCGTGAAACTACCGCCCGCACCGAACGTACGCACGCGTGCTGTGTCTTGATCGGCCGGAGTGAACAGCGTTACCGGAACCTCCGTGATCGCGCCGACGTTGTTCGAGTTGTAACCGTTCGCTTGCGTGTATGCCGCGCCGAACTTGAACGGACCATTCGCATAGCCCGCACCGAGGCTGTATGCACGGTTTGCGGCGAAGCTGCCCGCGGTGTTCGAGAAGCCGTATGCGCCAGCGAACGACAGGCCGGAATAGTTCGCACTCACGAACTTGATGGAGTTGTTAATGCGGAAAGCGTTACCGTCCAGATTGTCCAGATCGCCCGGGTGCGCGAAGTACGTGCCGCCCCACGAGCCGGTCGCGCTCAACGGGCCGAGATAGTCAGCAACAGCGTCGTTCTGACGACCGAGCGTCAGAGTACCCGCTTGCGCCATCGACAGACCGACGTAAGCCTGACGGCCGAACTGGCGACCATCGCTGGTGCCGTTCGCGATGTTGAAACCGTTTTCCAACGTGAAGACGGCTTTCATGCCACCGCCGAGGTCTTCAGCGCCGCGCAAGCCCCAACGGCTGTTCTGCAGATTGCCGCTGGTCACGCCCCACGCGCTTGCCTTTTCGTAGCCTGCGCCGAACGGAGCTTGCACGTTGTTGACGTACGTCAGGCCCGCATCGACCAGACCATACAGCGTGACGCTGCTTTGCGCGCTTGCAGCAGTTGCGAACGAACCGGCCAGAGCGGCGACGGCCGTTACGATCAGAGTCTTTTTCATGTGTATTCCTTTGAGTCTTGAGACTCGATGGGTTGCTTCAGGCCAAACGCCTGTCGAGTTCGGACTCCCGTCTTCGCTCGTCTTGTTCAGCACCGATATTCGGCACGGCAAAGTTTATTGCCCGCTATTTTTGAGAAACCGCCAAAGGAATCACAAAAACCTTTTCGAATAATTCGAAAAGTTCAATTTCGGGATGGGTTAACGCTTAGGCCGCATGGACTTACGCGTCATCCGATTAGCGCCGTGCGAACGCGCCTATGGACACGAGTTGCGTTCATGCCACAGTGGTCACATTGAGACATTCGTCTCCGATCAGAACACTCCGATTCCCCAGCTTGTCATCGCGCTCTAACATCGCGCACGCGAGGCCGCGCTTTAGCCGCCGGCATTTATCGGCATACTCGAAGCGTTCGAAATGCGCTTCTCACATCGATCGCTCAATGAATCAACTCCAGGCGATGCGCGTCTTCCTGAAAGTGGCGGAAACCGAATCGTTCGGCCGTGCCGCCAACGCGCTCGATCTATCCAACGCCGTGATAACGCGCTACGTCTCGTTGCTCGAGGCGCATCTCAACACGCGCTTGCTGAACCGCACGACGCGCAGCGTGTCGCTAACCGAGGCCGGTCGCGCCTATGCGGACGGCTGCCGTGCAGTGATCGAACAGATCGAGACGATCGAAGCGTCAGTGGGGAACAGTTCGGTCGACCCTTCGGGCACGCTCAAGCTCGTCGCGTCGGCATCATTCTCATTGCTCGGACTCACGCCAATGCTGCGCGGATTCCGCGAGCGATACCCGAACGTGAAGTTGCGCTTGACGCTGCTGCATCGTCCGGTCGATCTCGTCGCGGAGGGCTTCGACGTCGGCATCGTCGTGCCGCATCTCGTGAACAGCGGCATGCTGATCAACCGCCCGTTGGTGAGAGTCGCGGCGGTGCTCGTCGCCGCACCGGCTTATCTGGCGCAACGCCGCGCGCCCGTCGGGCCGGCATCGCTGGCGTCACATGAGTTTCTCGCGCCGTCTTCGGATATCCATGGATCGACGTGGTCCTTCATCGGACCGTCGGGAGAGACGGAAAGCGTCGAACTCGATCCGGCATACAGCGTGAACAGTTCGCACATGCTGCGGCAGGCGGCGCTTTCCGGAATGGGAATCGCGGTGCTCCCGGAGAGCTACGTGGCGCAGGATATCGAGGTGGGTTCGCTCGTGCGACTGCTGCCCGGCCATACGCTCAAGGACGCTGACAAGGAAGTGTCCATCGTCTACCCCGGACGCCGGCACGTTTCGGCCAAGACACGCGCGTTCGTCGATTTCGCGCTCGCCTATTTCCGCGATGGCGAACTCGCCGATGCGAGTCCCTGCACACCTACGGAATAAGAAAGCGCCCGGTCAGAGAATTGCGGCGCCTTGCGCGTGGATACGGTCCACGAGCTGCTCGCATCGCGCGATCAACGCAAGTCCCTCGCGACGGCGCACGTCGCGCGATTTCACATGCAGATCGCGACGAAACTCCTCCAGCGCGCCGAGCAGCGGCCGATACTGCAACACGCTCGCCGCCCCGACGACGCGATGATGCCAGTCCCGCAGATCATCGACCGTGCCGCGATCGAGCAATTGCCGAAGCGCCACGAGATCCTCGCGGAACGACGACACGAACGCATCCAGCAATGCCTTGACGGTCGCTTCGCTGCCCCATAGTTGCGCCATGGCGCTCAGATCGAGTTCGTCATCGTCGCGGGCCGGCACATCGGTTCCCTGAGCGGAATGTGTAACGGCTTCGGGCGCAGGATCATTCGTGATCCACCATCGGTTCAGATGCTCCCGCAAGGTAGCGAGCCGGGTCGGCTTCACGAGACAGTGGTCCATGCCCGCCTCACGGCACTTGCGCAATTCGTCGGGCGCCGTGCTCGCCGTGACGCCGAGGATCGGCAAGCGACGCGACGCGCCGGCTTCATCCGAACGGATGCGTCGAGCCAGTTCGTAGCCCGTCATGTTCGGCATGTGGCAATCGGTAATCAGGAATCCGTATCGGGTGTCAGCGAGGGCAGCGTATGCCTCGGCGCCGTCGTGCACGACATCGCACGCGAAACCCAGCAGGGTAAGCTGATTTCGAATCAGCTCCTGATTCACCGGATGATCTTCGGCGACGAGCACGAGCCTGCCGCTGCGCAGCGCGTCTTCCCGGTCGGGCGCCACCATCTTCGCTTCGTGCGAATGCGTGACGCCCGATACGACCTGCGGCATGCCTGTCAATGCGGCGACGCAGGCCGCGCCGAGGCCGTGCCACGAAATCGGATTGACGCTCACGCGGATGTCGTCTTCGAGAATGCGGTATCCCGTCGGCTTCGGCTTTTCGGTTACGTGGATCACACGCGAAGCGGATGGCGAAGCGTGCTTGTGCGTATCGCTCAGAAAGACGATCTCGATGTCTTCGAGCAACTCGTGTTCTGATCGCGCGAGTTCGTCGGGCGTGTAGCGCAGCAATTGCAGACCAAGCGCCTCGCCATAGTGCACGAGGGCCGCCGCGACGCGATCGTCGTCGATCGCCACGATGCCTCGCTTGCCGCGCAATCCGTCGATCTGATAATGCAAGGTCTCGACGGGCATCGTGAGACGAACGGTCATTGCCGTGCCGACGCCCAGCGCGCTTTCAAGGCTCATCGCGCCGCCCATCAGCGCGACGAGACGATTGCAGATCGTCAGGCCGAGCCCGGTGCCGCCGAAGCGCCGCGTCGTGGAGGTTTCAGCTTGCACGAACGGCTCGAAGAGGCTTCGCTGCGCGTCCGGAGCGATCCCGATGCCCGTGTCTTTCACGCACAGTTCGATCACCTGCGCCGACTCGGTGTGCTCGACCGCGCGAACGTGCAGCGCGACATCGCCCTTGATCGTGAACTTGATCGCGTTGCTCATCAGATTGAAGAGAACCTGCCTGAGCCGCACGCTGTCGCCCCTGACCGCCGCGGCCACTTCGGGCGCCACGTCGACGCGCACGCGCAGGCCCTTTTCGTGCGCTCTTGCGGCGAGCAGGCCCACCGCACTATCGACGAGTTCGCGCAAATCGATCGGCGTGGACTCGATCGTCAGCCTGCCGGCCTCGATCTTCGAATAGTCGAGGAGATCGTCCAGAATCTGCAGGAGCGCGCTCGCCGAATCCTGAATCATGCCGAGCATTTGCGACTGGTCGGGGTTCAGACGCGTATTTTCGAGCACTTCGACGAGCCCGAGCACGCCGTTCATCGGCGTACGGATTTCATGACTCATCATCGCGAGGAAGTCGTCCTTCGCGCGCGATGCGGCTTCGGCGGCGTCGCGCGCGCGGGCGAGTTCGTCGGCGCGGGCGTGCTCGACACTCGCGTCGGCCCAATAGCCGCTCCAGACCACGGCGCCGTCGTCTTCGCGGTGCGCGACGAGATCCGCGCGAATCCAGCGGTGCACGCCTTCCACCGTCGAACGAAACTCGGTGTGCAGCGGCTCGAGTGTCCGCGCCGAAGTTTCGATTTCCGCGAGAAGCCGGGCGCTGTCTTCGTCGTGGACGTGCGTCAGCGCGTGAATCGGATCGTCGGCCAGAGCGGCGACGTCCAGACCGAGCAACTGACGCGTATCGCCATCGATATAAGGAAGGCTGTACGTGCCGTCGCTCGCGCGGCGCAACTGGAACACGACCGCCGGCAGCGATCGCGTCACGTCGTGAAGACGCCGCTCGGTTTGCCGCGCGCGCGTTTCGGCGTCGCGAATATCGGTGATGTCGATCATCGTGCCGACGACGCCCGCTCGCTCCCCGTTCGACGCATTGAACGCGCCCGTCCAGAAAAGCCCGCAGCGCGAGTGATTGCTGTTGTCGGCAAATTCCGCTTCGACTTCCTGACGTTGACCCGTTTTGAGCGTCGTGCTGGTCAACTCGTGAAGCACGCGGCTGTGCGCGTCTCCCCACGCCGTGACTTCGACGCTCGTGCGTCCGAGAACGTCTCCGCGTCGAACGCCGAGCGCTTCTTCGAAGGCACGATTCACCGCGATGTAGCGATTCTGCATGTCCTTCGCGACGAGGGGATACGGCACCACCTCCATCATGGTCTGCTGGAAACTGAGTTGCGTAGCCAGACGCTGCTCGGTCTCCATGCGCCGTCCCATTTCCTGCTGCAATCGGACGAAAGCGCGCAGCGTCACGAACAAGACGGCTGCGATGCCGATGAGCGCAGGCAGCAAGCGCAACGCGGAGATATGCGTGGTCGCGGATGCCGCCTGCCTGGCGACGGCTTGCGTCTCGGCTTGCCTGAACGCCCGCTTGATCAACAGGTCGAGCGGCTGCAACTCGGAATGCATCGCGTAGTTCAAGGTTCCGGGCGGGCTCGGTGCGACGATCATTTCGATTTCGCCGCGTTGAAACGCCGATGCGGCCGTGGGCCAGTCGTTGAATCGCTTCGGCTCGAACGTGACGCCGAGGGACTGTTCGATTTTGGCGAGCGCGACTTCCGGCGGCTGAAGCGGCTGATCCGGACGACCGCGTGACGCTTCTATCAAGCCGACGGCGATCGGATTCAGCGTGCGCAAATAACCGCGCTCGGGCTCATCGAGTTGGACGCTGGCCGTTGCGTCGTTTGTATTTTTTCGAAGTCCAGAAGTCGGCTGGGAAGCGTAGGCATGCGGGTCGGCCGCATTGCCGAACGATGGCGCGATCAGGCTGAAAAGGAGCAAACAACGCGCGAACAGAAATCTCAATTCGAATCCTTCGGATGCGGGCCGGCGCGGCAAGGACCGTTGCTGCGCCGTCTGAGCAAGATCTCGATGACGCCGATTCACGGCTTTTGACCGCTACGAGTCGCCGCGCTTCGTGCTTGCCTGTCGAGTGCAAATGTCTTGAGTCTGAGCCGCTGCGTATCAGGATCGAATCAGAACCGTCCCAATTTGCTCCTAAACCGGGCATCGGCGACGGCTACACCACTTCAGACCAGGCCGACTTGCTGAAAGTAGGCGACCAGCTCCTCCTCGCTATCGAGTCCCAGCTTGCGCATGCCGGCACGCTTCTGCGTCGCGATCGTCTTGCGGCTTCGTCCGAAGTGCTCAGCGATCTCATGGACCAGAAGACCGCGAGCGTAGAGCTGGAAGACCTCCCATTCGCGTCGGCTCAGTACGCCCACGCGCGCCGGCGATGTCGCAGGCAAATGGCGCACGGCCGCCTCCACGGTTGGGGAGAGGAAACAGCCGCCGGCTTCAGCGACGGATATCGCGTCGTGCAGGCATTCGAGTCCGTCGCGCTTGTCGATCACGCCGTCTACGCCGAGCTGAACGAGCCCGGCCAGCATTCGCGTTTGGCAGATCATCGTGAGCACGATGATCTTCGGCCGCTTTTCCTGCCAGGTCAGACGCCTGAGAAAGGTGATCGAGCTGCTTTCCCCGTCGATACCGCGCATACCGATGTCGGAGAAGATGAAGTCACACGGCGTGGTATCGATTGCTTCGGCAAGTTCCAGCGTGTCGCACGCGGTGGCGACCACGCGCACCGCGCCATCTCGCTCGAGCAGGGTTTGAATACCCTTGATGACGACCGGATGGTCATCCGCAACGATGGCGCGTTTCGGCGTTCTTGTTCTCATTCTGTTATGCGTTCTTGCTGGCCTCAGGGCTTGCGCGGCGTGCGCGCTATGCGATGCGTCTAGATCAAGCCACTGTCCGCGATAAATCGATACAAATCCGCGTCTGTCGATAAATCGAGCTTTCGCATGGCCGCGCATTTTTGGGCGCTGATCGTCTTCACGCTGCGATCGAGTTCCTTCGCGATCTCGGTGACATTCGCGCCGCGTGCATAGCGCTCGATCACTTCCAGTTCGCGGCTCGTGAGCCGCTGACGAATGAAACGCGCGTGGCTTTCGGAATCCGCGAGCGCGAGCGTGCGGCGTATTGCGGGCCCAAGATAGGTTTCATTGGCGATGACCGAAACAATCGCGACGTAGATCAGCTCAAGCCGGTCTTCCTTGCTTAGAAACGCGTGGGCTCCCGCTTCCAGCGCCTGCTTGACGAGCGCGGCGTCGCCGCTGCGCGACATGACGACGATCCTGACCTCCGGATACTGGTTCGCCACATGCTGAATCAGCTCGACGCCGTCGCCGTAACGTCCGCCCGGCATGAAATAGTCGATGACGACGACGTCGCACTCGCCGCGAGCAAGCGACTCTTCGAGTTGGGTCGAATTAGCGTGACGACTTACCACCTCTACATTGGGAAAATTCCCAGCGAGTCGCTCGACGGCGAGGATGACGAGAGGATGATCATCCGCTATTGCGAGCCTTATCCGTTTAGCGTGCGAGAACACCTGGTTCCCGTTCCAGAACTCCATTGCCTCAAACCCCTTCTAGTCCTGCGGACCAGAATTCACATCCAAAAAAGAGAAGGTCGATCATCCGGCATCGAAAAATTTAGATACATAAGATGCATCCGAAACCATTTCAGTGCGCCAAAAACTCATCCTAATCCGCGTGCGCGCACAAACGCGAATAACCCGGGATCGTTTCTTACGCCTAGCTTATTCATCGCATCACGTTTCTGACGGCTGATCGTGCGAACATCGCGATCGAGTTCTTTTGCTATTTCGGTAATCGAATGGCCTTTGGCAAACAGGCGGACGACTTCGATCTCTCGCACGGACAGGCGCGGCTCCTCCGGCGAAAATTCGGTCTCCGTGCCCGCTTCCGCAAGCGCCGCGACAAACGAGGCGCTCACGAAACGGCGTCCGACGCTCGCATGCCGCACGGCCGTCACCACGAGTTCGATGGGTTCGGCCTTGTTGACGAGGCTCATCGCGCCGGCATTCAGGATGGAGCGCAAAATCGCGACGTTGCTCACGCTTGTGAGCACGACGATGCAGAGGTCGGGGAAATCCTGGCGCACCTTGCGAATGAGACGGAGACCGTCATTTGCATCCGCTCCCGGCTCGGGCATGGCGAAGTCCGTGACCAGCACATCGCACGGCTTGACCGCGAGTTCTGCCAACAAAGTGCTCGCATTATTTGCCTCGCCGACGACCTCTAATCCGTCTGCGGCGGCGAAGATGGCCTTCATCCCAAGGAGAACGAAAGGATGATCGTCAGCCAGTACTATTCGAAGCTTCAAGGGGCCCCCGGTTATTCTTGGTCTCGGTGAAAATGCTTGTGGGCTGCAACAGCGCGCAACGGATTAATCCACGCGGCACGATTAAGCACGGCTTTCCGATTCGCGTTTACCAGAAACACATAAACCGCAAACCTTCAAAAACCTCAATTAGATGACGACAAGCAAATAAAGATTGCGTTTATTTTCTCGGATAATCGCCTCAAAAATAGAATGTGACCAATTTGCAGGCCATAGGATAAATCCGATTAGACTGCGGAATAGTTGGTGTGCACTTGATGGCGTACGAGCGCGACTATCAGGCGCCGAGCGCTTAATAGGCTCCGGCGCGAGCAATAGATCACACCGCAATCAGGAAGCGCCTCGCCGACTCAAAAAAAAATGGGCCTCAGGCTGTTTCAGCCAGAGGCCCATCTTCCGATGCGCGAATTGCCGGTGATTCTTTAGAACGGGATATCGTCGTCCATGTCGTCGAAGCCGCCGCCTGCCGGCGCGCTCGGGCGGCTGGAACCGCCGCCTGCTGAGCCGCCGCTCGCACGACCGCCTGCGGGCGCGCGTCCGCCGCCGCCGCCGCCACCGCCGCCCGAACGATCCATCGGCGCGCTGCGGCTGTAGCCGCCATCATCGCCGGCACCGGCGCCGCCGCGACCGCCGAGCATCTGCATCTGATCCGCGACGATTTCGGTCGAATAGCGCTCCTGGCCCGATTGATCGGTCCATTTGCGCGTGCGAATACGCCCTTCGATGTAAACCGACGAGCCCTTCTTCAGATATTCGTTGACGATTTCGGCGAGCCGGCCGAAGAACGCCACGCGATGCCACTCCGTGAGTTCCTTGAATTCGCCGGAGGCCTTGTCCTTGTAACGGTCCGTCGTCGCGAGACGAATATTGGCCACGGCGTCGCCGC
Source organism: Caballeronia sp. ATUFL_F1_KS39 (assembly GCF_023630985.1). NCBI lineage: Bacteria > Pseudomonadati > Pseudomonadota > Betaproteobacteria > Burkholderiales > Burkholderiaceae > Caballeronia > Caballeronia sp. ATUFL_F1_KS39. Next base: position 344,493 of record NZ_JALQDZ010000001.1, on the reverse strand, counting down.
TCGGGAGGTAGCGGGTTTCCGGGTCGGCGCCCAGATTGCCCACGAGAATGACCTTGTTGACTGATGCCATGATTTCTCCGGTAGATTCCTTGCTAACTGTCAGCCGAAAGATGCGATTGGACCGATCTCGTCTTCAGACGTGGATTCGGTTGCACCCTGTCGGCTCGATTCGATGATTCCAATTTCTCTCAGGCCGCGCGCTCTGTTCTGCGCGGTGGCGGCTTCATCCATGCAGCGACGATGAGCCACGCCAACACCAGCGCCGAACACGCGAAGAAAACCGCGCTCGGCCCGTCGAGCTTCAGCAGCCAGCCGCCGATCACCCCGCCGAGGGCAAGGCCGATCGACTGCGTCGTGTTGTACACGCCCGCCGCCGCGCCCTTTCTCGTGCCCGGCGCAAGCTTCGACACCAGAGACGGCTGCGACGCCTCCAGCACGTTGAAGCCGAGAAAGTACACGAACAGAATGGCTGCCACGGACCACAGCGTATGGGGAGCCGCGCCCAATAACAACTGGCCGATCAGGATAAGCCCGATCGCACTCAGCATCACGCTCTTCATTTTTCCACGTTTCTCGGCGGCGATGATGGCCGGCACCATGAGCACGAACGCGAGCGCCATCACGGGCAGGTAAATCTTCCAGTGCGATGCGACCGGCAACCCGCCGTCCACCAGAATGCGCGGCACGACGAGGAAAAGCGCGGTCTGCGTCGCGTGGAGCACGAGCACGCCGAAGTTCAAGCGCAACAACTCGACGTTGTGCAGCACTTCCGCGAACGGCGCCTTGACGTGAACCGGATGCGCGGGCGGATCGGGCACGATCCAGAACACCACGCCCACCGCGAGGATCGACAGGACGCCGATCACCGTGAAAAGCCCGCTCATGCCGACCCAGTGGAACACGATCGGCGCGCCGACGATCGCCACCGCGAACGACACGCCGATGCTGCCGCCGACCATCGCCATCGCCTTCGTGCGGTTTTCCTCGTGCGTGAGATCGGCAATGAACGCGATCACCGCGGACGAAACGGCGCCCATGCCCTGGATCACGCGCCCGGCGATGATCCACGTCATCGAATGCCCGGCGGCCGCGACGAAGCTGCCCACCGCGAAGACGAGCAAGCCGAACGCGATGACCGGCTTGCGCCCGAGCTTGTCGGAAATCCAGCCGTAGAAGATGTAGAGCATCGACTGCGTGACGCCGTAGGCGCCAAGCGCAATGCCGACGAGCAGCACGTTGTCGCCGCCGGGGATGGTTTTCGCGTACACCGAAAACACCGGCATGATCATGAAAAGACCGAGCATGCGCAGCGCGAAGATGGCAGCGAGCGACACGGTCGCGCGCAACTCCGGCGCAGACAGACGTGTGGACGTGGCAGACGGATTGGACATCAGAAACGGGAAAAGGATGAGGGTCGCGTCTGGCCTGGCCTGCGGCGCAGCCAGGCGCGGCCGCCTTGTTCTTGCTCGAAACGGCACTATATGGAATCGCACGGCTAAAAGCGCGCCGCTCGATGCGTCGGCGCTCTCCCGTACTTGGCCGGCAAGTCCCCGCGCCGGCCGATCGACGCGCATCCGGCCCTTGGGCTCGGGCGCTGCGCCCTTTAAAAGTCGTTATAGTAGCAGGTTTGGCCCCCTCTCTTTCCGCCCGGCAATGGCTTCGTGGCCCGTCCGGACAGATGAAAGCGCCGCTGAAAACATCCGAAAGCACCCGAAAAACGCCGGAACGAACTCGTGGAAGAAATTCGTATTCGTGGGGCTCGCACCCACAATCTGAAGAACGTCAATCTCGACTTGCCGCGCCATAAGTTGATCGTGATCACGGGGCTGTCGGGGTCGGGCAAGTCGTCGCTCGCGTTCGACACGCTCTATGCGGAAGGCCAGCGCCGTTACGTGGAAAGCCTCTCGGCGTATGCGCGGCAATTTTTGCAGCTGATGGAAAAGCCGGACGTCGATCTGATCGAAGGTTTGTCGCCGGCCATTTCGATCGAGCAGAAGGCCACGTCGCACAATCCACGCTCGACGGTCGGCACCGTCACTGAAATTCACGATTACCTGCGTCTTTTGTACGCGCGCGTCGGCACGCCGTATTGCCCGGATCATCTGATTCCGCTGGAGGCGCAAAGCGTCTCGCAAATGGTCGACGCCGCACTCGCGCTGCCTGAAGAAACCAAGCTGATGATCCTCGCGCCGGTCGTCGCGGATCGCAAGGGCGAGCACGTCGAGCTGTTCGAGGAAATGCAGGCGCAGGGTTTCATCCGCTTTCGCATCCGCTCGGGCGGCGGCACGGCGAACGAAGGCGTCGCGAAAATCTACGAAGTCGATTCGCTGCCGAAGCTCAAGAAGAACGACAAGCACACGATCGACGTCGTGATCGACCGTCTCAAAGTGCGGCCGGACATGAAGCAGCGCCTCGCGGAATCGTTCGAAACCGCGCTGCGTCTCGCCGACGGCCGCGCGATCGCGCTCGAAATGGACACCGAAAAGGAGAAGCTCTTCAGCTCGAAATTCGCGTGCCCGATCTGCTCGTATTCGCTGCCGGAACTGGAGCCGCGTCTTTTCTCGTTCAATAATCCGATGGGCGCGTGCCCGGAATGCGACGGTCTCGGACAGATCACGTTCTTCGATCCGAAGCGCGTGGTCGCGCATCCGTCGCTGTCGCTCGCGGCGGGCGCGGTAAAGGGCTGGGACCGGCGCAATCAGTTCTATTTCCAGATGCTGCAGAGCCTCGCGGCATTCTACGAATTCGAAATCGACGCGCCGTTCGAGGATCTGCCCGAGAAAGTGCGCAAGATTCTTCTGTACGGCTCGGGCAAGCAGGCGATTCCGTTTTCGTACATTAACGAGCGCGGGCGCGCGTCGGTCCGCGAGCATGCGTTCGAAGGCATCATCCCGAATCTGGAGCGGCGCTATCGCGAGACCGATTCGGCGGCGGTGCGCGAAGAACTCGCGAAATACCAGAACAATCAGCCGTGCCCGGCGTGCGAAGGCACGCGTCTGCGGCGCGAAGCGCGCTTCGTGAAAGTCGGCGCAGAAGAACAGGCGCGCGGCATCTATGAAATCAGCGGCTGGCCGCTACGCGATGCGCTCGGCTATTTCCAGACGCTGCGTCTGGAGGGCGCGAAGGGCGAAATCGCCGACAAGGTCATCAAGGAAATCGTCGCGCGGCTCTCGTTTCTGAACAACGTCGGGCTGGATTATCTGTCGCTGGAACGCAGCGCGGAGACGCTTTCCGGCGGCGAGGCGCAGCGCATCCGGCTCGCGTCGCAGATCGGCTCCGGCCTTACGGGCGTGATGTACGTGCTCGACGAGCCGTCGATCGGCCTGCATCAGCGCGACAACGACCGGCTGATCGACACGCTCAAGCATCTGCGCGATATCGGCAATTCGGTGATCGTCGTCGAGCACGATGAGGACATGATCCGCATGGCCGATTACGTCGTCGACATGGGACCGGGCGCGGGCGAGCACGGCGGCGTGATCGTCGCGCAAGGCACGCCGGTGCAGGTGCAAAAGGACGGGAATTCCATTACCGGGCAGTATCTGTCCGGCAAGCGCACGATCAGCTATCCCGCCGAGCGCACCGCGCCGGACGAGCGCATGCTGCGCATCGTCGAGGCGTACGGCAACAATCTGAAGCGCGTGACGCTCGATTTGCCCGTCGGACTTCTGACCTGCGTGACGGGCGTGTCCGGCTCGGGCAAGTCGACGCTCATCAACGACACGCTGCAGCACGCGGTCGCGCAGCATCTGTACGGCTCGGCGACGGAGCCCGCACCGTACGAGTCGATCGAAGGTCTCGAACACTTCGACAAAGTGATCGCCGTCGATCAGTCGCCGATCGGCCGCACGCCGCGCAGCAATCCGGCCACTTACACCGGACTGTTCACGCCCATCCGCGAACTGTTCGCAGGTGTGCCGGCGGCGAAGGAGCGCGGCTACGACCCCGGCCGCTTCTCGTTCAACGTGAAGGGCGGCCGCTGCGAAGCCTGTCAGGGCGACGGCGTTCTGAAGGTAGAAATGCACTTTTTGCCGGATGTCTACGTGCCCTGCGACGTGTGTCACGGCAAGCGCTACAACCGCGAGACGCTGGAAGTCCAGTACAAGGGCAAGAACATCAGCGAAGTGCTGGACCTGACGGTCGAGGCCGCGCATGAGTTCTTCAAGGCGGTGCCGGTGGTGGCGCGCAAGCTGAAAACGCTGCTCGACGTCGGTCTCGGCTATATCCGGCTCGGCCAGTCCGCGACGACGCTATCGGGCGGCGAGGCCCAGCGCGTCAAGCTTTCGCTGGAACTGAGCAAGCGCGATACCGGTCGGACGCTATATATCCTCGACGAGCCGACGACCGGTTTGCACTTCCACGACATCGCGCTTTTGCTCGAAGTGATTCATCGATTGCGCGATCAGGGTAATACTGTCGTAATCATCGAGCATAATCTCGACGTAATCAAAACCGCCGACTGGGTCATCGATCTCGGTCCGGAAGGCGGCGCCGGCGGCGGGCAGATCATCGCCCAGGGGACGCCGGAGCAGGTTGCGAAGTCGAAGGCGAGCTTTACCGGCAGATATCTGGCACCCTTGTTGCAACGAGCCAAATCGGCGGCCTGATTCACGGCGCCGGTCTGGCTGCCGAAGCGCTGTCAGCCGGACCGTCGAAATGCGCCGCGCGCGCCGCGGCACGAATAACCGTCGTACGCAGCAGGGGAAAAGGAACGCAGTCATGGCGAAGCGCAACGAAGCGGCCAACGAGGAAGCGCGTGTACGGGACCTGCCCACGCGCCACGTCAGGCTGACGAGCGACATGAGCTTGCCGAAGCTGTCGGCGGTCGAGATCGGCAGCTACGTCCTTGCGCTGCTGGCGCTGTATCTCACGCTCAGGCTGCAATTGCTCGGCGGCCTGCTCGCCGGCATGCTGGTTTTTCAGCTTACGCACATGATCGCGCCGCTGATCGAGCGGCATGTGGTCAGCCGGGGCGCGCGTCTCATCGCGGTCGGGCTGATTTCGGCGATCATCGTCGGCGGGCTGACGGGCGCGACCATCGCCACCATCGAACATTTCGAGCGCGACTTCCCGAGCGTCCAGAAATTGCTCGATCAGCTGATGAGCATCACGTCGAGCGCGCGGCTGTCCGTGCCCGACTGGCTCGCGAATTACCTGCCCGTGGACACCGTGCAGATGAAGGACAAAGCCACCGAGCTGATGCACAAGCACGCCGAGATGCTCCAGCAAGGCGGCAAGGAAATGGCGCGCGGCTTCGGTCATATCGTAATCGGCATGATCGTCGGCGCGATTATCGCGGTGAGCGCGCCGCGGGCGACGCACCATCGGCTGCCGCTTTCCACCGCGCTCGTCGCGCGCGTGTCGCGCTTCTCCGATGCCTTCCGCCGCATCGTGTTCGCGCAAATCAAGATTTCAGCGATCAACGCAGTCTTCACCGCGCTGTATCTTCTCGTCGCACTGCCGCTCTTTCACGAACGGCTGCCGCTTTCGAAAACGCTCGTGCTCGTCACGTTCATCGTCGGGCTGCTGCCGGTGATCGGCAATCTCATTTCGAACACGATCATCGTCGGCATTTCGCTGTCGGTGTCGTTCGGCACGGCGGTCGCGTCGCTCGCGTTCCTGATCCTGATCCACAAGCTCGAATACTTCCTGAACGCGCGCATCATCGGCGGGCAGATCGAGGCGCGCGCGTGGGAACTGCTACTCGCGATGCTCGCAATGGAAGCCGCGTTCGGCATTCCCGGCGTCATCGCCGCGCCGATTTTCTACGGATATATCAAGCGCGAGCTGATTTATCTGCGGCTCGTCTGAGCGTAAAAAAGCCCGCCTGAACCGGCGGGCTTTGTCTTTCCGAAAGCGCGATCTAGCGGAACACGACCGTCTTGTGTCCGTTGAGCAGAATGCGATGCTCGGCATGCCACTTCACCGCGCGCGCGAGCGTCACGCATTCGACGTCGCGGCCGATCGCCGTCAGTTGATCCGGCGTCATGTTGTGATCGACGCGCTCCACTTCCTGCTCGATGATCGGGCCTTCGTCGAGATCGGACGTGACGTAGTGCGCGGTCGCGCCGATCAGCTTCACGCCGCGATCGAACGCCTGATAGTACGGCTTCGCGCCCTTGAAGCTCGGCAGGAACGAGTGATGAATGTTGATCGCGCGTCCCGACAGCTTCGCGCACAAATCCGGCGACAGAATCTGCATGTAGCGCGCGAGCACGACGAGATCGGTGTCGTGCTGATCGACGATTTCCATCACGCGCGCTTCCTGCGCGGCCTTCGCTTCGGACGTCGCGTTGAGCAGCGGAAGATGATGGAACGGGATGTCATAGCTCGCCGCGAGCTGATAAAAATCCTTGTGATTCGAGATGATCGCCGGAATCTCGATCTGCAATTGCCCGGTGCGATAGCGGAACAGCAGATCGTTCAGGCAATGGCCAATCTTCGACACCATGATGACGACGCGCGGCTTGACCGATGCGTCGTGCAGTTCCCAGCGCATGCCGAATTCATCGGCGAGATCGCTGAACGACTTGCGCAGCGCGTCGAGGCCCGGATCGCCGCCGACTTGCTGGAAATGCACGCGCATGAAGAACTCGCCGGTGCGGCTGTCGCCGAACTGCGCGGAATCGAGGATATTGGCGCCGAGATTGAACAGGAAGCCCGACACGGCATGCACGATTCCCGGCCGGTCCGGGCACGACAACTTCAGATAAAAACTATGTTCGGTCGACATGACCTTTCCTCGTTCGGTTCTTTCAAATTTGCGGCGCTTCGAACAGCGCGTCGATGCCTTCGCACGCGTCTTCGTCGATCCACTGATGACGCAGCATGCAATCGAGCGTCGCGAGACTCGCATCGACGGTGAGCTTGCCCTCTTCGATCCAGCGCGCGACGTCCTCGATGCGCGCAAGGCGATGCTCGCCGACTTCGCCGTCCTGATTGTGCGGCGCGAAATCGGGCGGCAGGGAGACGTCGTACACGAAGATCTGCTCGGCCTGCGTGCCTTCCGGAAGCGACTGAAGCACATGAAACGTGCGGCCGGGCGTCGCCGTCGAAGCGAGTTCGGCGCTCATGCCCGCCTCTTCCCAGCATTCCTTCACGAGCGTCGGCATGAGTGCGAAACCCCAGCCGATGCCGCCCGCGACGACGTTGTCGAGCATGCCGGGATCGGTCGCCTTGGTGTCGCTGCGGCGCGCGATCCACAACTGCGGTGCCTTATCCCGGTATTTTACGATGCCGTTCAGATGCACCGCGTAGGTCATCGTGCCGAAGAAGCGCGACGCCGCACGCTCGATGAACGCGAGCGGCGCGGCGTCGAAGCCGTTGCGGATCGCGTAGGTTTCGTCGCGCCAACCGGGAATCTTGCCTTCGGCGAAAAGCGCGCCGATGACCGCGCCGAGCGCGGCGCTGCGCGCGTTCACATCGGCGAGCGCTGCGTGCAGGCGAACCGAAGCGGCGTCGATCACGAAGACGTCCGGCCAGCGGCGCAGCGCGTCGACGTCGGATCGGCGAATCCAGCCGACGCGTTCATCGCCGATAAAGAACGGTAGGTGCGCGGCGGCGTCGAAGCGGCGTGCGGCAACGATCGAAGCGAGCGGCATCTCTCAGTCCTTGAGCGCGACGCGAATGCCGAGCGCGATGAACGTGACACCCGCGAGCCGGTCGAGCCACACGCCCACGCGCGGACGGCGCTTCAGCCACGCGCCGATCATTCCCGCGCCGATGCCGAAAAGCGAAAACACGACGACCGTCTGCAGCATGAAGAGCGCGCCGAGTTCGAACATCTGCAGCATCACGCTTTGCGCGCCGTGCGGATCGACGAACTGCGGCAGGAACACGATGAAGAACAGCGTCACTTTCGGATTCAACATGTTGCCGATCACGCTCTGGCGGAACACGGTCGTAAGCGGCTGGCTCGGGCGCGCGTGCGCGGTCGCGAGGCCGTGGCTGCGCAGCGCCTTGATGCCGATCCACACGAGATACGCCGCGCCCGCCAGTTTCACCGCCTGAAACGCCATCGGCGACGAACGCAGCAGTGCTGCAACCCCGAGCGCCGCGAGCGTCGTATGGAAGATCACGCCGAATGCGAACCCGCACGCCGCGACCACGCCCGCGAGCCGTCCTTGCGAAATGCCGCGGGCGAGCACCTGAAGATTGTCCGGCCCCGGCGCGACGGTGATCGCGACGGAAGCCGCGAGAAAGAGCAGAAAGTTGGGCATGTCAATGTCCGGCGAATTCGCACACGGTATAAAGCGGCACGCCATTTTCGCGCAGCAGTTTCGAGCCGCCGAGATCCGGCAGATCGATGATCGCCGCCGCCTCGACTACTTGCGCGCCGAGCCGCTCCAGCAGGATCTTGCCGGCCATCATGGTGCCGCCGGTCGCGACGAGATCGTCGACGATCACGACGCGGTCGCCCGGCTTGCACGCATCCTCGTGAATCTCGACGGTCGCGCGGCCGTATTCCAGCTCGTACGACTGTTCGAGCGTCTTGTACGGCAGCTTGCCCTTCTTGCGGATCGGCACGAAACCGAGGCTCAGCTCGTACGCGAGAATCGGCCCGATGATGAAGCCGCGCGCGTCCATGCCGGCGATCACGTTCACGTTTTCGTCGATATAGCGCTGCACGAACAGGTCGATCAGCATGCGCAGCGCCTTGCGGTCTTGCAGGATGGTCGTGATATCGCGGAACTGCACGCCGGGCTGCGGCCAGTTATCGACGGTGCGCACGCGCTCCTTGATGAAACGCGCGGCGTCGAGCTGGGCGTGCGAGGGGGTAATGGACATGACTTCTCCGGAGTCCGCGCCGTGAGGCCGCGCGTTCGCCTTGGTGACAAAAGAGGGAAGCTAGGCTGCCCGGCGATTGCGCGAGAGCCGTTCCTCGGCTTGCGCCAGCACTTCGGGCAGGCCGCGCAGCACGACGATATCGTTCGCGCGCAGCTTGGTTTCGGGGTCCGGTGCGACGCCCCGGATGCCGTGGCGCCGGATCGCGGTCACTTCGACACCGTTGCCGACGAGTCCGAGATCGTCGAGCGAATGCCCGACGGCTTCGGAATTTGCGTCGATGGGTACGGATTGTAGCCGGACCTGCTCGTGGCCATCGTCGTCGTCGACGTCGTCGGCGCCGTGGAAATAGCCGCGCAGCAGGCTGTAGCGCGCATCGCGCATTTCCTCGACGCGCCGCACGACGCGGCGCATCGGCACGCCCATCAGGACGAGCGTGTGCGATGCGAGCATCAGGCTGCCCTCGACGATCTCCGGAATCACTTCCGTCGCGCCCGCCGCGGTGAGCTTTTCGAGATCGGCGTCGTCGACGGTGCGCACGATCACCGGCAAAGTCGGCGCGAGTTCGTGGATGTTGTGCAGCACGCGCATCGCGGACGGCGTGTTCGCGTACGTGATCGCGACCGTCGCCGCGCGATGCAGGCCCGCCGCGAGCAGCGACTCGCGCCGCCCGGCATCGCCGAACACGACCGATTCGCCCGCCGCCGCTGCCGCCGCCACGCGATCCGGGTCGAGATCGAGCGCGACATACGAAATGCCCTCTTGCTCCAGCATGCGCGCGAGGTTCTGTCCGGCGCGGCCGTATCCGCAGATGATGACGTGGCCGCTCTGCTTCAGGCTCTGCGTCGCGATTTTCGTCATTTGCAGCGATTGCAGCATCCATTCCGTCGACGAGAGCCGCAGCACGATCCGGTCCGCGTTCTGGATGATGAACGGGGCGGCGAGCATCGAGAGCAGCATCGCGGAAAGAATGGCTTGCAGGATCGTGGAATCGACGAGATGCGAATCCAGAATCAGATTCAGCAGCACGAAGCCGAACTCGCCCGCCTGCGCGAGACCGAGGCCCGTACGCATCGCGACGCCCGGCGTCGCACCGAAGGCGCGCGCGAGACCGGTGATCATCACCGCCTTGAGCAGGATCGGCACGACGAAAAAGCCGAGCACGAGAAACGGATGCTCCCAGATCACGCGCGGATTCAGCAGCATGCCGGTCGTCACGAAGAACAGACCGAGCAGCACGTCGCGGAAAGGCTTGATGTCCTCTTCCACCTGATGCCGATACGGCGTCTCCGCGATCAGCATGCCCGCGATGAACGCGCCGAGCGCAAGCGACAGACCGAACTTGTCGGTGATGAACGCCGCGCCCAGCGTCACGAGCAGCAGGTTCAGCATGAACAGCTCTTGCGAGCGGCGCCGCGCGACGAGGTCGAACCAGCGCGTCATGAACTTCTGGCCGATGAAAAGCAGCACCGTCAACGCGATGACGATCTTCACCGCGGCGATGCCGAGCCACATCGCGAGCTGCGACGACTGGCCGTTGCCGAACGCCGCGATGATGATGAGCAGCGGCACGACCGCCAGATCCTGAAACAGCAGCACGCCGAAGATGTTGCGGCCGTGCTCGGATTCGAGCTCGAGCCGCTCGGCGAGCAGCTTGCTGACGATGGCGGTCGAGGACATGGACATCGCGCCGCCGAGCGCGAAGCTCGCCTGCCACGACATGCCGATCCAGAAATTGGCGATCCAGCCGAAGATCATCGCGAGCGCGATGGTCGCACCGACCTGGCTCGCGCCGAGTCCGAACACGATGCGCCGCATCGAGCGCAGCTTCGAGAGCGAAAACTCGAGCCCGATGGAGAACATCAGGAACACGACGCCGAATTCGGCGAGATGCTGCGCGCGGTCGGTGTCCGGCGCGATGCCCGCCGCGTGCGGCCCGACGATGATGCCGACCGTCAAATAGCCGAGCATCGGCGGGAGGTTGAAATAGCGAAATACGACGACGCCTGCCACGGAGCAGAGCAGCAGCAACAGCGTCATTTCGAGCGGAGAAATCGGCATCCGACTAGCGTCCTCGTTCGTCAGCGTTCCGAGGCGCGTGAATCGGGCGCTCCGGCATCTTAAAAAGGCCCCTGACGACAGGGCTTGCGGGGGCGGATAGACGGCGGCGCACCGGGCTCCGTACGGGGCGGCCCGGAATCGCCTTTGCTATACTCCGCGCATGATAGCGAAAATCAATGGCGACCGGGCGCTGGCGCTGGCTCGCAACGTAATTCAGATCGAAGCCGACGCCGTTCGCGGGCTCTCCGAACTCCTCGACGACAACTTCACGAACGCGGTCGAAACGCTGCTCGGCTGCCGCGGCCGCGTGGTCGTCTCGGGCATCGGCAAGTCGGGCCACGTCGCGCGCAAGTTCGCCGCGACGCTCGCCTCCACCGGCACGCCGGCGTTCTTCGTGCATCCGGCCGAAGCGAGCCACGGCGACCTCGGCATGGTCACCGCCGACGACATCTTCATCGCGCTGTCGAACTCGGGCGAAACCGAGGAGCTCGTCGCCATTCTGCCGCTCATCAAGCGGCTTGGGGCAAAGCTGATCGCGATCACCGGCCGTCCCGAATCGAGTCTCGCGCAACTGGCGGACATGCATCTGAATGCACGCGTCGAAAAGGAAGCGTGTCCGATGAATCTCGCGCCGACGGCCAGCACGACCGCCGCCATGGCGCTCGGCGATGCGCTCGCCGTAGCCGTGCTCGACGCGCGCGGCTTCGGTCCCGACGACTTCGCGCGCTCGCATCCGGGCGGCGCGCTCGGGCGGCGCCTGCTCACCTATGTGCGCGACGTGATGCGCGTAGGCGACGAAGTGCCGGTCGTTTCGCTCGACGCAACCGTTGCGGACGCGCTCTTCCAGATCACCGACAAGCGCATGGGCATGACCGCGGTCATCGACGAAAATCGTCACGTCCACGGCATTTTCACCGATGGCGACCTGCGCCGCATCCTGCAGCGCGACGGCGATTTCCGCGCGTTGAAACTCGCCGATGTCATGACCCGTAATCCGCGCACGATTGCGCCGGATCATCTCGCGGTCGAAGCCGTGGAACTGATGGAGCGCTTTCGCATCAATCAGATGCTGGTCGTGGACGCCGATGCGACGCTGATCGGCGCACTGAACATGCACGACCTCTTCTCCAAGAAGGTAATCTGATGGCGCAGAAGCCTCTCACCGCCGCCGAACGCGCGAGCCGTCTGAAGCTGATGGTGTTCGACGTCGACGGCGTTTTCACCGACGGCAGTCTCTATTTCACCGCCGAAGGCGACGCGATGAAGTCGTTCAATTCGCTCGACGGCCACGGCGTGAAGATGCTGCAGTCGGTCGGCGTGCAGACGGCGATCATCACGGGACGGCAATCGGGCATCGTCGCGGCGCGCGCGCGCGAGCTGGGCATCACGCATCTCTATCAGGGCGTCGGCGATAAAACCGTCGCGCTCGCCGAACTTCTCGAAGCCACCGGCATCCCGGCCGACGAATGCGGCTACATGGGCGACGACTGGCCGGATCTCGCGGTGATGCGCCGCTGCGGCTTTGCGGCCGCGCCCGCGAACGCGCATCCCGAAGTAATTCAGCGCGTGCACTGGGTCGCGGAAGCGCGCGGCGGCCACGGCGCCGTGCGCGAAGTCTGCGACGCGATCCTGCGCGCGCAACATCGCTACGACGAACTGCTCGCCGCAGCGCTCGGAGGCTGAGGCCATGCCGCGCCCCGGAAAGCTCGCCTCGCTCCTGCCGCTTCTCGCGGTGGCGGCGCTGGCCGGCATCACCTACTGGCTGCTGCAGGCCACGCTGCCTCCAGCACAGCAGGCGCCCGCGCCCGAGAAGCGCCACACGCCCGACTACTTCGCCAACAACTTTTCGGTTTCCGAACTCGACGCCACCGGCACGACGCAATATCGTCTGACGGCGAAGTCGATGGTGCATTACGAAGACGACGAGATCAGCGAGCTCACGCTGCCCGCGATGCGAATGTTCCAGCCGATGAAGCCGACCGTCACGGCGACGGCCCAGCGCGGCACGGTCAATGGCGACGTCTCGATCGTCGATCTCTACGACGACGCGCGCATCGTGCGCGCGGCCGGTTACGGAGATCCGCAGATGCAGGCGGATTCCCAGCATTTTCGCGTGCTGGTGAACGACGATGTCATCGAAACGGAAAAACCGGTTAGACTTCAGCGCGGCCCGTCGGTGATGACGGCCTCTGGCATGAACTACAACAACGTGACCCGGGTGATGAAGCTGTTCGGTAACGTGCGCGGCGCGATCGCAGCCACGGATATCAACGGCGGTTCGTCCAAGTAATCCCGGCACTCCCATCCGAATTGTGACTGCATGAACGAAAGGTTCCCTCGTCCCGATGGCGGCCCTGCGCGCGCAATGCTCGCGCGCCGTGCCACGCACGCCGTGCGGGCCGGGCTCGCTGCCGCCCTGACCATCGCGGTCGCGCTGGCCGCGCTGCCGGCGCACGCCGAAAAGGCCGACCGCGACAAACCGCTCAACATCGAAGCGGACAACATGTCGTACGACGATCTCAATCAGAAGAACATCTTCACCGGTCACGTAGTCGCGACGAAAGGCACGATCGTGATCAAGGCCGACCGCGTCGAGGTGACGCAAGACCCGCAGGGTTATCAGTACGCGACCGGCACGTCTACCGGCAACAATCTCTCGTATTTCCGCCAGAAGCGTGACGGTCTGAACGAGTACATCGACGGCAACGCGGTGCGAATCGATTACGACGGCAAGAACGACTTCACGAAGCTCACTACGCGCGCCGTCGTGCGCCGCCTGCAAGGCCTGACGACCGTGCAGGACGAAGTGCACGGCAGCGTGATCACCTATGACGGCCAGAAGGACTTCTACACGGCAAGCGCGGGCAAGGACCAGGCCGGACCCGGCAATCCGAGCGGCCGCGTGCGCGCGATGCTCGCGCCGCGTTCAGGCGGCGCCGCGCCGCTGAACGGTTCGCCTGCCACGCTTTCTCCGTCGAATACCATTCAAGGAACGCCGCAGCAGTGAATTCGCCCGCCATGCCCCACCGTAAGCCGGAAGGCGAGTCGAGTTCGCTCGTCGTCCGCAATCTGAAGAAGCGTTACGGCTCGCGCACCGTGGTGAAGGACGTGTCGCTCGATGTGAAGAGCGGCGAAGTGGTCGGGTTGCTCGGCCCTAACGGCGCGGGCAAGACCACGTCGTTCTATATGATCGTCGGCCTCGTGCCGCTCGATGCCGGCGAAATCGATCTCGACGGCAACTCGATCAGCCTTCTGCCCATCCACCAGCGCGCGCACCTCGGCCTGTCGTATCTGCCGCAGGAAGCATCGGTGTTTCGCAAGCTCACCGTCGAGCAGAACATCCGCGCGGTGCTGGAACTGCAAACCGATGCGTCGGGCAAACGCCTGTCAAAAGACGCGATAACACAGCGCGCCGAAGCCTTGCTCGACGAGTTGCAGATCGCGCATCTTCGCGAGAATCCGGCGCTGTCGCTGTCGGGCGGAGAGCGCCGTCGCGTCGAGATCGCGCGGGCGCTCGCGACCAACCCGAGCTTCATCCTGCTCGACGAACCCTTCGCGGGCGTCGATCCTATCGCGGTGCTGGAAATCCAGAAAATCGTGAAGTTTCTGAAGCAGCGCAACATCGGCGTTTTGATTACCGACCATAACGTGCGCGAGACGCTCGGCATCTGCGATCACGCGTACATCATCAGCGACGGCACCGTGCTCGCGGCGGGCGCGCCGAGCGAAATCATCGAGAACGAAAGCGTGCGCCGCGTCTATCTCGGCGAGCATTTCCGCATGTGAGCGCACCGTCGCAAAGGCCGCATTGATAGTGCGCCGCATCATGCGAAAGTTGCAAAACTTACGTGCCGCCCCCGTGGGCGGCATGCGCTTTTTTGGAATCCCCGCGAGGTTTCGCGCGCGTGGCAAACTCTCTACAATGATTAAAACTTTGCCATGAAAGCCAGCCTCCAACTCCGCCTCTCGCAGCATCTTGCGCTGACCCCGCAACTTCAGCAGTCGATCCGGCTGCTGCAGTTGTCGACGCTCGAACTGCAGCAGGAAGTCGCGATGGCCATCGCTCAGAATCCGCTGCTCGAGAACGACGACGACTGGATTGCGAGCCCTTTGCGCGTCGCCGCGGACGGTTCGCTGATCGCGGCGCCGGCCACATCGAGCGCGCCGCCCGATTCGATGATGAGCAACGGCTCCACGTCGAGCAGTTCCAGTTCCGAGCGTTCGGAAAACAGCGAGCCGCAAGGCGTCGACGAGTACAACGGCCTGGGCTCGGACAGCGGTCAGGACTCGAGTTCATGGAATCTGGAAGACTACGGCCGTTCTAACAACGCTTCCGACGACGACGATCTGCCGCCGCTGCAAATCCACGAATCGACCACGACGCTGCGCGACCATCTGACGGCGCAGTTGCGCATGACCGCGGCGAATCAGCGCGATCGGGCGCTCGTCACGTTTCTGATCGAGTCGCTGGACGAGGACGGGTATCTCACGGCATCGCTCGACGAAGTCCAAACCGATCTTCCCGAAGAACTCGAAGTCGATCTCGACGAACTGAGCGCGGCACTCGCGTTGCTGCAGAGTTTCGATCCGCCCGGCGTGGGCGGACGCTCGGCATCGGAATGCTTGAAGCTGCAGTTGCTGCGGCTCGATGGCTCGCCAACGCGCACGCTTGCGCTCGAGATCGTCACGAATCATCTGGAATTGCTCGCCGCGCGCGACTTCACGCGCCTGCGCAAACAGTTGAAGGCAAGCGACGACGCCCTCCGGGACGCACATTTGCTCATCAAGTCGCTGGAGCCGTTTCCGGGCGCGGCGTATGGCAAGAGCGAAGCAGACTACGTCGTTCCGGACATTCTCGTGCGCAAGACGTCGGGCGGCTGGACGGCTGAACTCAACCCGGAGATCGTGCCGAAGCTGCGCATCAACCATTTGTACGCGAACATCCTGCGCAACAATCGCGGCGATCCGGGCAGCGGTTCGTTGCGTCAGCAGCTTCAGGAAGCGCGCTGGCTCATCAAGAACATTCAGCAGAGGTTTGAGACGATCCTGCGTGTCGCGCAGGCAATTGTCGAGCGTCAGAAGAACTTTTTTGCACATGGCGAAATCGCCATGCGCCCCTTGGTTTTGCGGGAGATTGCTGATACGCTGGGTTTACACGAGTCGACGGTTTCTCGTGTGACCACAGGCAAGTACATGCTCACCCCATTCGGGACGCTTGAATTTAAGTACTTCTTTGGATCGCACGTTTCGACCGACACAGGAGGCGCGGCATCGTCAACGGCGATCCGGGCCCTCATCAAGCAACTGATAGGAGCGGAAGACCCCAAAACTCCTCTTTCAGACAGCCGCATCGCCGAACTGCTGGCGGAACAAGGATTCGTGGTAGCGCGGCGCACCGTAGCCAAGTACCGCGAAGCCCTCAAGATCCCGGCAGTGAATCTGCGCAAGTCTCTATGACCCGTCTCTGTAGTCCATCGCGTGTTGCGATGGGCGTTTACCGGCCGCAACGCGAAAGCGCGGACGTGCCGGCCGATGCGCCCCGTTTGTCAAGCGCGCCAGGATGACGCGCCGGCGGGACACATTGCCGACCGGTATCGGACGAGCCGACGTGGCCTAGCGGCCATTAGCTTGGAGAGCAACTATGAATCTGAAGATCAGTGGACACCACCTCGAATTGACGCCTGCGTTGCGCGAGTATGTGATCACGAAACTGGACAGGGTGCTCCGTCATTTCGATCAAGTGATCGACGGCAACGTGGTCCTCTCGGTCGACAATCATAGGGAAAAGGAAAAGAGGCAGAAGGCGGAAATCAACCTGCACCTGAAGGGCAAGGACATTTTCATCGAGAGTTGTGACGCTGATATGTACGCGGCCATCGACCTGATGGTCGACAAGCTGGATCGGCAGGTCATCAAGCACAAGGACAAGATCCAGGGCCACGCCCATGAGTCCGTGAAGTACCGCGGCGAGTCGCATGAGATGGAAGCGCCGTCGCCGTGAGCATGAAGCACGGCATGCACGAAGTCTGATCGCCGGATGACAGCAAAACCCGCCGCCACAGGACGGCGGGACTGATTGGAGGGAGTCCTCGAATATCCGGAAACGATGGATCGGCGCATGCACCGAACCGAAGCCGCCCCGACTGGCGGCTTTTTTGTTGGATTTCTGCCGCTAGGTGATACAAGCCATTGATTTTCAGGGCTTTGTCCTGCACATTGAATTGAAAACCGTGCCATTGCGCGGCGCACCATCGGGCAGTGCCCTGTTCTATAATGGTCCGGTAATTTTCGGGGTCGCACGACAGGCACGCTGCAGGCAACGCCGCCAGCGCACTTTCCGTTTCACCATCGCCGTGAGCGCTTTCAGACAGCGGCCACGATGAGGAGCTATCAGGCCACGCTTTCGCCTGCCAACATGAATCGTTTAGCCAAATTTCTTCCCATCGAGAACGTGGTTCTCGGACTGTCCGTTACCAGCAAGAAACGCGTATTCGAGCAAGCGGGCCTGATTTTCGAGAACCAGAACGGCATCGCTCGCAGCACCGTCACCGACAATCTCTTCGCGCGTGAGCGCCTCGGCTCGACCGGCCTCGGCGAAGGCGTCGCCATTCCGCACGGCCGCATCAAGGGGCTGAAGCAACCGCTCGCCGCCTTCGTGCGTCTCGCCGAACCCGTCGCGTTCGAATCCCCCGACGGCCAGCCGGTCTCTCTGCTCATCTTCCTGCTTGTGCCCGAACAGGCGACGCAGCAGCATCTTGAAATTCTGTCGGAGATCGCCCAACTGCTCTCCGACACCGAGGCGCGCGAGCGTCTGCACAAGGAAGAAGATCGTGACGCGCTCTATCAGGTGCTCACGCAATGGCAACCGTAATAGCCACCCGAACATAGCGTTGCGCGTCCGTGCCGCCTCCGCGCCGGGCGCGCCTCGCTTACGCAAGGCTTCTGGGGCACAATCGGTCAAACGCAGCGCCATGCAGCGTATCGAAGCGACCCGCTTCGTCGTGACGCAAAGGCTGCTCCCGGCTTCCAACGGAGTTCCGGTCTCATGGATACGTCCAGCATCAACGCCCAAAGCATTTTCGACGACAACGCCGCCGCTCTTAAGCTCAGCTGGCTCACCGGGCATGAAGGCTGGGAACGCGGCTTTTCGAGCGAGACGGTCGCCAACGCGACGTCGAGCGCCGACCTCGTCGGTCACCTGAACCTGATTCACCCGAACCGTATCCAGGTGCTCGGCGACGCCGAGATCAACTACTACCAGCGCCAGTCCGACGAAGACCGATCGCGCCACATGGCCGAGCTGATCGCGCTCGAGCCGCCGTTTCTAGTCGTCGCGGGCGAAGTGGGCGCGCCGCCGGAGCTCGTTCTGCGCTGCACGCGCTCGTCGACGCCGCTCTTCACGACGCGCATGTCGGCGGCGGCCGTTATCGACAGCCTGCGCGCGTACATGTCGCGCATTCTCGCGCCGCGCGCGACGCTGCACGGCGTGTTCATCGACATCCTCGGGATGGGCGTGCTGCTCACCGGCGACTCCGGTCTCGGCAAGAGCGAGCTCGGTCTGGAGCTCATCAGCCGTGGCCACGGACTCGTCGCCGACGACGCCGTCGATTTCGTGCGCCTCGGCCCCGATTTCGTCGAAGGCCGCTGTCCGCCGCTGCTGCAAAATCTGCTCGAAGTGCGCGGCCTCGGACTGCTCGACATCAAGACGATCTTCGGTGAAACCGCCGTGCGCCGGAAGATGAAGCTCAAGTTGATCGTACAACTCGTGCGCCGGCCGGACGGCGAATTCCAGCGCCTGCCGCTGGAAAGCCAGACCGTCGACGTGCTCGGCCTGCCGATCAGCAAGGTGACGATTCAGGTCGCCGCGGGCCGCAACCTCGCCGTGCTGGTCGAGGCCGCGGTGCGCAACACGATTCTGCAACTGCGCGGCATCGATACCTTGCGCGACTTCATGGATCGCCAACGCCTTGCGATGCAGGATCCCGACAGCCAGTTTCCCGGCAAGCTGATCTGAGCGCGCGCCGAAACGAATCGGGCGCAGGTGCTAAGCTTAGGAAAAGCGAATTTCCCGAGACCCATGCGTATCATCCTGATCACCGGCATCTCCGGTTCCGGCAAGTCCGTTGCGCTGAACGCGCTTGAAGACGGCGGCTACTATTGCGTCGACAACCTGCCGCCGCGCTTTCTGCCCGAACTCGCCGACTATCTCGCGAAAGAAGGCCAGACGCGCCTCGCCGTCGCGATCGACGCGCGTTCGAGTCTCTCGCTCGATGAAGTGCCGTCCATCATCGACAAGCTCTCGAAGGACTTCGATCTGCGCGTGCTGTTCCTCAACGCGAGCACGCAGTCGCTGATCCAGCGTTTCTCCGAGACGCGCCGGCGTCATCCGCTGTCGGGCCCGCCGATGCGCGAAGCCGATGTCGGCGTGCTGAACTCGCTCGCCGAAGCGATCGAACGCGAGCGCGAACTGGTCGCGGGCCTCGCGGAATACGGCCATCAGATCGACACGAGCAATTTGCGCGCGAACGTTCTGCGCGCGTGGGTCAAGCGCTTCGTCGAAACCGACGCCGCCGACCTCACGCTGATGTTCGAATCGTTCGGCTTCAAGCGCGGCGTGCCGCTCGACGCCGATCTCGTCTTCGACGTCCGGACGCTGCCCAATCCGTACTACGACCGCGAATTGCGCCCGTTCACGGGCCTCGACAAACCGATCATCGATTTCCTCACCGCGCAGCCGCTGGTCGGCGAGATGATCGACGATATCGGCGCGTTCGTCGGCAAATGGCTGCCGCGTTTTCGCGACGACAACCGCAGCTATCTCACTGTCGCGATCGGCTGCACGGGCGGCCAGCATCGCTCGGTGTTCATCGCGGAGGCGCTCGCCGCGCGCTTTTGCGAGACGGCAAATGTGATCGTGCGGCATCGTGACGCGCCCATCCCCGCCGGGTAGCGCGATCCACACGCGAACCTGATCGCCGCGCCGGCGGTCCATCCTGGAGGGACGCGATGTCCGCGAATCCTGTTCTGGCCGACTTGCCGCTGTTTCCGCTTCACACCGTGCTTTTTCCCGGCGGCCTGCTGCCGCTCAAGATATTCGAGGCACGCTATCTGGACATGGCGCGCGAGTGTCTGCGCGAGCAGACGCCGTTCGGCGTGTGCCTGCTCAAGAGCGGGCACGAAGTCGCCTCGCCGGGCGATCCGTCGGTGCCGGAAAGCATCGGCTGCCTGGCCGAAATCGCGGAATGCGATGTCGATACCTTCGGTCTCCTGCTCGTGCAGGCACGCGGAACCGATCGTTTCCGGCTCACCGATCATCGTGTCGAGCCGAGCAATCTGATCGTCGGCACGGCCGAGTTGCTGGGTGAAGATCAGCCGCTGCAGGGCGCCGAGGCGCTCGCGAAATTCGGCGCGTGCGCAGAAGTGCTGGAGCGCATCATCGACACGATCAAGGAACGCGAGCCGCAGAATCTGCCCTTCGTCGAGCCCTTTCTATACGACGATCCCACCTGGGTCTCCAATCGCCTCGCCGAAATCCTGCCGATCCCGATGCGCGCACGCCAGAAGCTCATGGAGTTGATGGACGCCGGCGCGCGCATCGACGTCGTGCATCACTACATGCAGCATCATCAACTGCTTTAGAGAAGCGTGCCTGTCAGCGCGTCGAGCAGCTTGCGCACCGGCGCGGGCACGCCATAGGCGTCGATCTTCGCGAGCGACGCCCAGACGGTTTCGAGGTCCATCAAGTCGCGCGGCGCCTGGCGCGCCTCGCCGAGCCGCGGCTCGATATCCAGCTTGAAGTGCGTGAATGCGTGCGACATCGGCGCGAGTCGCTGCAGATGTTCATCGGCGCCGAGACGCTGCGCGACTTGCGCTAGCGCGGCTTCGTCCGCCGCTTCGGGCAGGCTCCACAATCCGCCCCATATTCCGATCGACGGACGCTTCTGCAGCAGGATCGAATCGCCGTCCCTCAGGACCAGCATCCATGTCTTGCGCGTCGGCACGGCTTTCTTCGGGCGCGCGGCGGGCAACTCGCGCTGACGCCCTTCGACCTTCGCCACGCAATCCGATGCGAACGGACAGCGCGCGCAGTCCGGCTTGCCGCGCACGCACAGCGTCGCGCCGAGGTCCATCAGGCCTTGCGTGTAAGCGGTCACATCGTTGTTGTTCGCGGCTTCCGGCAAGAGCGATTCCGCGAGCGTCCACATCGCCTTCTCGACTTTCTTCTCGCCCGGAAAACCTTCGACGCCGAATACGCGCGCGAGCACGCGCTTCACATTGCCGTCGAGGATCGTCGCGCGTGCGCCGAACGCGAACGACGCGATCGCCGCTGCCGTCGATCGTCCGATGCCCGGCAGCAGCGCGAGTTCGTCGACGGTCTGCGGAAACGCGCCACCGTGCTCGTACGCGACGGCCTGCGCGCAGCGGTGCAGATTGCGCGCGCGCGAGTAGTAACCGAGCCCGGCCCAGAGCGCCATGACGTCGTCGATGGGCGCATCGGCGAGCGCCGATACCGTCGGAAAGCGTTCGAGAAATCGCGCGTAGTACGGAATGACGGTGGAAACCTGCGTCTGCTGCAGCATGATCTCCGACAGCCAGATGCGGTAAGCATCGCGCGTGTTCTGCCACGGCAGGTCGTGACGGCCGTGAATGCGTTGCCACGCGATGAGGCGCGACGAAAAATCGGTGAGAGCGAGCATCGGATATTAGCGTTGGCAGCGCGGGCAGAAGTACGTCGAGCGCTGTCCCTGGACGATTTGCCTGATCGCCGTGCCGCAGACGTGGCACGGCAGGCCCGCGCGATCATAGACGAAATAGTCGAGCTGGAAGTAGCCCGACTCGCCGTTGCTGCCGACGAAATCGCGCAGCGTGCTGCCGCCCTTGTCGATGGCGGCCGCGAGCGTCACGCGCACGGCGTCCGCGAGCAGGTCGTAGCGCACGAGAGAGATGCGCCCGGCGGCGGTCGTCGGCCGGATGCCCGCGCGAAAGAGGCTCTCCGACGCGTAGATATTGCCGACGCCCACCACGATCCCGCCCGCGAGCAGCGCCTGTTTCACCGACACCTTGCGCCCGCGCGTCTCGCGGAACAGCAGCGCGCCCGAAAACTCCGGCGAAAACGGCTCGACGCCGAGGCTCGCGAGCAGCGGATGATCGAGCACGTCGCCGTCCGAGCGCGGATGCCAGAGAATCGCACCGAATCGGCGCGGATCGCGAAAACGGAGAATGAAATCGTCGAACACGATATCGACGTGATCGTGCTTCGCCGCCTCGGGCGGCTGCGGCACATGCCGCAGCACACGCAGCGTGCCGGTCATGCCGAGATGGACGATCAGCCAGCCTTCGACGGTTTCGAACAGCAGATACTTCCCGCGCCGCTCTACTTTGTCGATTTTCAGATGGCCGAGCGTCTTCGGAAGATGCTTCGGGATGGGCCAGCGCAGCGCGGGCGTACGCACGTCGACGTGCTCGACGCGCCGTCCGGCGACATAGGGTTCGATTCCGCGGCGAGTGACTTCGACTTCCGGCAGTTCGGGCATTTTTCTGGAGAGAGACTTGCTCTGGCGTTTGTGCCGGTATTTTAGCGACCGCGTTACAATCGACTGAAACATCGTCTGGATTTCCATGAACTCGTTCGTCATGAAGCTGTTTGCGAAGCGTCAGTCCAGTTCGACGCATTCGTTCGCCGTGCCAATGTCGCGAATCGCCGGCGCCGTTGCGCTCGCGATGGCCGCGCTCGCGTTCGCGCCCGCGCACGCCCAGGCGCAGAACGCCACGCCCGTTCCGAGCGCCGACGATCAGGCCGACGCGCAAAACGCCGCCGATCTGCTGACCGCGCCCGTCAGCGGCGCGGAGACACAGGATCTGCCGAATGTGACAATGTCGAGCCAGATCGTGTTCCAGGTTCTGGCGGCCGAAGTCGCATTGCAGCGCGGCCAGCCCGCGCCCGCATTCCAGACCTATCTCGCGCTCGCCCGCGACACGCACGATCCGCGTTTCGCGCAGCGCGCGACTGAAATCGCGATCGCCGCGCAAAGCCCGAACGACGCGCTCACGTCGGCGCAGCTCTGGCAGCAGTTCGCGCCGCATTCCGATCGCGCGGCGCAGTTGAGCGCATCGCTGCTAATCGTCGGCGGCAAGCCCGAAGACGCGAAGCCGACGCTCGAACGCGAACTCGCGAAGGTGGCGCCGGACCAGCGCGGCGACGCCATACTTTCTCTTCAGACCTTACTCGCGCGCGGGCCGAATCGTGTCGGTGGCCTGAACGTGCTCAAGGACCTGACGCAAAACGATCAGAACCGGCCCGAAGCGCAACTCGCGCTCGCACGTCAGCAGCTCGTCGCGGATGATCCGCCGGGCGCGAAGGCATCGCTCGAAAAGGCGTTGCAACTCAAGCCGGACTACCTGCCCGCCGCGCTGACGCTTGCGCGCATGGGTCCGGAAGAGCGCAAGGAAGGCATCGCGTCGTTCGAGAAATACGTCGACAAGAATCCGAAATCGCATGACGCGCGGCTCGCGCTCGCGCAGTTGTATCTGTCCGCCGACAGGCTCGACGACGCGCAGAAGCAGTTCGAGATCATGCGCAAGAACGACCCGAAGGACCTGACGCCGTTGATGGCGCTCGCGCTCATCAACATCCAGAAAAAGCAGTTCGACAAGGCGCAGGATTTCTTGAACCAATACGCGAAGGCGGCGGAAAACACGCCGGGCGCGGATCCCGGTCAGGCCTATATCTATCTCGCGCAACTGGCGCTGGAACAAAAGAACGACGACGCCGCGAGCCAGTGGCTCGACAAGATTCCGCGCACGAGCCAGCAGTATTTGCCTGCGCAGATCACGCGCGCGCAACTGCTCGCGAAGCAAGGCAAGGTCGACGATGCACGCGCGCTGATCGGCAATCTGCAAAGCTCGGATCCGCGCGATCTGGCGCTGCTCGCGCGCACCGATTCGGCGATTCTTTTCGAGGCGCATCGCTACAAGGAAGCGGAGGCGAATCTCGCGAAGGCGGTCGCCGCGTTCCCCGACGATCCCGATCTGACGTACGACTACGCAATGGCCGCCGAGAAGAACGGTCACTACGACGTCATGGAAACGCAGCTTCGCACTTTGATGCGGACGCAGCCGAACAACCCGCAAGCGTACAACGCGCTCGGCTATTCGCTCGTCGATCGCAATCAGCGGCTCGACGAAGCGGTGAAGCTGATCGAACGAGCGGTTTCGCTCGCCCCGAACGACGCGTTCATCATGGATAGTCTCGGCTGGGCGCGCTTCCGTCAGGGCAATGCGGCCGAGGCGGAGAAGATCCTCAAGAACGCCTACAACCTTCAGCCGAACGCCGAAATCGGCGCGCATCTGGGCGAGGTGCAGTGGAAGTCAGGGCAGCAGGATCAGGCGCGCGCCACATGGCGGCAAGCGCAGAAGCTCGAACCTGACAACGACACGCTCGTCAAAACGCTGAAACGACTTCAGGTGAACGACCTTTGATCGCATTCGATTCATTCGCCGGCGCATCGCTTCGACGCGGCGCGCTCGGCATCGCGGCGGCCGCCGCGCTGGTAATGTCCGGTTGCGCGCTGGAACCGCGCGTTCCCACGACGACGAACGCATCCACGTCGCTCGCGACGCAGACGAGCCGCATGTATCACGGACGCTTCGCCGTGCAGTACAACGACCAGAACGGCACGCCGCGCAACGCCTACGGCAATTTCGACTGGCAGGAGACGGGCGACACCGTCACGCTGCAGTTGCGCAATCCCCTCGGCCAGACGATGGCGATCGTGACCTCATCGCCCTCGCTCGCGACGCTCGAATTGCCGAACCGGCAACCCGTCAGCGCCGACAACGTATCTCAACTCATGCAGAACACGCTCGGCTTCGCGCTGCCGGTCGAAGGGTTGCGCTACTGGCTCCAGCCGTCGGCCGCGC
This sequence comes from Caballeronia sp. ATUFL_F1_KS39, assembly GCF_023630985.1. NCBI lineage: Bacteria > Pseudomonadati > Pseudomonadota > Betaproteobacteria > Burkholderiales > Burkholderiaceae > Caballeronia > Caballeronia sp. ATUFL_F1_KS39. The sequence continues at coordinate 319,728 of NZ_JALQDZ010000001.1, read as the reverse complement.
CTAGCTCGCGTGCACAGACCACGCTCGATCCGGGCGCGGACAACGGCCGTCCGAAAGAAATCAAGCAGGACGGATGGACGATCGACTATCTCGCCTATGCCGACGCGCCGGGAACCGGCGTGAAGCGCGTGAATCTCACGCGCAGCGAACCGCCGCTCGACATCAAGCTCGTGCTCGATCAATAACTCAGCCGCTTTCGGTTCAAAGCATCACGCATGTCCTCATCGAACGAAACGCTTCGTGACTGCCTCGCGCCCGCGAAGCTGAATCTTTTCCTGCACATCACGGGCCGCCGTCCGGATGGCTACCACTCGCTGCAGACCGTTTTCCAGTTGCTCGACTGGGGCGACCATTTGCACTTCAGGCGTCGCGACGACGGCGTCATCATGCGCAAGACCGACGTGCCGGGCGTGCCCGAAGAACACGATCTCGTCGTGCGGGCCGCACGTTTGCTCCAGCAGCACACGCGGACGAAGTTCGGCGCGGAGATCGAGATCGACAAGCGTTTGCCAATGGGCGCGGGCCTCGGCGGAGGCAGTTCCGACGCGGCGACAACTCTTTTAGCGTTAAATCGTCTCTGGGGTGTTGATCTTTCGCGTGAGATTCTGCAGAATCTCGGCCTGCAACTCGGCGCGGACGTGCCGTTTTTTGTCTTCGGGCAAAATGCTTTCGCAGAAGGTGTAGGTGAGGCGCTCCAGGCAGTCGATCTGCCGAAACGTTTCTTCCTCGTAGTAACGCCTGATGCTCACGTCCCCACCGCGGCGATTTTCTCCGAAAAAAGCTTGACACGGGATACTAAAGTCGTCACAATGATGGACTTTCTTGCACGGCAAAGGTCAGACACAAACTGGCCAGACAGCTTCGGTCGAAACGACATGCAGGCTGTGGTTGCAGGAAAGTACGCGGAAGTTGCAAAGGTGCTCGAGTGGTTTTCCAATCTCGCACCGGCGCGAATGACCGGATCTGGAGCAAGCGTGTTTGCCGCTTTCGCCAGCCGAGCCGAAGCAGAAATGGCGCAAGCCAAATTGCCGGCAAGCTGGAAGAGTGTGGTAACGGCAAGTCTGGATTCTCATCCTCTCTTCGCTTTCGCGTCATAGGTTTCGTTTTGCCGGGTATGTCCTACACTTCCCGGCGAGACTCAGAGTTGTGTAGGGGAGTCGCCAAGTTGGTCAAGGCACCGGATTTTGATTCCGGCATGCGAGGGTTCGAGTCCTTCCTCCCCTGCCATTCCTTTTCTCGCGTTTTTCCTCTCGCCTCCAGCCGCAGACAGGTGCACGATGAGCAGTGACGGCCTGATGGTTTTTACTGGCAACGCTAATCCCGCGCTTGCACAGGAAGTCGTCAAAATCCTTGGTATTCCTCTCGGCAAAGCGATGGTCAGCCGCTTCTCAGACGGCGAGATCATGGTCGAGATTCAGGAAAACGTTCGGGGCAAAGACGTATTCGTTCTGCAGTCCACCTGCGCTCCCACGAACGACAACCTGATGGAACTGATGATCATGGTCGATGCGCTCAAGCGCGCATCCGCAGGCCGGATCACCGCAGCCATCCCCTACTTCGGCTATGCGCGCCAGGACCGCCGTCCGCGTTCCGCGCGAGTGGCCATCTCGGCGAAGGTCGTCGCGAACATGCTGGAAATTGCCGGCGTCGATCGCGTGATCACCATGGACCTTCACGCCGACCAGATTCAAGGCTTCTTCGACATCCCCGTCGACAACATCTACGCAACACCCGTTCTTCTCGGCGATCTGCGCAAGCAGAACCATGACCATCTGCTGGTCGTGTCGCCGGACGTCGGCGGCGTGGTGCGCGCGCGTGCGCTCGCCAAGCAGTTGAACACGGACCTCGCGATCATCGACAAGCGCCGTCCGAAGGCGAATGTCGCTGAAGTGATGAACATCATCGGTGAAGTGGAAGGCCGCACCTGCGTCATCATGGATGACATGGTCGACACCGCCGGCACGCTGTGCAAGGCCGCGCAAGTATTGAAGGATCGTGGCGCGAAACAGGTTTTCGCATACGCGACGCACCCCGTTCTGTCGGGCGGCGCGGCGGCGCGCATCACGGCGTCGGAGCTGGACGAACTCGTCGTCACGGACACGATTCCCCTTTCGGCCGAATCGCTCGCGTGCGCGAAGATCCGTCCGCTGTCGAGCGCGGGTTTGCTCGCGGAGACGTTCTCCCGAATCCGGCGCGGCGACTCGGTGATGTCGCTCTTCGCCGAAGGTTAATCAGAATCGAGCAAGGAACGCGAAGCAGAGGCTTCGCGTTTTTGCATGATCGGCGCGAACGGACGAAGGTTCGCGTCGCTTGTTGTGGGATCACCCGTTTTCGATGATCCCGGTTTCCCTGCCTGGTCGCGGGCAGATATAGGAGTCGAATATGAAAGTCGTCGCTTTCGAGCGTAGCAAGCAAGGTACGGGTGCGAGCCGCCGCCTGCGTAACTCGGGCAAGACCCCGGGTATCGTGTACGGCGGTGAAACGGACGTTCAACTGGTCGAACTCGACCACAACGCCCTGTGGCACGCCCTGAAGAAAGAAGTTTTCCACTCGTCGATTCTCGACCTGGAAGTGGCCGGCAAGTCGCAACAAGTTCTGCTGCGCGACGTGCAATACCACCCGTTCAAGCAGCTCGTGCTGCACGTGGACTTCCAGCGCGTCGACGCGAAGAAGAAGCTGCACACCAAGGTGCCGCTGCATTTCATGAACCAGGAAACCAACCCGGCCGTGAAGCTGTCGGGCGCGGTGATCTCGCACGTCGTGACGGAACTGGAAGTGGAATGCCTGCCGGCAGACCTGCCTGAGTTCCTGGAAATCGATCTGGCGAAGATCGAAGCCGGCCAGACGATGCACGCGAAGGACATCCCGCTGCCGAAGGGCGTGAGCCTGACGATCTCCGTCGAGGCGGAAAATCCGGTGGTGGCTTCGGCGACCATTCCGGCTGCCGTCGTGTCGGAAGGGACTGGCGAAGCTGAAGGCGACAAGCCGGCAGCCGAGTAAGCACGCGGAATATCGCTATCCTCTCGATCCGTTCGCAAGAACGGTCGACGTGACCCGCCGGCGCGCAAGCCCCGGCGGGTTTTTTTTCGTTCTACAAGACTCGACATGATCAAGCTGATCGTCGGCCTGGGCAATCCGGGCGCCGAATACACGGCGACGCGGCATAACGCGGGCTTCTGGTTCGTCGACCAGTTCGCACGCGACGCCGGCGCCACGTTGCGCGAAGAGCGCCGTTTCCACGGTTTCTACGGCAAGGGACGTCTGCACGGCCACGAAGTGCATCTGCTCGAACCGCAGACGTTCATGAATCGCTCAGGGCAATCGGTCGTTGCGCTCGCGCAGTTCTTCAAGATTCTCCCCGACGAAATTCTCGTCGCGCACGACGAACTCGATCTTCCGCCCGGCACCGTCAAGATGAAGCTCGGCGGCGGCAGCGGCGGCCACAACGGCCTCAAGGACATCTCCGCGCATCTTTCGTCGCAGCAGTACTGGCGGCTGCGCATCGGGATCGGGCATCCGCGTGATCTGATTCCCGAAGGCGCGCGCGCGGGCGCGAAACCCGATGTCGCGAACTTCGTCCTCAAGCCGCCGCGCCGCGAGGAACAGGACGCGATCGATCAGTCGATCGAGCGCGCGCTCGCCGTGATGCCGTTCGTCGTCGCAGGCGAAACCGAGCGTGCGATGATGAACCTGCACCGCAATTCTTGATTTGGAGCCGACAGTGAGCCGTTTCTGGAGCGATATCGTCCATCGTCTGACGCCGTATGTGCCGGGCGAGCAGCCCGCGCTGGCGCATCCCGTCAAGCTGAACACCAACGAGAATCCGTATCCGCCGTCGCCGCGCGTCGTCGATGCAATCCGCCACGAGCTCGGCGCGGACGGCGCGTCGCTGCGCAAATATCCGGATCCGACCGCGCGTGCATTGCGCGAGGCCGTCGCGAACCATCACGGATTGCGCATCGAGCAGGTTTTCGCGGGCAACGGTTCGGACGAAGTGCTCGCGCACGCGTTCCAGGCGCTGCTCAGGCACGACAAGCCGATCCGCTTTCCCGACATAACCTACAGCTTTTATCCCGTGTACGCGCAGCTTTACGGCGTCGAATACGAGACCGTGCCGCTGAACGCCGATTTCGCCATCGATGTCGACGATTACCGCGCGCCATCCGGCGGCGTGCTGCTGCCGAATCCGAATGCGCCGACGGGCCGCGCCCTGCCGCTGTCGGAAATCGAAGTGCTGCTGAAGGCGAATCCGGATGCACCCGTCATCATCGATGAAGCGTATGTGGACTTCGGCGCGGAATCGGCCGTGAATCTGATCGACGCCTATCCGAACCTGCTCGTCGTGCAGACGACGTCGAAAGCGCGTTCGCTGGCGGGTATGCGCGTCGGCTTTGCGTTCGGCGATCCGGCGCTCATCGAGGCGCTCACGCGCGTGAAGGACAGCTTCAATTCGTATCCGCTCGACCGCCTCGCGCAAGTCGCGGCAATCGCGTCGTACGAAGATCAGGCGTGGTTCGAGGAAGGTTGCGCGAAGGTGATCGCGAGCCGCGAGAAGTTGAGCGCGCAGCTACAGACGCTTGGATTCGATGTCGTTCCGTCCGCAGCCAACTTCGTCTTCGCGAAACATCCCGCGCACGATGCCGCGACGCTCGCCGCGGCGCTAAAGTCGAAGGAAATTTTCGTGCGCCACTTCAAACTGCCGCGCATCGATCAGCATCTGCGCATTTCCATCGGCACGCCGGCCGAATGCGATGCGCTCGTCGCTGCATTGACGGATATCGTCGCTTAGGAATTGCCCTTCGCGGCCATCAGCGCGTGGTACTTGGCCATCAACTGTTCGGGCGATTCGGCGTGCGCAGGATCGCGCGGAATGCATTCCACCGGGCACACTTGCTGGCACTGCGGCTCGTCGAAATGGCCGACGCATTCCGTGCATTTGTTCGGGTCGATGACGTAAATCTCGGGACCCATCGAAATTGCGTCGTTCGGGCACTCGGGCTCGCAAACGTCGCAGTTGATGCACTCGTCGGTAATGATCAGGGACATGCTTCACTCTCTTCTTGCCGGATGGCTTCCGGCATAAACCCGCGCACCTTCGCAGATAAGTGCGCGGGCCCGGCGTCTCAAGGCGCCGCCGGATCTTTCTGCGTCTGCTCGCCGACCTTGTCCATCAACCGCTTTTCCACCGACGGGAACACGAACTTGCTCACGTCGCCGCCAAGCTGCGCGATCTCGCGCACGATGGTGCCGGAGATGAACTGATATTGATCGGACGGCGTCATGAACATCGTCTCGACATCGGGCAGCAGATAGCGGTTCATCCCGGCCATCTGGAATTCATACTCGAAATCGGAGACGGCGCGCAATCCGCGCACGATCACGCGCGCGTTGTTCTTACGCACGAAATCCTTCAATAGCCCGGTGAAACTGCTCACCTGCACGTTCGGATAATGCCCGAGGACCTCGTGCGCGATATCGAGCCGTTCCTGCAGCGAGAAAAACGGCTTCTTCGCGCGGCTGTCCGCGACGCCCACGACGAGCTGATCGAAAATGCTCGATGCGCGCCGCACGATGTCTTCATGCCCGCGGGTGAGCGGGTCGAACGTACCCGGATACACGGCGACAACCATGAGCTTCTCCTCTTCTATTTACACTGGGCCGCGTGGCTGCGACGACCAGCTCTGCCTCGTTTCCCGCGAAATCGGCTGCGTCGAAATCGGGAACGCGCATTATTCCTCATTTTCGCGGCGCAGCAAATGATAGCGGACGGCGCCCGCCTTGCCCTCGCGCACGACGCTCCAGCCGGGGAGCGCATCGATGCCGGACATGTCCAGCGCATCGCCGCATTCGACGTAAATCGCGCCATCGGGCGAAGCGAGCGGCGCCGTCAGTTCGAGCGCGCGCAATAGCAACGCGTGATCGCCGAAAGGCGGATCGAGAAAGATCACGTCGAACGAACCGGGCGCGAGGCTCGCGACGAGCCGCAGCGCATCGGCCTCCGCGATCTCGATGTTGCGCGCGCCGAGCTTGGCCTGATTCGCGCGGATCTGAGCGGCCGCCTTCGCGCTTCGTTCGATCATCAGCACGCGCGCCGCGCCGCGCGACGCGGCTTCGAAACCGAGCGCGCCGCTACCGGCGAACATGTCGAGACAACGTTGTCCGGAGAGATCCTGGCCGAGCCAGTTGAAGAGGGTCTCACGCACGCGATCCGGCGTGGGCCGAAGGCCATCGAGATCGAGCACGGGCAGCGGCGTGCGCTTCCAGTCTCCGCCGATGATGCGGATCGTGTGCGGTTTGCCGCCGCGCGATGGCGTGTGGCTGGTCAGGGCGGAGCGGGTAGCGGACGAGCGAGGCATAAAAGGAAGGTGGGAATCGGGCGCGCCGGGCGTGTTTTTGCTTGAGATCGGATGGCGCGAGCAATGAAAGCCAACGTTACCACACGCACGCCATGACGGGAGCCGCACGGGCGCGCACGGCAGCGCCTGATAAAATATGCCGCTTCCATCCCATCGCGCGGGCCTCGCGCAAAAACGACTCGAAAGCGCGCACAGGGCCATCGGATCACGCGCGCATCATCGTCACACATCCATGTTCAGCTTCTTCAAGAAATTCAAAAAGCCGGCTGATGCGCCGCTCGACGCGCCTCAGGACGAATCCGTCGAGGCGGCCGAAGACGAAGAAATCTCCGACGCCGAGCTGGAACGTCAGGCGCTTTCCGCCGAAACGCCGTCGGAGGAAGTGCAGCCGGAGGAACCGGCGCCCGCGGAACCCGTCGCTCCCGCTGCGCCCACGCCGCCCGCCGCACCGCCCTCGGAGGAATCGAAGGAATACTGGCAAGGGCGCACGCAATCGCAATGGGCGCGCGGCCCAGAGACGGATCAGGCGAGCGAGGAAGTCGTGCCGCCGCCGACGCTCGATGCGGCCGCGAAAAAATCGTGGATCTCGCGTCTGCGGCACGGTCTTTCGAAGACGAGCTCCAATCTGACGGGGATTTTCGTCAGCGCGAAGATCGACGAGGATCTCTACGAAGAGCTCGAAACCGCGCTGCTCATGTCCGACGCCGGCGTCGATGCAACGGAATTCCTGCTCGAATCACTGCGCGAGAAGGTGCGCGCGGAACGCCTGACGGACGCCTCGCAGGTCAAGAAGGCGCTGCGCGAACTGCTCGTCGATCTGCTGCGCCCGCTCGAGAAATCGCTGATGCTCGGACGCGCGCAACCGCTCGTCATCATGATCGCGGGCGTGAACGGCGTCGGCAAGACGACGAGCATCGGCAAGCTGGCGAAGCATTTGCAGCGCTTCAATCAGTCGGTGATGCTCGCCGCCGGCGACACGTTCCGCGCCGCCGCGCGCGAACAGCTGACGGTCTGGGGCGAGCGCAACAACGTGACGGTGATCGCGCAGGAAAGCGGCGACGCCGCCGCCGTGATCTACGACGCGGTCGGCGCGGCGCGCGCACGCAAGATCGACGTGATGATGGCCGACACCGCCGGACGTCTGCCGACGCAATTGCATCTGATGGAAGAGCTGCGCAAGGTGCGCCGCGTGATCGCGAAGGCAATGCCCGATGCGCCGCACGAAGTGCTGCTCGTCATCGACGCGAACACGGGTCAGAACGCGCTCACGCAGGTCAAGGCGTTCGACGACGCGCTCGGTCTCACCGGCCTCGTCGTCACGAAACTCGACGGCACCGCGAAGGGCGGCATTCTCGCGGCCATCGCGCGTCAGCGGCCGGTGCCGGTGTATTTCATCGGCGTGGGAGAGAAAGTCGAGGACTTGCAGCCGTTCAGCGCCGAAGAATTCGCCGACGCGTTGCTCGGCTGAACGTGAAACGAGCGCCCGCGTGGCGCTCTTTTTTATCGCGCGAAGAGCAAGGAAGCCGCGATCCACCACATCACGCAGCCGACGATCACATCGAGCACGCGCCACGACACGTCTTTCTCGAACCACGGTTCCAGAAGACGCGCGCCGTAGCCGAGCGCCGTGAACCAGACGATCGACGAAGACATCGCGCCGGCCGCGAACCACGCGTCGCCCGGCCAGCCGCGTTGCGCGCCGATGCCGCCGAGCAGCACGACGGTATCGAGATAAACGTGCGGATTGAGCAGCGACAAGGCGAGCACCGTGGATGCCGCGCCCACCGCCGTCTGCGAATCGCCATCCGATGCGTCCAGATGCCCCGGCCCGCGCCACGCCGCGATGAACGCGCGCAAGCCGTACAGGAACACGAAGATCGCGCCGGCCCAGCGGATCACGTCGAGCAGGACGGGCGCACGCGAAATGAGCGCCCCCATGCCGCCGACGCCGAGCCCGATCAACATCACGTCGATGAACGCGCAGATCGACACGACGATTCCTACGTGACGTCGCTTCAAACCCTGCCGCAACACGAAGGCGTTCTGCGCGCCGATCGCGACGATCAGGCTCGCGCCCAATCCCGCCCCCGACAGAAAGCTCGGGAAATCGGCCGTCATTCGGCGTCCGGTTGCTGCGCGGGAGCGGCCCGCGCGAAGGCGTCGATCGTGCTGGCGTGATCGGCGATGCGCGAAATCGTCGGATAAGCGCTCACGTCGATGCCGAAGCGCCGCGCGTTGAACACCTGCGGCACGATGCACAGATCGGCAACGGTCGGCGTGTCGCCGAACGTGAGCGCGCCGACGCGCCTGTCGGCGGCCAGCCGCGTTTCGAGCGACGTGAAACCCATCTCGACCCAATGCCGATACCACGCGTCCTTCACGTCATCCGGCACCTTCACCTGATGCTTCAGGTACTTGAGCACGCGCAAATTGTCGAGCGGATGAATCTCGCACGCGACCTGCATCGCGACCGAACGCACGAAGGCGCGATCGGACGGATTCTTCGGCAGGAGCGCCGGCTCGGGATGCGTCTCCTCGAGATACTCGATGATCGCGAGCGACTGCGTGAGAACGTCGTCGCCATCGACGAGCGCCGGCACAATGCCGTCCGGATTCACCGCGCGATATTCGGGCTTCAACTGCTGGCCGCCGTCGCGCAGCAAATGCACGCCCTCGTACTCGTAATCGAGCCCCTTCAGATTCAGCGCGATACGCACGCGATACGCCGCCGAGCTGCGGAAATAGCTGTAGAGCTTCATGGTCGCGGACTCAGACGACGCGCACGGAGAATTCGCCGATGCCGTCGACGCCGCCCTTCAGCACGTCCCCCTTCACGACCGCGCCGACGCCTTCGGGCGTGCCGGTGAAGATGAGATCGCCGGGGAAGAGTTCGAAGAGCGTCGACAGATACGCGACCGTCTCGCCGACCGACCAGATCAGTTGCGAGATGTCCGAGCGCTGCTTTTCCTCGCCGTTGACCGTCAGCCAGATCGCGCTCTTTTCCAGATGCCCGACCTTCGATACGGGATGAATCGGGCCGATCGGCGCGGAGCGGTCGAAACCCTTCGCCGTGTCCCACGGACGGCCGAGCTTCTTCGCTTCGGCTTGCAGGTCACGGCGCGTCATGTCGAGCCCGAGCGCGTAGCCGTAGACGTAGTCCAGCGCCTTATCGGCGGGAATGTTCTTGCCCTGCTTGCCGATCGCGGCGACGAGTTCCATCTCGAAGTGCAGATTCTTCGTCTGCGACGGATACGGGAATTCCGCCGTCGAGCCCGGCGCAACGTTCAGCACGGCATCGGCGGGCTTGCTGAAGAAGAACGGCGGCTCGCGATCCGGATCGTGGCCCATTTCGCGCGCATGGGCTTCGTAGTTTCGCCCGACGCAGTAGATGCGGCGCACGGGAAACTGCTCGTTCGAACCATCGACGGGCACGGCTGCTGCCGGCGCCGGAGGAAACACATAACTCATCCCGCTCTCCTGATGCTGTTTTGATTCGCAGATTTCCGGACGAATGCGTCGGCGTTCACGGCCGGCGAGAACAAGGAGTGTAACGTGCGCGCACAAATCGTGGCGAAGCTTGTCGGGCTTGGCTCTGCGAGCTTTCGACCGGCCTTCGGAGCTGCGGCTGGCGCGGTGGTTTTAGTAAGCATCGGCGGAAAAGCGCGCGAAACGTTCGATGGGCAAACCTTGCCAGCGCTCCTCAAATGCGGTACTCAATAGCATTCCTGCACCTTAAAAAGCGCAACGGCATCGCTCAGATTACGGAATTGAGCGCCCGATCGCGCACCTCTCCGATGACCGACTCCGCTTCCCCCACTTTCGCCTGCGCACGCTACATCAAGGAAATCGGCCGCGGGCCGAATGGCGCGCGCGCACTTTCGCACGAGGATACTTACGCGCTCTACGAAGCGATGCTCGACGATCGCGTGCCCGAACTCGAACTGGGCGCGGTGCTGCTGGCCTATCGCGTCAAGGGCGAAACCGCCGCCGAGCTTGCCGCGATGCTTTCCGCCGCGCATCGCTCGTTCGAGCCGCTGCATGTCCAGGATGGCCGCGAGCACGCACGGCCCGTCTCGATCCCGAGCTACAACGGCGCACGCAAGACGCCCAATCTCGTGCCGCTCCTGTCGCTGCTGCTCGCGCGCGAAGGCGTACCGGTCCTGGTGCACGGCGTCACCGGCGATCCCGGCCGCGTGACGAGCGCCGAAATCTTCGCCGAACTGGGCATCGCGCACGCGGCTTCGCACGATGAAATCGAAGACAGCCTCGCCTCGCGCCGCCTCTCCTTCGCGCCGATCACCGTGCTCGCGCCGAAGCTCGCGCGATTGCTCGCGCTCAGACGCCGCATGGGCGTGCGCAATTCGACACATACGCTCGTGAAGATCCTTCAACCGTTCGCGGACCCGGGCCTGCGGCTCGTCAACTACACGCATCCCGAATATCGCGAGAGTCTCACCGGGCTTTTCACCGCGCATCCGGACGCGGCGGCGGGCGGCGCACTGCTCGCGCGCGGCACGGAAGGCGAAGCCGTCGCGGACACGCGCCGCCAGGTGCAGGTCGACTGGTTTCACGACGGCCACGCCGAAACGCTGATCGCGCCCGAGCATTCGCAGCCGGACGCCCCGCGTGTCGAGCTGCCCGAGACGCTCGACGCCGCGACCACCGCGCGCTGGATCGAATCCGTGCTGCGCGGCGATGTGCCGGTGCCGCCCGCGGTCGCGCGCCAGGTTGAAGTCATCGCCAATGTGGTGCGCAAGCCGGTCGCCGGTCAGGAAAATCCCGTTTGACACACTATTCAACGCTGGTTTAAAGTCGAACGCATGCGCTTGACCCAGTTTTCCTCCCTCCGAATTATTTCGGGCCGCCTAGCGCGGCCCCTATCGCTACGTCTAGCGTAAGTCGCCAGACGTAGCGCCGTGCGTTCGCAAGTCGCGCGGTCCTCCAGAAGTTTCCCGCAGTACCTTTTCTTACCAACCTGTAGTCGTCAGCTTTTCGTTCGCGCATCCCGCGAAACGGAAACGCGAGGGTCACATGCACGCTGCTTCGCGCACGTTCACGTTGGTCGCAGGCGTCACCATCGCCGGTGATTCGTGTGAACGCGCGCGCCGCCCGGTCTTACGTGCATGCCGCCACGCCCGGCCAGCCGCCGGACACGGCCTCTCTCGCAGACGCTACGCAAACCGTCCGAAGAGAGATCGACGATCATGATGCCGAACCCCGCCGAGAAATACCGTCCGTTTCCGCAAGTCCGTCTGAATGGCCGCCGCTGGCCGAACCGCACGATCGAAAAAGCGCCCGTCTGGATGAGCACCGATCTGCGCGACGGCAACCAGTCGCTCATCGAGCCGATGAGCATCGCAGCGAAGCTCGAGTTCTTCGAGATGCTGGTGAAAATCGGGTTCAAGGAAATCGAGGTGGGCTTCCCGTCGGCATCGCAGACGGATTTCGACTTCGTGCGCAAGCTGATCGACGAAAAGCGCATTCCGGACGACGTGACCATCGAAGTGCTCGTGCAGTCGCGCCGCGAACTGATCGAGCGCACGTTCGAAGCGGTGGAAGGTGCGAGCAAGGTGATCGTGCATCTCTATAACGCGATCGCGCCGTCGTTCCGCAAGATCGTGTTCAACCAGTCGAAGGACGAAGTGAAGGCGCTGGCGGTCGAAGGCACGCGCATCATCAAGGAATGCGCGGCGGCGCGGCCGGACACGCACTGGATCTATCAGTACTCGCCCGAAACCTTCAGCATGACGGAGCTGTCGTTCGCGCGCGAAGTCTGCGATGCCGTCGCGCAAATGTGGCGTCCGACGCCCGATCACAAAATGATCGTGAATCTGCCCGCGACCGTCGAAGCGGCAACGCCCAACGTCTTCGCCGATCAGATCGAGTGGATGGACCGCAACATGGGCTTTCGCGACAGCATCGTGCTGTCGGTGCATCCGCATAACGATCGCGGCACGGCCGTCGCGGCGGCGGAAATGGCGTTGCTCGCTGGCGCGGATCGCATCGAAGGCTGCCTCTTCGGCAACGGCGAGCGCACCGGCAATGTCGATCTCGTGACGCTCGCGATGAATCTTTACACGCAAGGCGTCGATCCGGGCCTCGATTTTTCCGATATCGACGCCGTGCGCCGCGTCGTCGAGCGCTGCAATCAGATTCCGGTGCATCCACGCCATCCGTACGCGGGCGATCTCGTGTTCACCGCGTTTTCGGGTTCGCATCAGGACGCGATCCGCAAGGGCTTCGCGCAGCGCGTGCCGGGCACGGTGTGGGAAGTGCCCTATCTGCCGATCGATCCGGCCGATCTCGGCCGCAGCTACGACGCCGTGATCCGCGTGAACAGCCAGTCCGGAAAGGGCGGTTCGACGTATCTGCTCGAACGCGGTCTCGGCTTCACGCCGCCGCGCCGCGTGCAGATCGAATTCAGCCACGCCGTCCAGAAAGTCACCGATGCATCCGGCGCGGAAATCAGCGGCGAAGCGATCTGCGAGCTCTTCAAGCGCGAGTATTTCGATGCGGGCGGGCCGGTATCGCGCATCGACGTTTCGACGCTTACGGTATTCGAAAGGCGCGTCGCATTACCGGCCGTAGTGGCTGCGACGAGCGGCGACGCTCACGCGCAGGCGGTCGCCGCCGCGCTCGGCGTGGACGCGAGCGTGAACTGGTTCGAGACGTCCGTGACGGCGAACGGCGACACGGCGGCGTTCGTCGGCTGTCGTGTCGGAGACGGGCCGACGCGCTTCGGCGTCGCGGTGCATGCGAATCCGGCGCTCGCGGTCGCCGATGCCGTCGTGAGCGCGGTCAACCGCTCCGGGCGCGTCGTGGACAACCTGCGGCAAGACGAAGCCGTGGAAGCGTGATGGGCGGCGCGCGTGGCTATTCGAGCGCCACGCGCGTCGCCTGCAGGGCGAGCAGCTGCCATTGGCCTTCGGTCTGCACATGGACGGCGGTGTAGGCGATCGGAAACAGCAGCGCGCCGTTCTTCGATTCCATCTCGATCAGCGCACGGCCCGACACGAGGCACGTATCGCGGCCGGCGGGCAGCACATCCTGCGACTGAATTTCGATCTGCCGATAGCGGCGGCGGCCCGCGGTGATCGCGTCGATGAACTGGCGCTTCGTCTCCCGCTTGCCGTTCGTGTGGACGTAGCTGACGTTCTCGGCCAGCAGCGCGTCCAGCGCCGGGCCGTCGCCCTCGACCATGGCACGGAAGCGATCGCGCTCGAGGCCGCGGATGGCCTCAATGGTTTTTGCCGGCATCTGTCGATTCCCCTTGTGTCGAGGAACCGATGCGCCGGCGCCTCGTCAGAAGTTGTATTGCAGATATAGCTGGCTGAAATTTATACCAGGATTCGGCTCTTTGATACCGCCGTTCGACAGATGCTGAAAGCGAAATCCCGCTTGATAGCTCTGCTTCGACCCGAAGATCATGCCGACGCCCACCATGTCCGCGAACTGGAACGCCGACCCGACGCTGAAATCCTCGGTGATGCGCGTGTGCGAGAGCAGCCGCACGCCGACGCCCGCCTCGATGAACGGCCGGAAGTAGCCCGAGCTCTTCACGAAGCGCAGCACTGGCGTAATGCCGAATTCCCATATGTTCGGATGCACGGCGTTGTCCTCGGTCGTGTGCCAGTAGGACACGTGACCTTCGCCGATGAGCGTGAAGTGAAAACCGCCGATCTCCCACCAGGTGAGGCCCGGATCCCAGGACAGGCCGAGATCGGCCTTCTTGATGTCGTGGTCGGCGACGCCGCCGGCGATCTGGACACCGAATCGGTCGGCATGAGCCGCCGCCGACGCGAGACCCAATGCGGTACAAACCGCCACGCGCGCTAGCGGGCGGGGCCACGAACTCTTGTTTTTATGCATTTGCACCCCAATTTGCTCGGATAGCGGGTGTGTTTCGTAAATTGCTGTCGCTTGGCGATTCTAGTGACGTTTTAAAACATTTGCAGAAATCGCATCAGCGCGCCCCCGTTTGTAGAATTTCTGATCGCGACAGTGGGCAAGTAAGGTAAATCATGCGAAAACGTTTCAGCCTCCGGTAGTTTCTTCCGCTGCTCGCGCAACAGTCCGTCCTATTGGACCCGCAAATTCGATAGTTTTTGTGGGAACTCCCACATTCCCCTCTGCTCTAACACTTAGCACTCGATGGACTGGAGTGCTAATATCGTGTCTGACTTGCCGCGGTCGTTAAGCGGCACGTGAATTGTTGATAAGGAGCTTATGAGCGTGACCAATGCGATGACCCTTCCGAATGTTGTGAGCTCGGCACCTGCCAAGGCATCTTCGGCAGGCGCGCTGACGTACGCACAGTCGTCGATGCTGACCGGCCAGATCGGCAACATCGATTCATACATACAAGCAGTGAACCGTATTCCGATGCTTTCGCAGGCGGAGGAACGACAGTACGCCACCGAATTCCGCGAGCAGGGCAACCTGAACGCCGCGCGCCAGCTGGTGCTTTCGCACCTGCGCCTCGTCGTGTCGATCGCCCGTAACTATCTCGGTTACGGCTTGCCGCACGCCGACCTGATCCAGGAAGGCAACATCGGTCTGATGAAAGCGGTGAAGCGCTTCGACCCAGAGCAAAACGTGCGCCTGGTGTCGTATGCGATGCACTGGATCAAGGCCGAGATTCACGAGTACATCCTGCGCAACTGGCGCATGGTGAAGGTCGCGACGACCAAGGCGCAGCGCAAGCTGTTCTTCAATCTGCGCAGTCACAAGACCAGCCATTCGGCGTTCACGCCGGACGAGATCGAAGGTCTCGCGAGCGAGCTGAACGTAAAGCGCGAGGAAGTCGCGGAGATGGAAACGCGCTTGTCGGGCGGCGATATCGCGCTCGAAGGCCAGGTCGAGGATGGCGAGGAAGCGTACGCGCCCATCGCCTATCTGGCCGACTCGCACAACGAGCCGACTAACGTCATCGCCGCGCGGCAGCACGACAGGCTGCAAAGCGACGGCCTCGCCGATGCACTCGAATCGCTCGACGAACGCAGCCGCCGCATCATCAAGGCGCGCTGGCTCGACGTGCAGGACGACGGCTCGGGCGGCAAGACGCTGCATGAACTGGCCGACGAGTTCGGCGTCTCGGCGGAGCGCATTCGCCAGATCGAGGCGAGCGCGATGAAGAAGATGCGCTCGGCGTTGCATGACTACGCGTAACAATTGACTGTGCCATTGCAGAAATTGCAAAGCCCGCCGTCGACGAGACGGCGGGCTTTTTCTTTGGCACTTCGCTGAAAACACAAACGGCGCCCGCGGGCGCCGTTTGTTATCGAGCTTCGATTACCGCTTCAGGCAGGCATCGGTGCAGCGCCGCCGCCGTTGCCGGACAAGCGCGTGGACAGTTGCGCCGCATAGCGCTGCGCCGCCGCGCCCACGACGATGTGGAACGTATCCGCCGACACCCACGCCACATCCAGCGACGACAAACGCTGACGATCCACCGACGACGGATCGCGCACGACCACGCGCAGGCGCGTCTGCGCAACCGCGTCGAGCGATACCACGTTGGTCGCGCCGCCGAACACCGCGAGCCAGCGGAACGGGTCCGGATCGAGCGGGCCGGGCGTCTGGTCGCCGCTCACCGCTGCCGCGACCGGTTGCGCCGGCGTCGACGATGCGGGCGTTGCGCCGCGCGTCGACGAATGCTCGAGTTCGCTGCGGATTTCATCGGCGATCAGATCGGCTTCCGGCCCGATGATCACCTGGACGTTGGTCGCGCCGCGCTTCAACACGCCGCGCGCGCCGATGCTCTTCAACTGCGGCTCCGACACCTTCTCCGAATCCACGACCGACAGACGCAGACGCGTCGTGCAGGCATCGACGAGCGTCAGATTGGATGCGCCGCCGAGCGCCGCGACGTACTTCGCAGCGCGCGTGTTCGACACGGCTGCTGCCGCGCCGGGCACGGGCGGAATCAGGCCGCCATCGACGGTTTGCGCCACGTCGGTTTCGGCGTCGGTCGTGGCCGGCTCGCGGCCCGGTGTCGCCATGTTGAACTTGCGGATAAAGAAGCGGAACAGGCCGTAATAGATGACGAAGTACACCGCACCGACCACGAGCGCCAGCCAGCCGCGCTGCGACAGACCGTAGTTCAGCACGTAGTCGATCGCGCCCGCCGAGAACGTGAAGCCCAGGTGGATGCCGAGCGCCGAGCAGATGGCGAGCGACAGGCCCGTCAGCACTGCGTGGATGCCGTAGAGCACCGGAGCCAGGAACATGAACGAGTATTCGATCGGCTCGGTCACGCCCGTCAGGAATGCGGTCAGGGCCATGGAGAACAGCAGGCCGCCGACGATCGCGCGGCGCTCCTTCGGCGCTTCATGGAACATCGCGAGGCACGCGGCCGGGAGACCGAACATCATCACCGGGAAGAAGCCCGTCATGAAGCCGCCCGCCGTCTTGTCGCCCGCGAAGAAGCGATGCAGGTCGCCGTGCACGATCGCGCCGCCGTCGGGCGGCGTGAACGAGCCGAACACGAACCACGCGAGCGAGTTGATGATGTGATGCAGACCCGTAACCAGCAGGATGCGGTTCAGCACGCCGAACACGAAGGTGCCGAGCGCGCCGGCGGTCGTCAGCCAGTTGCCCGCGCCGTCGATGGCCGCCTGCACCGGCTGCCAGATGTAGCCGAAGACGATGCCGAGCACCAGACACGCGACGCCTGTCACGATCGGCACGAAGCGCTTGCCGCCGAAGAATGCCAGATACTCGGGCAGCTTGATGTCCTTGTATCGGTTATACAGATAGCCGGCCACCATACCGGCGATGATCCCCGACAGCACGCCCATGTTGAGCTTGTCGTTGATGTCCTTCATCACGGCCACTTCGATGAGGTAGCCGATCGCGCCGGCGAGACCCGCCGTGCCGTTGTTGTCCTTCGCGAAGCCCACCGCCACGCCGATCGCGAACAAGAGCGGCAGATTGGTGAAGATCGCGTCGCCGGCGTCCGCGATCATCTTGATGTTGAAGACATCGGGCTGGCCGAGACGCAAAAGCAGGCCGGCCACCGGTAGTACGGCGATCGGCAGCATCAGCGCGCGGCCTAGTCGCTGCATCTTTGCAAACGGGTTGGCGTCCATCGGGTTCTCCAAAAAATATAGGTCTTGTCTTTGCTGCTTCGAGGATTGCTGAAAAGGCATCCGTGAAGCTGGCTGCAGGGAAGACGTTCAGTCCTGCGGCCAGATTTCGCGGCTTGCCGCTCTTACTGCCTGAGCCGATTCGAGCGCGAGGCAATCCTCGGCGCGCTGACGGCACAGTTGGTAATCGAGATTGCGCACGCGTGCCTTGATGCCGGGCACCGACACCGGATCGACCGACAATTCCGTCACGCCGAGTCCGATGAGCAAGGGCGCCGCGACCGGATCGCCGCCGAGCGCGCCGCACACGCCGACCCACTTGCCGTGCTTCTCCGCGCCCTGCACCGCCGCCTTGATGAGACGCAGCACGGCCGGATGCAGGCCGTCGGATTGCGCGGCGAGATCGGGCTGGCAACGGTCCATCGCGAGCGTGTACTGCGTGAGATCGTTGGTGCCGATCGAGAGGAAATCGGCGTATTTCGCCAGTTGGTCGGCAAGCAGCGCCGCCGACGGCACTTCGATCATCACACCCACTTCGACCGGATCGGTGCGGCCCGCTTCGCGCGCCAGTTCGTCGATGCGCGCACGCAAGCGCTGCAGTTCGCCGGAATCGGTGACCATCGGCAACAGGATTCGCAGCGCGCCCGCCGGCTTCACGGCGAGCAGGCCGCGCAACTGGTCATCGAGCAGATCGGGGCGCACTTGCGCGAGCCGGATGCCGCGCAGCCCGAGCGCCGGATTTTCCTCGGGCGGCAGCGTCAGATAATCGACTTCCTTGTCCGCGCCGACATCGAGCGTGCGGATGATCGCGGTGCGGCCCTGCAAGGCATCGACGATGCCCTGATAGCTTTGCGCGTGCTCCGCGACCGTCGGCGCCGACTGGCGATGAATGAACAGCAGTTCGGTGCGCAACAGGCCGACCGCATCGGCGCCGTTTTCGACGGCGGCTTTGGCGTCGTCGAGCGTCGCGATGTTCGCGGCGACTTCGATCGCGCGGCCATCCTTCGTCGATGCCGCTTCGCGCGACAGCTTGCGGTTCGCTTCACGCACGCCCGCGAGCCGCTCGCGCTCGCTGCGTGCGCGCTCGACGTCGAGCGCGGTCGGCGCATGCTCGATGCGTCCCGCCGATGCATCGACGACGACTTGCGTGCCTTCGGGAATCGCGTGCAGCGCATCGCCGATCGCGACGAGCGCCGGAATGCCGATCTGCCGCGCGATGATCGCCGCGTGCGAGGTCGCGCCGCCGCGCGCCATCACGAGCGCGGTGACGCGGGTGCGGTCGAGCGACGACAGATCCGACGGCGTGAATTCCGTGGCGGCGAGCACGGCTTCCTGAGGCAACTCGAGCGCCGCCGTGTTGTTGAGGCCGAGCGCGCGCAACACGCGCTTTTCGATGTCGCGAAGATCGGCCGCGCGCTCGGCGAGCAGTTCGTCCTGCACGTTCGAGAGCAGCGCGATCTGCGCGCGGATCGCCTCGCGCCATGCGAAGCCCGCGCTCTTGCCGAGGCTGATGAGATCGCGCGCGGCGTCGAGAAGCGTCGGATCTTCGAGCAGCACGCGATGCACCGCGAAAATGCCCGCTTCGCCGACCGCGCCGCGCTGCGACGCGGTACGCACGGTTTCGCCGAGTTCGGCATCGACCTGGGCGATGGCTTTATCGAGCGCGCGGCTTTCCGCCGCCGATGCGCCGCTCGCCTGTTCCGGCGGCACGATTTCCTGATCGTCCCAGCGCACCAGCTTGCCGATCGCGATGCCCGGCGCCGCGCACACGCCCGCGAGCGTGTTCGGCGGCAACGGCTCGCCCGTTCGCGTGGCTTGGACGACCGGCGCGGGCGACTTCTCGCGCGCGGGCGATTCTTCGACTTCGCCTTGCGCCGCGCGCAGCAATTCCACCGCGACCGCTTCGACCGCCTGTTGCGCCTGCACGCCGATGCCGACGAGCTCGATGGTCGCGCCCTCGCCCGCACCGAGGCCGAGCAGGCCGACGACGCTTTCCACCGGCGCCTTCTTGCCTTCGTAGCGCACTTCGACCTTCGCGTCGAAACCGCGGGAAGCTTCGCGTGCCCGCGCCGCCGGACGCGCATGGAGGCCGCCCGCATGGGAGAGCGTCAGGCTGCGGCGCGCTTCGTCGAGAACGACCGCGCCCGCGCGCGCCGTCTCGGCTTTCTCGCCGTCCTTGGCGCGCAGAACCAGCAGGCGCGAGCCCGCTTTCAGCACGCCGCGGCCGGCGCGATCGATGATATCGAAGGCATCGCCGTTGGCGATCGCGATTACCGAAACGAGGCTCGGCGCGTGCTGCGCGACGAAATCCGCATCGAACTCGATCAGCGGCTCGCCCGCGCGCACCGTCGCGCCTTGCTGGATCTTCGGCGTGAAGCCCTTGCCGCCCAGCTCGACCGTGTCGATGCCGATATGCACGAGAATCTCGGCGCCTTCCTTCGTGCGCAGCGTCACGGCGTGATGCGTGCGCGCCAGATGCGTGATGGTGCCGTCGCAGGGCGAGACGAGCACGTTATCGAGCGGATCGATGCCGATGCCGTCGCCGAACATGCCCTCGGCGAACACGGGATCCGGCACGTCGGCGAGCGGCACGACGGGACCGGTGAACGGCGCGAGCAGCACGACGTCGTTCGGGTTATCGATGGAATGGTTCAACAGTGACTCCTCGGCACGGCGCATCGGCTATCTCACTCAATGGGTTTCGGTGACCTTGTTCAGGTGGCGCGGCGCGTCGGGATTGCGCCCGCGCGCGGCGGCCAGACCCGCGGCCATCACGTAGAACGAAAGAATCGCGGCGATCGGATCGAGCGCGGGATGGTCCGTGGCGACGAGCGGCAGTTCCGCTTCGGCGACGTCGGCTGGGGCTGCGAGCAGCACGCGCGCGCCGCGGGCACGCATATCGGCGGCAAGCTGGATGAGACCCGCCTGCTCCGGCCCGCGCGGCGCGAATACGAGCAGCGGATAGTCGCGGTCGATGATCTCCATCGGACCGTGACGCACTTCCGCGCTGGAAAACGCTTCGGCCTGAATGCCCGACGTTTCCTTCAGCTTGAGCGCGGCTTCCTGCGCGATGGCGAGGCCGAGGCCGCGCCCGATCACGATCATGCGATCGACGCTCTTCAGTTCGTCGACGGCGCGCGTCCAGTCGAGCTTGCCGGCGGCGCGCAGCTTCTCGGGCAGCGAATCGAGCGCCTTCAGCAATTCGACGTCGCGCTGAACGTGCGCGATCACGATCGCGGAAAGCGACAGCATCGCGATATAGCTCTTGGTCGCGGCAACCGACAGTTCGGGACCGGCGAGCAGCGGCAGGAAGTATTCGCACGCGCTTTCGAGCGGCGAACCGGAGACGTTGACGGCCGCGACGGTGAACGCCCCCGCGTCGCGCAGCGCCTGCATGGTGCCGACGAGATCGGGGCTCTTGCCCGACTGCGAGAACGCGACGGCCAGTTGGCCCGAGACACGCAGCGGCGCCTGCTGCAACGTCGCGACGGACATCGGCAGCGATGCGACCGGCACGCCGATGCGGCTCATCGTCAGGCTTGCGAAATAACTGGCGGCGTGGTCGGAACTGCCACGCGCGACCGTGAGCGCGACATTGCGCGGCTGTTCCTTGAGCTTTTCCGCGAGTTCTTCGATGCGCGAGGTATCGGCGAGCTGGGCCGCGACGACGTCGGCGGACTCGAGCGCCTCATTAAGCATATTCGACAATTGATTCTCCTTCGACGTACGTGGCGGTCAGCGCGTGCTCCCGGTCGAGCACGACGAGATCGGCCCAAGCGCCGCGCGCGATGCGGCCGCGGTCTTTGAGTCCGAGATAGTCGGCGGGGAAACGCGACAGGCGATTCGAGACGTCCGCGAGCGGAATGCCCAGCGAGACGAGATTGCGCAGCGCCTGATCCATCGTCAGGGTGCTGCCGGCGAGCGTGCCGTCCGCGAGGCGCACGCCGCCCATGCATTTGGTGACGTGCTGGCTGCCGAGGCGATATTCGCCGTCGGGCATACCGGCCGCCGAGGTGCTGTCGGTCACGACGTAGAGACGCGGAATCGCGCGCATCGCGGCCCGAATCGCGCCCGGATGAACGTGCAGCAGATCAGGAATCAGTTCCGCGTATTCGGCATGCGCGAGCGCCGCGCCGACCATGCCCGGGTCACGGTGATGCAGCGGCGACATTGCGTTGAACAGATGCGTGAAGCCGCGCGCGCCGTGCTTGAGCGCGTTCACGGCGTCGTCGTATGTGCCGAGCGAATGGCCGAGCTGCACACGCACGCCGCGCGCCGCGAGGTCCGAAATAATGTCGAGATGACCGGAGATTTCCGGCGCGATCGTGACGACGCGGATCGGCGCGAGATCGAGATACTTCAGCACTTCGTCGCGCACCGCGACGGCGGCCGCGTCCGGCTGCGCGCCGAGCTTGCCGGGATTGATGTACGGACCTTCCAGGTGCACGCCGAGCATGCGCGCGCCGCCCGCCGCGCGGTGTTTGGCCTGTTCGCCGAGACCCGCGACGACGCTCATGAGTTCGTCGCGCGGCGCAGTCATCGTGGTGGCGAGCAGGCTCGTCGTGCCGTGCTGCGCGTGCTGGCGGGCAACGGTGTCCGCCGCGTCGCCGCCTTCCATGATGTCGCGGCCGCCGCCGCCGTGAACGTGCAGATCGATAAAGCCCGGCAGGATGTAGGGCGCGTCGTTGGCGAGCGGATCGGCGATATGTCCTTCGAGCGCCGTCACGCGGCCGTTCTCGAAGCGGACCGTGCCGTGGATCCAGCCATCGGTCGTGAGTATGTTTCCTTTCAGCATGAATTTCTCTGGAAGTACGCGATGCATGGATGAGGTTCAGTGCCGTCCGCGCCGTGCTGCGAGCAGGCTTTCGTCGCGAAAGAAGCGAACGGCGTCCTTGGGTCCTCTCGTTCTCTGTTTGCTCTCTTGATGCGTCCGGATTAAGCGCGTCTGTGCCGACGCTTATCGATGCAGTTCCGCGACGAAGTCGTAGTAGTCGTCGCGACAGTAGGTGTCCGTCAATTCGATCGCGCGTTGATCCGCCGAATAGCCGATGCGCGTGATCACGAGCAGCGCTGCACGCGGCGCGACGCCCATGAGCCGGGCGATCTCCGCGCCGGCGTTCACCGCGCGAAAGTGCTGCAACGCGCGCACCACCGACAGCCCGCGCGCCTCCAGATACCGGTAGAGCGAAGCGCCGATCGCGAGTGGATCGGGCACCGCGGCGACCGGCAACGTTGAATGCTCGACCGCCATCACGATGCCGTCCGCGCGCCGCAACGGCTTCAGGCTTGCAACAGCCGCGCCCGGCGCCAGACCGAGGCGCACGGTTTCATCGCGATTCGCTGCGCGCAGTCCGCGTTCTAGCCAGATCGAATCGGGCGTGAAGCCGCGCTGCTCCATCTTTCGCGTGAAACCGGTGAGACGGGAAAGCGGATCTTCGACGCGCGGCGTGATGAAACTGCCCGCGCCTCGTACGCGCCGGATCAGGCCTTGCTCGACCAGCAGCGCGATGGCCTTTCTCGCGGTTATCCGCGACACGCCCACACCTTCCGACAACGTGCGCTCGGACGGCAGCGCCTCGCCAGCCGACCAGTTGCCCGCGTGGATCGCCGTGGCGAGGCGCGACGCCAACTGAAGATAGAGCGGCGTGTCGCTCCGCGCGTCGGGTGTCAGGTCCTGCCAGCGATGCTCCATCGAAAGCTCTCACCTCAAAAGTGGAGCCCATTATATAACCAACATAATACCAGTCAACGCTAAAGCGGCGTCTCAGGACGAACGTCAAATTTCTCGCTAAATCAATGAGTTAAAAAATGTTTAGCGGCTCGATTCGGAACATATCTGCTATTGGGACTTACCCGTACACGTAGTCCACTTGCCGAATTGGTTCCTTAATTGCCTGATAACCCATTTTTCGGGCATTTTCGTATTCGCACGGTCGTTCTTCTTTGGCACAATGCATGTATTAATTCGGATTCACAATTAATTTCAACAAAACGAGAGACTAGAGCGATGGGCAGTTCCGATCCGAGCCGGGCCGTCGACGCGGTGCGCCGTTTCAACCGTTTTTATGCACGCCATACCGGCGCACTCCACGAGCGGCTCCATAAAAGCTGCTTTTCGTTAACTGAAGTTCGCATCCTGCATGAGTTGGCGCAGGACCGGGCTGCCACGGCGGCCGATTTATCGCGCAACCTTGGACTTGATACGGGCTATCTCAGTCGCCTGATCAACAATTTCCAGAAGAACGGCCTCGTGGTACGGCGAAAGAACGAATCGGACGGCAGAGCGCATCTGCTTCATATCACGCCCGAAGCGAAAGCCCAGGTCGATGAGATCGATCTGCACGTATCGGCCGAGGCCGCCGCGCTGCTCAAGCGGCTGACCGCTGCCGAAATCGATCAGCTCTGCACGGCAATGGCGGACGTCGAGCGTCTGCTCTCGCCGCCGAACGCCGAAGGAGAAACGCGACTGCGCGGCCCGCGCGCCGGAGACTTCGGCTGGATGATCGAGCGCCAGGCGCATCTATATAGCGGCGAGCGGCCGAAGCTGGTCAGCGAGGCATGGGCGGCGAACATGGTCGCGAACTTTCTCGCGGAGATGCAGGCGAACACCCCGCGCATCGCGTGTTGGGTGGCGGAGCAGAACAACGCGACGCGCGTCGGTGCCGCGATACTTACCGCGGACTCCGAAAGCCGCGCACGCATCGACATGTTGTTCGTCGAACCGGGCGCGCGGCGTCGCGGACTCGGCGAGCGGCTCGTCGCGGCGTGCACGAACTTCGCGCACGGCGCTCGCTACGAACAGGTGATCTGCCGGCTGGACGAGCCCTACGAAGATTTCTGCGGACTCTTCATGCGAACCGGTTTCACGCCGGTGCAGGAGGGGAGCACGGGCATTCTTTGGCAGCGGCAGTTGCAGCAGATTTGCGTCGACTGATTGCGCCAAGGAAAACGGCGTCCCGCAGAACGCCGTTTCGAAAATCAAGCGATGACATTCAGAACGAAGGCACGACCGAGCCTTTGAACTCGCTCTTCAGGAACTGGCGGACATCTTCCGACTGGTAAGCCGCAACCAGCTTCTTCACCCACGGCTGATCCTTGTCCTTCGCGCGCACCGCGATCAGGTTCGCGTACGGGCTATGCACGTCTTCGAGCGCGATTGCGTCCTTCGTCGGCTGCAGGCCCGCGGCAAGCGCGAAGTTCGTGTTGATCGCGGCGGCATCGACGTCGGCGAGCGTGCGCGGCAATTGCGCGGCGTCGAGTTCGACGAGCTTGATCTTCTTCGGATTCTCCGCCACGTCGAGCGCCGTCGCGTTGTTGCCGTTCGCGCCCGCGCCCGCCTTCAGCTTGATGACGCCTTGCGCTTGCAGCAGCAACAGCGCGCGATTCTCGTTCGACGGATCGTTCGGCACCGCGACCTTCGCGCCTTGCTGCAGATCCTTCAGCGACTTCAGTTTCTTCGAATAGACCCCGAGCGGCGAGATATACGTCAGCCCCGCGTTGACGATCTTGTAGCCGCGCTGCTTGATCTGACTGTCGAGATACGGCTGATGCTGGAAACTGTTTGCGTCGAGATCGCCGGCGTCGAGCGCTGCGTTCGGCTGCACGTAGTCGTTGAACTCGATCACTTTCACGTTGAGCCCTTCGCGCTTCGCGACCTTCTGCACGACTTGCCAGATTTGCGCGTCCGGGCCGCTGATGGTGCCGACCTTGATCACCTTGTCGTCGGCGTGAGCGGCGAGGCTCGTGAACAACGCGGCGGAGGCCGCGACTGCGGTAATGGCTTTAAGCAAATTTCTGCGCTGCATGGTGTTCCTGTTTCGATGATGCGTGCTTGCTGGATTGCCTGATTCGTCTCCGATCGATGATCAGACCGGGTGACGGATGTTCGCACAGCATTGGTGCGACGTGAAATACAGATTGCTCATGTGAATATCCGCTGCCACGGGGTACGGCTAGAATCGACAACAGAACATCACAAATCTCGCGAGCCGGAGGCGCATCTCACCATGTACGTCATCAATCTTCGCTACACAGGCGCGCTTGCCGAGATCGACGACGCGCTCGACGCGCATCGCGCCTATCTCGAGCGCTATTTCGCGGCGGGCGTCTTCGTGATGGCGGGACCGAAGGTGCCGCGGGATGGCGGCGTCATCGTGGCGTCAGGCATCGAGCGCGATCGGCTAGATGCGATCGTCGCGGAGGATCCGTTCGCGCAGCAAGGGCTCGCGCACTACGACATCATCGAATTCAAGGCGACGCGGCTCGCGCCGGGTCTGAATCTGCCTGAGCCGTCGCTGGACGGCTGATAAAAGAAGTGGCCCGTTCGGGCCACTTTCGCGATCAGTCGATCAAGATCTTCAGGTCGTGAACCCACGGCTCGACGCCCTGCCCGTCGCGCGCGAAGAGACGCAGCTTGCCGTCCTTGTCGAACACGTAGCTCGCGGCGGTGTGATCCATCGTGTAGTCGTCGGGCGTCTTGCCCTGCGACTTCGCATAGTAGACGCGGAAGTCCTTGGCGAGCTTCGCGAGTTGCGCATCGTCGGCGGGCCGCAGACCGACATACGACGAGTTGAACGCCGCCACGTACTGACCGAGCAGATCGGGCGTGTCGCGCGCCGGGTCGACGGTGACCATCAGCACCTGCACGTCTTTCGCTTTGTCGCCGAGTTGCTGCATCGCTTGGGAGAGCTCGGCGAGCGTCGTCGGGCACACGTCGGGGCAATGCGTATAGCCGAAGAACAGCACCACGGCCTTGCCCTTGAAGTCCGCGAGCGTGCGCGTCTTGCCGTGCGTATCGGGCAAGGCGAAATCGCTGCCGAATTGCTTGTTCCCGGTGATGTCGAGATTCTTGAAATCCGGGGCTTTCTCGCACGCCGAAAGCAGCGCCGCGAAAAACAGCAGCGCGAAGATGCGACGAAGAATGGCCGTCATGCGCCGATCACCGTACGCACGTAGTGATCGACGAGCAGCGCGCCGAACAGCAGCGACAGGTACACGATCGAATAGCGGAAGGTCTTGCGCGCGAGCGCATCGGAATAGTCGCGATACATCTTCCACGCGTAGCCGATGAAACCCGCGCCGAGTGCGATCGCGCTCGCCAGATACACGACGCCGCTCATGCCGGAGATATACGGCATCAGCGTCACGGCGAACAGCACGAGCGTGTAGAGGAAGATGTTGAGCAGCGTGTACTTCTCGCCGTGGGTGATCGGCAACATCGGCAGGCCGGCGTTCTCGTAATCCTTGCGGCGATACAGCGCGAGCGCCCAGAAATGCGGCGGCGTCCACACGAAGATGATCAGCACGAGAATCCATGCGTCGCCGGGCACGTGTCCCGTGACCGCGGCCCAGCCGAGCGCCGGCGGCATTGCGCCCGACGCACCGCCGATCACGATGTTCTGCGGCGTGTAAGGCTTGAGCAGCAGCGTGTAGATGACCGCGTAGCCGACGAACGTGGCAATGGTGAGCCACATCGTGAGCGGATTGGTGAACGTGTAGAGCGTCCACATGCCGATGCCGCCGAGCAATGCTGAGAACGTCAAAATCTGCGTGGACGTGATCTGGCCGCGCGCGGACGGTCGCCACGCGGTGCGGCGCATTTTTGCATCGACTTTTTGCTCGACGAGACAATTGATTGCAAATGCCGCGCCGGCCAGCAACCAGATGCCGACGGCGCCGCCGATCAGCTTGTCCCACGGCACCATGCCGGGCGTGGACAGAAACATGCCGATGACGGCACAGAAAACGGCGAGCTGCGTGACGCGCGGCTTGGTCAGCGCGAGATACTGCGATGCGCGGCTGCCGAGTGGGGAGTTGAGTGTCGTGCTATCCATGATGTGGAGTCACGCTGAAACGACGTCGCGCGCGGGAACTGCGGCGCGGCCGGGACGGCTGGAAGAGATTCGAAAGTTTAGCATAACGAGTAGCAGCAACAGGATCGCGGCTCCGCCGTTGTGCGCCACCGCGACCGGCAACGGCCACTGCAGCACGATGTTCGACATGCCCGTCAGGAACTGAAGGACGATCATCAACAATACGCCGTTTGCGGGCTTTCGCAGCGATTCGAAACGTCGCAGTCTCAGCGCGAGCCACAGCAGATAAATCACGACGACGACCGCGAACGTGCGATGCGTCCAGTGAATCGCCACCAACGCGTCCTGCGAGATCACGTCACCGTCGCCGGTCATGCCGAGCGCGCGCCAGAGATGAAAGCCGTGCTCAAAATTCATTGGCGGAACCCACTGGCCGTTGCACAGCGGAAAGTCCGTGCACGCGAGCACCGCGTAATTCGTGCTGACCCAGCCGCCGAGCGCGATCTGCACGACGAGCACCAGCAAGCCGAATGCCGCGGCCGGCATCCAGCGCGCGGCGGCGGCATTCGAAACCGAGTCGAGCGATGGAATCGGCGTCATGCGCGCCGCCAGCCAGCCGAGCACGCCGAGCAGCGCGAGTCCGAGCAGCAGGTGCGTCGTGACGATCACCGGTTGCAGCTTCAGTGTGACGGTCCACGCGCCGAACGCGCCTTGCAGCAGGATAAGCAGCAGAATGCCCGTCGGCCACCACGGCGACACGTGCAGCGGACGCTTCTTGATGCGCGCCGTCCACGCGATGATCACCTGCGCGATGATGAGCACGCCGATCGCCATTGCGAAATAGCGATGCAGCATCTCGATCCACGCCTTCACCATGCTGACGGGACCGGTCGGCATCGCCTGATACGCGGCTGAAATCTGCGCATGGGCGACGAACGGCGACGACGTGCCGTAGCAGCCGGGCCAGTCCGGGCAGCCGAGGCCGGAATCGGTCAGACGCGTGAAGCCGCCGAACATGATGAGATCGAGCGTCAGGAAAGTGGTCAGCCAGACGAGTTTCCTGAACTTGTCGTCATCGGCCTTCACCCATACGTACGAGAGCGGCAGCAGCGCGATGCAGATGCCGATCAGGCCCAGTTGCAATACATAACTCATGTTTAACCTTCAAACCGCGTATTAGCCGCGTTTTAGCCGCGCTTTAGCCGATGCGCGACCACTTCAGGAGCTTTGCCACATCCCCGTTGATCTTCTTCGGATCGGGATTTTTCGGGAAGCGCATCATCAGATTGCCGTTCGGATCGACGAGAAAGATGTGATCCGTGAGCTTTGTGCCGTCATTCACCGGCAGCCACGCCGCGATCGACTTCTCGTCGGCGACGAGCATGCGCGTGTCCGGCTGCGGATACGCGGACTTGATGACGTCGGCGACCGGCTTGTCATCGGTGCGCAGCCACACGTTCACGACGCGCTCGCGCTCGGCGTTCTGCAACACGCGCACTTGCCGCATGAAATAGAGGCGCGTCGCGCATTGCTCGTCGCAGTCGCTGCCGTTGACGGTGATCATCAGCCATTTGCCTTCGAGCGACTTGAACGGCAGGGTCTGCCCTTTTTCATCGGTGACGACGAGCTGCGCCGGAATCGGGCGCTGCGGATCGATCAGCGTGCCGTAGCTCGATGTGCCGCCCGCGGGCTTGAACACGTAGTACATCAGATACGACGCGATCACCGGCGCCGCGCACACGAGCGCGAGCAGCAAAAGCATCCAGCGGCCGCTGATCCAGGAGCCTTTCTTCGCGTTTCCTTGCTGCGTGCGTGTCTTGTCGGTGGCAGCGGAGCGTTGTGATTGCATCGGTGAAAATGTGTCTCTGTTCGTCAGTGTTCAGGCGTGATGCTCGGCTTCATCGTCGGATTCGCTGCCTATGTCGGTTGCATCGCGCTTCTTCGCGGCGCGGCGCGCGGCGTACAGGCCAAACCCGATGGCCGCCGCCGCCATGCCCCACCACTGGAACATGTAGCCGTAATTGCGCTCGACGCCGAGCGTCGGCGCGGGCCAGTCGCGCACGAGCCTGTCGCCGGTATCGTTCGTCTGCTGAATCACGAACGGCTGAAACGCCAGCCCGGTTTCGGCCGCGTACGATCTGATGTCCAGGTTCTGGCGGATCTCCTTGTGCGCAGCCGATCCGCCGCTGCCCAGTTCGAACGCCTGCGACGCATTCGCGCGCGCGATCCCCTTCACCTCGACCACGCCTTTCGGCGTCTCATACGGCTCGATGCCCGTGCGGTCCGCCATGTTGCGCGGCAGCCATCCGCGATTGACGAGCACATAGCCGCCGCCCTCGAGTTTAAGCGGCATCACGACATAAAAGCCTGGCTGGTCGTTATAGGGACGATTGTCCAGATACACGACGCGCTCCGGCATGAACTCGCCGCGCGCCTCCACGCGATGGAACTCGATCGACTTGAGCGGCATCGGCTCGACGCCGACTTCGCGCGCGGGCGCATTCTCGAACGCGACGATCTGCGCGTTGAGCGCTTCCTTCTGATGCGCGCGGTCGCGCTGCCAGAAGCCGAGGCGCACCGTGATCGCGACGACGATCAGAATCAGGAGCGCGGGCCAGAACCGGATCTTCATGCCGAACGCCTAACCGTCGGCATCCGGCCGGCCGCTACACGCCGGGTTCCGTCGAGTGAGATAATGAGATAGTCCAAATTCATACTGCTCACCGTCGTTCCTGAGCAAAATCGCTGGCTGGTTTCATGCACATCTTCGTTGCTATCGCATTCATCCTTATCATCGGCAGCCTCGGCTCGGCGCTCTATTTCATGATGACCGACCGGGGCAGGACGAAGCGGATGGTGTGGTCGCTCGCCGCGCGCGTCGGGCTATCCATCTCGCTCTTCCTTTTCATCCTGTTCGCTCACTGGATGGGCTGGATTCAAACGTCGGGCGTTCCCATCGGACGCTGATCGCGACGATACGCGCAACGCGCGCCTCGCCCCGCGAGGCGAATTGTCGCGCGCGGCGCTAAAACGCACCGCCTCTTCAAACGACAACGCCGCCCCTTGAGACATCGAGGGCGGCGTGTTGATCACTGCTTCTATGCTCTCGGACCGGCGTCGCCGCCGGCCTTGCATCGCCGACGGCGCATCGCGCGCGCCCGCGTCGATATTCCTTACAGCCAGTAGACGACGACGTACAGACCCAGCCACACGACGTCGACGAAGTGCCAGTACCACGCGGCGCCCTCGAACGCGAAGTGGTGCTCCGCCGTGAAGTGACCGCGAATCAGCCGGAACATCACCACTGCCAGCATCGTGCCGCCGAGGAACACGTGGAAACCGTGGAAGCCCGTCAGCAGGAAGAACGTCGAGCCGTACACGCCGGAGTTGAGCGTCAGGTTGAGTTCGTTGTACGCGTGGAAATACTCGTAGCCCTGGCAGAACAGGAAGATGATACCGAGCAGAACAGTCGCGCCCAGCCAGATGATCGCCTTCTTGCGATGATCTTCGCGCAGCGCGTGGTGCGCCACCGTCAGCGTCGCGCCGGAAGACAGCAGAAGCGCCGTGTTGATGGTCGGCAGGGGCCACGGCACCATCGCGCGGAAATGCGGCACGAGCGCGGCGGGGCCGTTGTTCGGCCACACGGCGGTGAAGTCCGGCCAGATCAGCTTGTAGTCGAGGCTGCCGAGTTCGTGCATCGCGATGGCGCGCGCGTAGAACAGCGCGCCGAAGAACGCCGCGAAGAACATCACTTCGGAGAAGATGAACCAGCTCATGCTCCAGCGGTACGACACATCGACACGCTTGCCGTACATGCCGCCTTCGGATTCGGAGATGGCGTCGCCGAACCAGTGCCACAGCACGAACAGCACGAACAGCAAGCCGATAAACGTGCCGGCGGGCCCGAAGCTATGGCCGTTCACCCACGACGCCAGCGAGGCGAGCATGATCAGCAAGCCAGTTGCAGCCATCACCGGATGCCGCGACGGATGCGGCACGAAATAGTACGGGCTCTCGTTTTGACCGCTCATTGTTGATTCTCCACTTCGATCCAGTTGCTTGAATTTTCTTTTGCCGCCGGCAGCAGCGCTTCGCGCGACGCCCGGCGTTTTCCGTCTATCCCACTACCGCGCGCACGATCAGCAACAACACGACGATGAACAGCACCGCCCCGATGATGCCCGCCGCGATCAGATGCAGCGGATTCAACTGCGCGGCGTCGCTCTCCAGGTCGGCCCGGCGGCGCACGCCGAAAAACGACCAGCACACCGCCTTGATGAGCTTGAAGAAACCGCCCTTTTTCGGCGTATCCGCGCTCATGGCCGTCACGAGCCCTTCGCCACCGACTTCGGCGTGTTCAGCTCGAAGAACGTGTACGACAGCGTGATCGTCTTCACATCCTTCGGCAGCTTCGGATCGACGACGAACACGACCGGCATGCGCTTGGTCTCGTTCGGCGCGAGCGTCTGCTGCGTGAAACAGAAGCATTCGATCTTCTTGAAATACTCGGTGGCCTGCTTCGGCGCATAGCTCGGAATCGCCTGCGCGTTCACCGTGCGATTCTGTTCGTTGGTCACGTCGTACATGACCGTCATCACTTCGCCGGGATGGATGTCCAGCGAGTTCTGCTCCGGCTTGAACTTCAGCGGGCCGCGCGCGTTCGCATCGAATTCGATCGAGATCGAGCGGCTCATGTCCACTTGCGTGTTCTTCGCCTCGCGCGCGCCGACGTCCTTCTGCACGAGGTTGTTGATGCCGGTGATCTGGCAGATCGCGCGGTACATCGGCACGAGTGCAAAGCCGAAGCCGAACATCAGCGCGGCGACGACGAAGAGCTTGACCAGCATCGACCGGTTGAACGACCGGTCGACATGCGAATTTTCCTGCTGAGTGGACACGTTGCTTTCCTACCCTCGCGACAACAGGTATTGCCTGACGACGATACCCAGAAAGAAGACGGCGGCAACCAACACCATGATGATTCCGAGCCGCTTGTTACCCGCGCGTATTTCCTCGGGCGTGCGTCTTTTTTGTGGATTCGGGGCCATGCTTTCTCTTGCTTGCCGGCTGCAAGACTTCCGTGGCGGAAGCCTTGCAAACCTCGATGCTATTTATTCGACCGTCGGCGGATTTTCAAATGTATGGAACGGCGCCGGGCTCGGCACGGTCCATTCG
This sequence comes from Caballeronia sp. ATUFL_F1_KS39, assembly GCF_023630985.1. NCBI lineage: Bacteria > Pseudomonadati > Pseudomonadota > Betaproteobacteria > Burkholderiales > Burkholderiaceae > Caballeronia > Caballeronia sp. ATUFL_F1_KS39. The sequence goes on along the minus strand of NZ_JALQDZ010000001.1, from coordinate 287,298 downwards.
AGGCCTTCCGCGCCATCCCACGGCTTGTCGGATGCCTTCTCCAGCTCGCCGCCGCCACGATACGTCGGCAGCGCGACCGCGAACAGGAAGTACACCTGTGCGAGGCCGAAGCCGAATGCGCCGATCGTCGCGACCTGGTTGAAGTCCGTGAACTGCGCCGGGTAGTCCGCATAACGGCGCGGCATGCCGGCGAGACCCAGGAAGTGCATCGGGAAGAACGTGATGTTGAAGAAGATCATCGACGCCCAGAAGTGGATCTTCCCGCGCATCTCGTTGTACATCCAGCCGGTCCACTTCGGCGCCCAGTAGTACCAGCCTGCGAACAACGCGAAGAGCGAACCCGCCACCAGCACGTAGTGGAAGTGCGCCACGACGTAATAGGTGCCGTGCATCTGGATGTCGAGCGGCGCCATCGACAGGATCAGGCCCGTGAAGCCGCCCATCGTGAACACAAACAGGAAGCCGATCGCGAACAGCATCGGGGTTTCGAACGACAGCGCGCCGCGCCACATCGTCGCCACCCAGTTGAACACCTTCACGCCCGTCGGGACCGCGATCAGCATCGTCGCGTACATGAAGAAGAGCTGGCCCGTCACCGGCATGCCGGTCGCGAACATGTGGTGCGCCCACACCATGAACGACAGGATCGCGATCGATGCCGTCGCGTACACCATCGAGCTATAGCCGAACAGCGGCTTGCGCGAGAACGCCGGAATCACCTGCGACACGATCCCGAACGCCGGCAAGATCATGATGTACACCTCGGGGTGACCGAAGAACCAGAAGATGTGCTGGTACATCACCGGATCGCCGCCGCCCGCCGCGTTGAAGAACGACGTGCCGAAGTGACGGTCGAACAGCACCATCGTGATCGCGCCCGCCAGGACCGGCATCACGGCGATCAGCAGGTACGCGGTGATGAGCCACGTCCACGCGAACATCGGCATCTTCATGAGCGTCATGCCCGGCGCGCGCATGTTCAAAATCGTCACGACGATGTTGATGCCGCCCATGATCGACGACGCGCCCATGATGTGGACCGCGAAAATCGCGAAGTCCATGCCGGGGCCCATTTGCGTGGAGAGCGGCGCGTACAGCGTCCAGCCCGCGGCGGTTGCGCCGCCCGGCACGAAGAACGAGCCGACGAGCAGCACCGCGGCGGCCGGCAGCAGCCAGAAGCTGAAGTTGTTCATCCGCGCGAACGCCATGTCCGATGCGCCGATCTGCAGCGGCACCATCCAGTTCGCGAAACCGACGAACGCCGGCATGATCGCGCCGAACACCATGATGAGGCCGTGCATGGTGGTCAGCTGATTGAAGAACTCGGGACGCATGATCTGCAGGCCCGGCTCGAACAGCTCGGCACGGATGCCGAGCGCCATCACGCCTCCGGAGAGGAACATGATGAAGGAGAACAACAGGTACAGCGTACCGATGTCCTTGTGGTTGGTAGCGAAGAGCCACCGGCGCCAGCCATGCGGCGTCTCGTGCGCATGGTCGTGCGCGTGGTCGTGACCTGCGCCTACATCGTGTCCGATGCTAGACATGACAATCATCTCCTAAAGCGAATACTCGGGGCACTTGGCAATGACGCGTGGGACTTTCCGTTGCCGTCCGGCGAAGGAAAGCGCCACGCTCGGCACGTCAAGCAGCCGGACTGATTTCCACGCGACGGGCTTCCTTGTTATCGGCGCCGCCCGTGATGGTTTCCGGTTTCTTCAACACGATGCGGTCTTCCGACACGCCCGCTGCCTTCAGCGCGTCGCGCACGGCTTGCGCGCGGCGCTTGGCGAGATCGGCGTTCTGGTCGGCGTTGCCGGTCGCATCGGTGAATCCCGACAACGCGATCTTCGCGTCCGGATGCGCCTTTGCGTAGGCCGCCGCGGCGTCCACCGCACTCTTCGCGTCGGCGGGCAGCGAATCCTTGCCCGTCTCGAAATAGATGCTGGCGGGCAGACCGGCGGCTTGCGACGCCTGCGCACCCGATGCAGCCGGCGCGCTCGCTTCGGCCGCCGCGGGCGCGGCACTCGCCGCTTCCGGCGCCGATGCCGCCGCCGCATTGCCGCCGCCTTCGGGCATCTTGCCCGCCTTGGCATCGATGACCTGCTTCGGTTGCAGCAGATCGCCGGTGTGGTTGCTCCAGCTATTACGCTCGAACGTGACGACCGACGCGATCTCGACGTCGTTCAACACACCTTGCCACGGCGGCATCGCGGCCTTGCCGTGCAGCACGATATTCAGATGCTCGGCGATGGAACCGTTCGCGATCTTCGAGCCGTCGAGCGCCGGGAACTGGCCCGCGCCCTTGCCGGTCGGCTGGTGGCAGACCGCGCAGTTCGACGTGTAAACCTGCTGGCCGCGCGCCATCAGTTCGTCCTTCGTGTACGTCTTGAGCGGATCGTCCTGGCCGGCGGCCATCTTCTTCTTTTGCCCATCGACCCACTTTGCGTAGTCATCGGCCGACAGCACTTCGACGACCACCGGCATGTACGCGTGCTCCTTGCCGCACAGTTCCGTACAGAATCCGCGATACGTGCCCACCTTCTCGGCCTTGAACCAGGTGTCGCGCACGAAGCCCGGAATCGCATCCTGCTTCACGCCGAATGCCGGGACGTACCACGAGTGAACGACATCGTTCGCCGTCGTGATGATGCGGATCTTCTTGTCGACCGGCACGACGAGCGGGTTGTCGACTTCCTGCAGATACAGCGTCGAGATCGGCTTCTGACCGTTCACTTCGCTGCGCGGCGTGGAGAGCGTCGAGAGGAAGCTGATGCCTTCGCCCGGACCCTTCACGTAGTCGTAGCCCCACTTCCACTGATAGCCCGTGACCTTGACGGTGAGATCGGCGTTGGACGTGTCCTTCATCGCGACGACGGCCTTGGTTGCCGGCAGCGCCATCAGAATGACGATGATGAACGGCACGATCGTCCAGATGATTTCGACCGTGGTGCTTTCGTGGAAGTTGGCCGGCTTGAAGCCTTTCGACTTGCGATGCTTGAAGAGCGAATAGAACATCACCCCGAACACGCCGATGAAGATGACGGTGCAGATGATGAGCATGAAGATATGGAGGCCGTAGAGCTCCTCGGCGATCTTCGTCACAGGCTGCTGGAAGTTGATCTCGTTGACAGCGGGACCGCCTGGACTGTTTTCGACCGCCAGGGCTGCACCGGCGGAAAGCAGTGCGCCTGCCGCCAGCACGCCCGAGAGGGCTCGCTTGATTGTTTTCATAGCATCCTTACCCAAATTTTCCATTCAAACCCTCGACCCCCGTGGCATCGCACCCGCCGGCTCCTCTCATAGACGTCTCAGCGACGCCTGTAACTCGGCAGCAAATTGTTTGCGACGATGCTGTGCAAGGTGTTGTCCGATTTTCACCGATTGACCGCGCGATACGATCGTGAGCGGCTCTCTCGGCGTCGCGCCCGCTTCGACCCGCACCCAACGCGGATTGAACTCGAACTGCGTCAGCTCTTCGGCGTTCATCTGTTCGATCAACAACCGGTTTTGATACAGCCGGATCCGTTCGTAGTCGACCGCATGGCGCGCGTAGATCAGAAACGCGATGCCCACGACCGCCAACTCGATTCCGGTGAACGGCAGCACCAGCCAGGCGCCGTTCAGAAACAGCGGCGTTGCGATTGCCAGCGAAAACAGCGCAAGCGACACATAGAAGCCCACGAACTGACGCGGCGAGACCGAGCAGTTTCGCTTCATCAGCCAGTCCTTGATGACCGGCTCGGACTCCGTCAGCGTCTGGCTGGCTTGCATCGCTGCCTCCATCAATCCGCACGCAATCACACACATTTGCTCGGATTTCGCCCAAATTTGTGTCGGTCCGGGCGACAAACTGACGCATTATAGGCGTCTTGGGTGGCATCCACAAGCAAGGGTCGTAACCTCGCAAAGCCAAGCGCCACAAGCTTCTGCGCCTTTTTGACGCACCTTTTTGCGCGCTTTTCTTGCGCAAATTTCAGACATAACAACTGTGCTCTTTACCGATTCAGCGTTTCGGTCTCGAGCCTCGTCCAATGTCTTCAAGACGGACGATGCCGTGCCCGTCCGCTGTCGTGCGCGGCACCGCCTTCCACGCATGCCCGTAGATCACTTCGAAGGTCAGCGGGATCGTGCCGTCGTCGCGGCGCAGCGCTTCGAGCGCCTGATGCACCGCGCCGCGCACGGCCTTGGCGTCCGCATGGCCTTCGTCGAACGCGCGCTCGAACGGATACGCGCCCCAGCGCGTCACGTCCGCGAACAGCGATTCAGGCGATTTGTACGTGATCGTCAGCACTTCCTGATCCATCACCGGAATTTCGAAGCCGCTTTCGACGAGCATGTCGCCGAGATCGTGCATGTCGACGAAATCGATCGTATGCGCTTGCGGCGCGAGCCCGAGCGTCCGCTCCGCTTCGCGATACGCGGCGCGAAGCTCGCGCAGCGTATCGGGGCCGAACGTGCTGAACATCAGCAAGCCGTTCACCTTGAGCACGCGCTGCCATTCGGGAAAAACGAGGTCGGGCCGCGCATGCCAGTGCAGCGCGAGATTCGACCACAATAGTTCGAACGCGCCCGATGCGAACGGCAGCGCGGAAAAATCCGCCTGCGCGAGTTGCGGGCCGCGTGCGCCGAACGCCTTGGCGAGCGTCGAAGGAAGAAAGCGGCGCCATCCCGCGCCGTTGTCCGCGTCCGTGGCTTCGGCGGCGCGCGCGCGCGAGAGCATCGCGGACGAGATGTCGATGCCGGTCACCGACGCCTCTGCAAAGCGTTTCCGCAAACCGGCCAGGTCCGCCCCGGCGCCGCACGCCGCATCGAGGACGCGCATCGGCGCAACCTTGATGTATTCGAGCCGCTCGCGCATGCGCTCCGCGATCTCGCGTGGCAGGAACGCGACCTCGTCGAAGGCGGCGGCGCGACCGTCGAAGATCGCGCGCAAACGGCGCGGATCATAGGCCGGACGGCTAGTTTTAGGGGATGTCGGGGACATGTCGATCTTTTTGCGGAGAGTGCGAAGTATACTCGGTCGTCTCGAAAACGACCCATGCGAAGTGCTGATACGAGGCATAAACGCTTCGTGAGGCGCAATGAATGCGCGTGTTTAGCGCATCGAGCCGCGATTTTTCCGATTCAGCAGTCATGAAAGCCGACAGCATTCGCCTTCCCTTCCGGACGCCCGTCACGGCACGCGCTCGCGGATTCGCGTCGGCGGCAAAACGGCTCGTCGCGTGCGCGCTGCCGAGCCAGTGCGCGTTATGCGGCAATTTGTCGCAAGCACTGCTGTGCGATGGTTGCGACGCGCAGTACTGGAACGAGCCGCGCTTGCGCTGTGCGACGTGCGCGCTGCCGTTGGCGGCATCCGCGATGCGACGCGAGCGCGAAGACCTGCGCGTGCACTGCGCCGCGTGCCTCGAAGCGCCGCCCGCGTTCAACGACACGCTCGCGCTCGCCGACTATCGCGCGCCCCTCGACACGCTCGCCGTCGAGTTGAAGTTTCGTGCGCGGCTCGCCGCGGGCGAGGCATTCGCGCGGCATCTGCATGCGCGTTTCGAGGACAGCGATCTGCCCGCGCCGGATGTGATCGTGCCGATGCCTCTCTCGCGCGAACGGCTCATCGCGCGTGGCTACAACCAGGCGTGGGCCATCGCGCGTCCGCTCGCACGCATGATGCGCGTGCCCGCCCACGCATCGATGATCGCGCGGGTCCGGCATACGTCGGCGCAATCGCGGCTCGATCGGGAAACGCGCCGCCGCAATGTCGCGAGCGCGTTCGCCGTCTCGGGCGATGTGCGCGGCACGCATGTCGGCGTCGTCGACGATGTGATGACATCGGGCGCGACGCTCGACGCGCTTGCTCGCACGCTGAAGCTCGCCGGCGCGCGGCGTGTCAGCAATTTCGTGGCGCTGCGCACGCCTAAAGATTAATCACCTTTATTAGAAGCAATCCATGTTCAACGTCGTACTCGTCGAACCTGAAATCCCGCCGAACACCGGCAACGTGATCCGCCTGTGCGCGAACACGGGCGCGCGTCTGCATCTGATCGAGCCGCTCGGCTTTCCGCTCGACGACGCGAAGATGCGCCGCGCCGGCCTCGACTATCACGAGTACGCCGAAATGAACGTGCATGCGGACTGGGATGCCTTCATCGCGAAGGAAACACCCGACGCCACGCGCATGTTCGCGTTCACGACGCGCGGCTCGACGCCGTTCTTCGATCACGCGTTCAGGCCGGGCGACTGGTTCGTGTTCGGCGCGGAGACGCGCGGCCTCGCGCCCGAACTGCTGGCGCACTTTGCGACGGAACAGCGCGTGCGCCTGCCGATGCGGCCGGGTAATCGCAGCCTGAATTTGTCGAATACGGTGGCGATCGTGACGTTCGAGGCGTGGCGTCAGGCGGGATTCGAAGGCGGCGCTTGAGCCTTTGCCGCTTCGAGTTCGGCTCGATAGAGCGCGAGCATGTCGTCCTGAAAGCATGCAAAGACGACACGCTGAACGGCGGGCGTGGAAGGCAAGGTGTCGATGACCGTGCGCACCGCGATCTTCACGGCTTCATCGTGAGGAAAGTGATAGATGCCGCAACTGATGGCCGGGAACGCAATCGACTCGCAGCCCGCTTCCTGAGCGAGTTCGAGCGAGCGCCGGTAACAGCTCGCGAGCAATTCGGGCTCGTTCTTCTTGCCGCCGCTCCAGCGCGGCCCGACCGCATGAATGACGTGCTTCGCGGGAAGATCGTAGCCGCGCGTGATTTTCGCGTCGCCGGTTTCGCAGCCGCCGAGCGTCTCGCACTCGCGCAGCAGGCCTTTGCCGGCCTTGCGATGAATCGCCCCGTCGACTCCGCCGCCGCCGAGCAGCGATTTGTTCGCCGCGTTGACGATGGCATCGACTTCGAGCGTGGTGATATCGACTTTCAGCGCTTCGAGCTTGGGCCTACGCACACACGCCTCCGATTACTCTGCTTTTGCGTCCCGACTGAGCAGCGCCTGCACGGCATCGCGCGGCGTCACGTTATCGAAGAGCACGCGGCATACCGCCTGCGTGATCGGCATCTCGATTCCGCGCGAATGCGCGAGCCCGAGCACGGCGCGCGCGCATCGCACGCCTTCCGCGACATGGCCGAGCGCCGCGAGAATCTCCTCGAGCGTGCGTCCGCTGGCGAGTTGCATGCCGACAGTGCGATTGCGCGACAGATCGCCCGTCGCGGTGAGGATGAGATCGCCGAGGCCGGTTAGCCCGGTGAAAGTCTCCGCGCGGCCGCCGAGCGCGACGCCTAAGCGCGACATCTCCGCGAGCCCGCGCGTGATGAGCGCGGCGCGGGCGTTCAGGCCGAGACCGAGGCCGTCGGAAATGCCCGTCGCGATTGCGAGCACGTTTTTCACCGCGCCGCCGACTTCGACGCCGATGACATCGTCGCCGGTATAAATACGCATCGCGCCATGATGGAACGCCGCGACGGTGCGCGCGCCCAGTTCCGCCGATGCGCTCGCGACCGTCAGCGCGACCGGCAAGCCTTGTCCCACTTCGCGCGCGAAGCTCGGTCCGGACAGCGTTCCGTTGCTGCGATGCTCGGGCAATTCGGCCGCGACGACCTCGTTGGGCAGACACTGCGTATCCGCCTCGAAGCCTTTGCACAGCCAGACGATATGCGCCGGTACGACGCCGGCGTCGCGCATCGAACGGCACAGCGCGCGCAGGCCCGCGACCGGCGTCGCGACGACGCACAGCGCGTCATCCGCCGATGCATGCGCGAGCGCCGCGGCGAAATCGGTCTCGAATGCGAGCGCGTGCGGCAGCGTCACGCCTTCGAGATAGCGCGTGTTTTCGTGCGTGCGGGAAAGTGATTCGATGAGCGCGGAGTCGCGCGCCCAGAGCTTCGTGTCGTGCCGGGTCGCGAGGTGGCCCGCGAGCGCGGTGCCCCATGCGCCGGCGCCGAGAACGGCTACTTTCATGCTCGGCTCCGGTCCGGCAGAGTCAGGTCAGTGCGTCGCGCCGTTCGCCGCGCCTTCCTGGGCGCTCGCGAGTTGGGCGATACGCTGCTCGTACAGCGCCTGGAAGTTGATCTCCGCGAGGTGGATCGGCGGGAAACCGGCGCGCGTGATCGCGTCGGCGATGTTCGAGCGCAGGTACGGGAACAGAATGGTCGGGCACGCGATGCCGACGAGCGGATCGATCTGCTCCGCCGGAATGTTGCGGATGTCGAAGATGCCTGCCTGCTTGGCTTCGATCAGGAATGCGACCTTGTCGGTGACTTTCGCCGTGACCGTGCCCGTGACCAGCACTTCGAAGACGCTTTCCGCGAGGCGGTCGGCCTTCACGTCGACTTCGACTTCGACCGACGGCATTTCCTGTTCGAGGAAGATAGCCGGCGAATTCGGCTGCTCCAGCGACATGTCCTTCAAATAGATGCGCTGGATGTTGAAAAACGGCTGGTTGTTCTCGTCAGACATTTTGATTTCCTAGGTAATCCGGTATGCGGCGCGCGTTCGTGTCGAATCGCGCGCCGCGAGTATGCATGTGTCAGGCCGATTCGAGCAGCGGCACGAGGCCGCCCTTTCGATCGAGCGCGGACAGATCGTCGTAGCCGCCGACGTGCGTCTCGCCGATGTACACCTGCGGCACGGTCCGCCGTCCGGTGCGCGTCATCATTTCCTCGCGCCGGCCCGGCTCGCGATCGATCAGGATCTTCTCGATCGTTTCGACGCCGCGGGACTTTAAAAGACGTTCGGCCATCTGGCAATACGGGCACACGACCGTGCTGTACATCACCACTTTTTTCACTTGACTGCTCCTTGTTTCACCACCGGCATGCCGGCTTTTTGCCAGGCGTCCACTCCGCCTTGCAAAACGTGGACCTCGGCGTAACCCGCCTCGGACACGGTGCGGCTCGCACGCTGCGATTCTTGACCGGTTTGGCAAACGAGCACGACCGGATTGCTCTTATTCTTCGCGATCTGGCCGATTTTTGCTTGAAGCTCCGTGGCTTCGATTTTTCGTGCAGACGGCAGATGTCCCTTCGCGAATTCCGCGGCGGGCCGCAAATCGACGACCACGGCGTTGCGCCGGTTGATGAGCGTCGTGGCTTCGGCGGCCGAAATGCCGCCGCGCCCGCGCCGCGTGACGGCGGGCCAAAGGAGCAGCGCGCCGGAAACCAGCGCGATGACGATAAGTGCAATATTCGTGTAATCAGTGAAAAACTTCACGTCGAGGGCCGCCGAAATTTAGTAGGAAAGGAAGAAAGGGAAATGGGCGCAATCGGGGCATTATAAAATAACCGTTTCCCGCGATGGCCTCTGCCGTCCGGCCGATGGCGACACCCCGCCCGTTCGGGCAGCATGACGGGGTGCGATCGGCGCACCGCTTTTCCAACTGACCGACCGAAATCATGTACAAGCTAGTGCTCATCCGCCACGGCGAATCGACGTGGAACAAGGAAAACCGCTTCACCGGCTGGGTCGACGTCGACCTGACCGAGCAGGGCAACCGTGAGGCGCGCCAGGCAGGCGTGCTGCTGAAGGAGGCGGGCTACCAGTTCGACATCGCGTATACGTCGGTGTTGAAGCGCGCCATCCGCACGCTGTGGCACGTCCAGGACGAGATGGATCAGATGTATATACCGGTTGTGCATTCGTGGCGCCTGAACGAACGCCACTACGGCGCGCTCGCGGGCCTGAACAAAGCAGAAACCGCGAAGAAGTACGGCGACGATCAGGTGCTCGTCTGGCGCCGCAGCTACGACACGCCGCCGCCCGCGCTCGAACCGGGCGACGAGCGTGCGTCGTACAACGATCCGCGTTACGCGAAGGTGCCGCGCGAACAGTTGCCGCTCACCGAATGCCTGAAAGACACGGTCGCGCGCGTCCTGCCGATCTGGAACGAATCGATCGCACCCGCCATCAAGTCCGGCAAACAGGTCGTGATTTCGGCGCACGGCAACTCGATCCGCGCGCTGGTCAAGTATCTGGACAACATCTCCGATCAGGACATCGTCGGGCTGAACATCCCGAACGGCGTGCCGCTCGTGTACGAACTCGATGAAAACCTGAAGCCCATCCAGCACTACTATCTGGGCGATCCGGAAGCCATCGCGGCCGCGCAGGCCGCTGTCGCCAAGCAAGGCAAAGCGGGCTGATTCCGGCTGTCCGGCAGGTGTTTGGCCTGACGAGGGCGCCATAACGGGCGCCCTCGCCGCGTTCATGGCGCCCGGCTGACGAACCGCGAGCGGCATCGACAGGATCGCGTCGAAACGTGCGCGAGCCATCGCTTCAACGGATGAAAGCCTCAGGCATTTAAGTTGCGTTTAAGTCGCCAATCAAGGCGAGCGGGTATACTGGCCCGTCACCAACGATGCAGCCCATCCGATTCCGACCGCACTCTCTATGCGAAAGAACCTGAAAAACTTCGGCCTGGTAGCCGTTGGCGTTGCTGCCGGCGCACTCGCCACCCTGCAGATCTCCGCATCCGCACAGCAAGCTGCTTCCTCGCCTCTGCCGCTCGAACAATTGCGGCTTTTCGCCGAAGTTTTCGGTCAGATCAAGCACGAATACGTCGAACCGGTCGACGACAAGAAGCTCCTCACCGCCGCCATCAAGGGCATGGTGTCGAGCCTCGACCCGCACTCGTCCTATCTCGACAAGACCGATTACGAAGAGCTGCAGGAACAGACCAAGGGCCGATTCGCGGGCCTCGGCATCGAGATTTCTTCGGAAGACGGCCTCATCAAGGTCATTTCGCCGATCGAAGACACGCCAGCGTTTCGCGCCGGCATTCGTCCGGGCGACCTCATCACGCGCATCAACGACAAGCCGGTGCGCGGCATGACGCTGGATAAAGCCGTGAAGCAGATGCGCGGCGAGCCGGGCACGAAGGTCACGCTCACGATCTTCCGCAAGAGCGACGACCGCACGTTCCCGCTCACCGTGACGCGCGCCGTGATCCGCGTGCAGTCGGTGAAGATGAAGGTGCCGGAGCCGGGCTACGGCTACATCCGCATCACGAGCTTCCAGGAGCGCACGGTGCCGGATCTCGCGTCGAAGCTGCAGGATCTCGCGCGCCAGCAACCGAATCTGAAGGGCCTCGTGCTCGATCTGCGCAACAACGGCGGCGGCTTGCTGCAAAGCGCGGTCGGCGTCGCGGGCGCGTTCCTGCCGGATAACGCGGTCGTCGTGTCGACCAACGGCCAGATCGCGGATGCGAAGCAGACTTTCCGCGACACCTACGACAACTATCGCCTGCCGTCCTTCGATTCCGATCCGCTGAAGAGCGTGCCGGAAATCTTCAAGAAGGTGCCGATGGTCGTGCTGACCAACGCGTATTCGGCGTCGGCCTCCGAGATCGTCGCGGGTGCGCTGCAGGATCATCATCGCGCGCTGATCGTCGGCAAGACCACGTTCGGCAAGGGCTCGGTGCAGACCGTGCGTCCGATGACCGCCGACAGCGCCCTGCGCCTGACGACGGCCTATTACTACACGCCGAGCGGCAAGTCGATCCAGAATCAGGGCGTGCGCCCCGACGTGCCGGTCGATCAATACGCGGACGGCGATCCGGACGACGCGCTCGTCACGCGCGAAGTCGATTACTCGAACCACCTCGCGAACACGCAGGATCCGAACGAGAAGAAGGAACAGGAGCAGCGCGAGGCGGATCGTCTGGAGCAACTGCGCATTCTCGAAGAGCAGAACGACAAGAAGACGCCCGAGCAGCGCCGCAAGGACCGCGAGCGCAAGCCGGTCGAGTTCGGCAGCGCGGACGACTTCATGCTCCAGCAAGGTCTGAACAAGCTGGAAGGCAAGCAGGTCGTGGAGTCCAAGTCGTACAGCGAACGCAAGCTCGCGCAGAACAAGCCGGCACGTTCGGCGTCCGCTCCGGTGGTTGCACCGCCTGCGCTGCCGGCCACGCCGGGTTCCGCGCCGGCGTCGGGCGCGCAGCCGGCATCGGCGCCTACCGCGCAGCAGTCGAAGTAACTTTTCCGTAGTCCCCGCAAAGGCTTCGCAGCGTAACGTTGCGAAGCCTTTCTTCTTTTCGCGCTTAGAATGCTTCGTTCGAGCAAGCCGATTCTTTCCGCGATGAACGACGACCAACTCCTTCGCTATTCCCGCCACATCCTCGTCGATGAAATCGGCATCGAGGCGCAGCAGCGCTTTCTCGACGCGCACGCCGTCATCATCGGCGCGGGCGGACTCGGCGCGCCCGCGGCGATGTATCTCGCGGCGTCAGGTGTCGGAAAAATCACGCTCGTCGATGCCGATACTGTCGATCTCACGAATCTCCAGCGGCAGATCGTGCACATGACGCGATCGGTCGGAGCGCCCAAGGTGGAATCGGCACGCGAGACGTTGAGCGCGCTGAATCCGGACATCGACGTCATCGCGGTGAACGCGCGCGCCGACGCCGCGTGGCTCGACATCAACATGCCCGGTAAAACCGTGGTGCTCGATTGCAGTGACAACTTCGCGACGCGTCACGCGATCAACGCGGCCTGCGTCACGCATCGCGTGCCGCTCGTGTCGGGCGCGGCGCTGCGTTTCGACGGGCAGATCAGCACCTTCGACTTCCGCGCACCCGATTCGCCCTGCTACGCGTGCGTGTTCCCGCCGGATCAGCCGTTCGAGGAAGTCGCGTGTTCGACGATGGGCGTGTTCGCGCCGACGGTCGGCATCATCGGTGCGATGCAGGCGGCGGAGGCGCTGCGCGTGATCGGCGGTTTCGGCGAGACGCTCGCGGGCCGGCTGATGATGCTCGACTCGCTGCGCATGGAATGGAACACGATGCGAATCGCGCGGCAGCCGGATTGCGCTGTCTGCGGGCACACCGGAAACCGCGAAGCAGCGCGCTAAATCGGTCGCGTCTTACGCCGTCGACCGGACGGTCCGCTTAAGCTCATCGATTCTTCAATCGCAGGGCGGATCGTTCTTTGAGCGCCATCACTTCGCCGGCGAGCGCGCAACGCGGGCTCACGCAAAGCGCGTTCGCGCGGCCGTCGCTTCCGCGAATCACCCGCACACGGAGTTCCGCACGCCGTATCGCGTGATCAATTTCCACGCATGCATTGGTTGCTTCAACGACACGACGTGCGACTTCGACAACCGCGATTTTCTGTGGTGTCCGCGCAGGCGCGGCAAGCCAAGCCGCTTTCAATGCACTTCGGCGATCTCACCCGAGCAGGTCATCGCTCGGGTGGATCGACTGATTGCGGATCACGGCTTGGCCTAGACCTTCTGCAACGCCGTGAGCGCGGCCTGCAATTCAGCGGGTTCGTAGGCCGCAAGCACATCCGCGACCGGCTTTTCCAGCGCCTTCAGGTTCGAGCGCAGAATTTCCTGCTTCACGATCAGCAACTGGCTCGGATGCATCGAAAACTCGGTGAGCCCGAGGCCGAGCAACAGGCGCGTGACGGCGGGATCGCCCGCCATTTCCCCGCACACCGACACCGGCACGCCCGCGCGCTTCGCCTCGCGCAACGTGAACGCGATCAGGTTCAGCACCGCCGGATGCAGCGGATCGTAAAGATGCGCGACGCTGTTATCGGCGCGATCGATCGCGAGCGTGTACTGGATCAGATCGTTCGTGCCGATCGACAGAAAATCGAGCCGGCTCAGGAACAGCCGCACGGCGATGGCCGCCGCCGGAATCTCGATCATCGCGCCGACCTGAACCTGACGGTCGTACGCCACGCCTTCGTCGTCGAGTTGACGCTTCGCCTCGCGGATCAGATCGAGCGTCTGGTCGATTTCCTGTGCGTGCGCGAGCATCGGAATGAGAATCTTGGTCGGCCCGAACGCCGACGCCCGCAGAATGGCGCGCAACTGCGTGATGAACATCTGCGGCTCGGACAGGCTCCAGCGGATCGCGCGCAAGCCCAGCGCGGGATTCGGCGCGGTTTCGTAGCCATCGCTTCCGGTCATGGAATCGAGCGGCTTGTCCGCGCCGACATCGATCGTGCGGATCGTCACCGGCTTGCCGTTCATCAACTCGACGGCGCGCTTGTATGCCTCGAACTGCTCCTCTTCCTCCGGCAACTGGTCCTTGTGATTCATGAAGAGGAATTCGGTGCGGAACAGGCCGACGCCCATCGCGCCCGCTTCGACGGCGACTTGCGCGTCTTCCGGCAACTCGATGTTCGCGCACAGTTCGATCTTCGTACCGCAGAGCGTCTGCGTCGGCGAGAACTTCAGGCGCTGGAGCTTGCGCTGTTCCAGCAGTTTCTCGCTCTGACGATACGAATACTCTTCGAGAACGATCGGCGCCGGATCGACGATCACGATGCCATGATCGCCGTCGACGATGATGAGATCGTTCTGGCGGATCAGCACGCTCGCCTGCTGCACGCCGACGGACGCCGGAATGCCGAGACTGCGCGCGACGATCGCCGTATGCGAGGTGCGGCCGCCGAGGTCGGTGACGAAGCCCTTGAACGCCTGCGTCTTGAACTGAAGCATGTCCGCCGGCGCGATATCGTGGGCGACGACGATCATTTCGTTGTGCCCGTTGCTGGCGGCCGTATGCACGACGAGCGACGCGGCCGTCGGCGCGCCGGCCAACGCTTTCAAAAGACGCTCGACGACCTGCTCGACATCCGCCTTGCGTTCGCGCAGATATTCGTCTTCGATCTCGTCGAAATAACCGCCGAGGATTTCCAGTTGCTCGGTGAGCGCCCACTCGACGTTGTAGCGGCGCGTGCGAATCAGGTCGATGGTTTCCTGCACGAGCATGGCGTCGTTCAGGATCATCGTATGGACGTTGATGAACGCGCCCATTTCGCTCGGCGCATCGGCGGAAAGGTCTTCGCGCAGCGCTTCGAGTTCGGCGAGGACGGCCGCCTGCGCCGCGTGGAATCGGGCGATTTCCGCGTCGATCTGATCCGGCTCGATCAGATAGTGGTCTACGTCGAGCGCCGCCGGCGCGATCAGATACGCGCGCCCAATGGCGATGCCGCGCGAGACGGGAATTCCATGCAGCGTGAAGGACACGCGCCCTCCTCTAGTTCTTTGAATGTCGCGGTCTGCCAGGCGCCCCCTCGACGGGCACAAACCGCGCGTCCATTATATGTTCGATCGTGCTCACAAGTCCCTGAACACCCGGTGACGACAGGGCCGGAACGGTTGCACGACGTTACGCGAAAGCGTGATGCGGATACGAAAAAGCCGCGTCGATGCGCGGCTTTTCACTGACGGACACTGCGGCGAAACGCTTACTGCCCTTCTCCGAATTTATCGGCGATGAGCGCGAGAATGGCTTGCATCGCTTCGGCTTCGTCCGCGCCTTCGGTTTCGATCGTCACCGTGCTGCCGATGCCCGCCGCCAGCATCATCACGCCCATGATGCTTTTCGCGTTGATCCGGCGCCCGTTGCGGCTCATCCAGATCTCGCATTGAAAATTGCCCGCCAGTTGTGTGAGCTTGGCCGAAGCGCGTGCGTGGAGCCCCAGCTTGTTCACGATTGTTGTTTCTTGTTGCAGCATGATGCTCCGAAGCGCTAGATGGATGAAATGAGCGGCGTCAGTGGCTGGCGGCCTTCGCGCTGATGAGATCGGCGCTCGCCGAGCATGCCGGATCGGGCGAGCCGGCGGCCTTCGTCGCGAGGGCGCAGGGGTTGAGCGGCGTAGACGAATCCAGTTCCTGGATGCCCTTCGAGCCGCCCTGAAGAATCTTTTCGGCGAGCGTGTCGAGCGGCGTCGCGCGGTAGCAGACGGCGCGCACGAGCATCGGCAGATTGCAGCCGGCGAGCACGCGCACATCGGTGTCGTGCAGGCTCGCCGCGATGTTCGCGGGCGTCGCGCCGAACACGTCGGTGAGCACGATCGCGCCGTTTTCTTCTTTCAGGCGATCGATTTCGGAGCGCGCGAACGCGCGAACTTCGACCGGATCGCAGTCGGGCATCACGTCGATGACGCCGATGCGCGCCGGCAAGCCACCGTAAATATGTGCGATGCACTCGCGTAGCGCGGTGGCGAAAGGTGCGTGCGCGATGATCAGAATGCCAGCCATGTCAGGAAATTGCCTCAGCGACAAATCAACGACGAAAAATCGGACAAATACGTCGGAGTTCGCTCGAAAGCGCGCGAGCGGCGCGGAACACAACTCTAAAGTGGATGCCGTTACAACGAAATCAACCGCCTTCCAGCTTCATTACCCCAAGCCTGCGCGTCGATGCTTAAGCGAACTTTAAGCGCACTTTTAGACGCGATCGCGCCCCAGAAACGCGGGCGCGGGAAAGTCAATTCTAACAGTCCCGCCGAGGTGAGTTTGGCGCGCTGTCCGCGCGCGTTTCGTTGGCCGGCAGACTCAGTGCGCCGCGCGCTCGAGCGCGTCGATAAACATGCCCGCAACGTCGAAGCCGGTCTGATCCATGATTTCGCGAAAGCACGTCGGACTCGTGACGTTGACTTCGGTGAGATAGTCGCCGATCGCATCCAGCCCGGCGAGCAGCAGGCCGCGCGCCTGCAGCACCGGCCCGAGCGTCTCGGCGATTTCGCGATCGCGCGCCGACAGCGGCTGCGCGCGCCCGAGCCCGCCCGCCGCAAGATTGCCGCGCACTTCGCTGCCCTGCGGAACGCGCGCCAGCGAATACGGCACCGGCTGACCGCCGATGACGAGAATGCGCTTGTCGCCATCCTTGATTTCGGGGATGAACTTCTGCGCCATCACCGTGCGCGCGCCGTCCTCGGACAACATCTCGACGATCGAGCCGAGATTCATCCCGTCCGCCTTCACGCGGAACACGCCCATGCCGCCCATGCCGTCGAGCGGCTTCAGGATCACGTCGCCGTGCTCGGCGTGGAAAGCGCGCAGGCGCGCGGCATCGCGCGTGACGAGCGTCGGCGTGACGAACTGCGGCCATTCCGCGATGGCGAGCTTCTCGGAATGATCGCGGATCGCCTGCGGCTTGTTGAAGATGCGCGCGCCGTTGCGCTCGGCGATCTCCAGCAGCCACGTCGCGTTCACGTATTCCAGATCGAACGGCGGATCCTTGCGCATCAGCACGGCGTCGAAATGCGTGAGCGGCAGATGCTCGGCCTGCTCGGCGGCATACCACGGCCAGCGGTCACTGTTGGCCTCGTCGCCGACGATCGCGATGCGCCGCGCGCTCGCCTCGACCTTCGTTCCGGTCCACGCGAGATGCTGCGGCTCGCACGCGTAGAGCACGTGGCCGCGCCGCGCGGCTTCGGCCATCATCGCGTAGGTCGTGTCCTTGTAGATCTTGAAGCGATCGAGCGGGTCGGCGATAAAGAGGATGTTCATGACGATTTGCTAGTTCGGTGCGCGGCCTGCGAGCTTACCGCAAGCCGCGAACTCACACCTGAATGGCTTCAGGATCGGTCTTTTCGAGCTCGACCGATGCCGCCAGCAGCGCCAGCCGCGCCACCACGCCGTACATGTAGAAGCGGTTCGGCGGCGCGGCGCCGGGCTTCGCGTGCGTGTCGGGCAACGCCGTGTGCTCGAAGCCGAGCGGCACGAAATGCATGCCCGGCGCGTTGAGGTTCTGATCGCGCTCGCGCGAATCGTGCACGCGGTAAAACCCGCCGACGACATACCGGTCGATCATGTACACGACCGGCTCCGCGACCGCATTTTCCACGCGCTCGAACGTATGCACGCCTTCCTGCACGATCACGTCGTGAACTTGCAGGCCTTCCTTGGCGTCGTTCATCTTCGTGCGTTCGCGCTTGGTCAGCGCGGCGACTTCGCTCGCGTCGTGGACGGTCATCACGCCCTTTCCGTACGTGCCGGCATCCGCCTTGATGACGACATACGGACGCTCGCTGATGCCGTACTCGCGATACTTCTTCGCGATCTTCTTGAGCACGCCGTCGATGGCTTCCGCGAGCGCTTGTTCGCCCGTGCGCGCTTCGTAATCGACGCCTTCCACATGCGCGAAGTACGGATTCACCATCCACGGATCGATCTCGACGAGCTTCGAGAACTTCTTAGCGACGTCGTCATAGCAGGAGAAATGGGTCGACTTGCGGCGCACCGCCCAGCCGGCGTGCAGCGGCGGCAGCAGATACTGCTCGTGCAGATTTTCCAGCACGGGCGGAATGCCGGCCGAAAGATCGTTGTTGAGCAGGATCGAGCAGGGATCGAAGTTCTTCAGGCCGAGGCGCCGCGGCGTGCGTTCGAGCGGCTCCAGCACGATTTTCTGGCCATCGGCGAGCGCGATGGTCACAGGACCGTGGATATTCTCGTCCAGCGTGCCGAAGCGGATGTTGAGCCCCGCTTGCCGCATGATGAGCGCGAGGCGCGCGACGTTCTCGAGATAGAACGCGTTGCGCGTATGGCGCTCGGGAATGACGAGCAGATTCTTCGCGTCCGGGCAGATTTTTTCGATGGACGCCATCGCTGCCTGCACCGCGAGCGGCAACACTTCCTGCGGCAGATTGTTGAAACCGCCGGGAAAGAGATTGGTGTCGACGGGCGCGAGCTTGAACCCCGCGTTGCGCAGATCGACGGAACAGTAGAACGGCGGCGTGTGCTCCTGCCATTCGAGCCGGAACCAGCGCTCGATGGCGGGCATGGCCTCGAGGATTTTCCGCTCGAGATCGAGCAGCGGGCCACTTAACGCCGTAACAAGGTGCGGAACCATGTATTACTCGCGGAAGAAGACAAAAGATTGTAGAGCAATTGCTTTGCCTAAATGGGTATCAACCGCCAATTGACAAGGTTTTGCGGCCCGCGCCGCGCCGCTTCCACGCACTTTTCCGCCTGTCGCTTCAATAGGTTTGGCCGCCGCCTTCGACGAAACCCGGACGGAAATGGCGCACCAAAAAAAATGCCCGCCATAAGGCGGGCGAAGTCGCTGCGCTCGTTCCTTGCTCGCAGCCTACGCGCTCTCGCGGCGCGCCGGTTGCGGCGTAAGACTTACTCGACGTGCTCGCCGTGCAGCGTGACGTCGAGACCTTCGCGTTCCTGTTCTTCCGTGACGCGCAGGCCCATGGTCATGTCGATGATCTTCAGCAAAACGAAGCTGACGACGCCGCTGTAGACGAGCGTGACGAGCACGCCCTTCGCCTGCACGAGCACGCTGCCGTCGAAGCCGCCGATGTCCTTCACCGCGAACACGCCCGTCAGCAGCGCGCCGATGATCCCGCCCACGCCGTGCACGCCGAACGCGTCGAGCGAGTCGTCGTAGTTGAACTTGTGCTTGAGCCACGTCGCCGACCAGAAGCAGACCACGCCCGCGACAATGCCGATCACGATCGCGCCCGTCACGCCGACGAAACCCGACGCCGGCGTCACGGCCACCAGACCCGCAACCGCGCCCGAGATGATGCCGAGCACCGACGGCTTGCCCTTCGTGATCCACTCCGCGAACATCCAGCCGAATGCGGCGAACGCGGTGGCGATCTGCGTCGTGAGCATCGCGAAACCGGCACGGCCGTCAGCCGCCACTGCCGAACCCGCGTTGAAGCCGAACCAGCCCACCCACAGCATCGATGCGCCGATCAGCGAGAGCACGAGGTTGTGCGGCGCCATCACTTCGCGGCCATAGCCGACGCGCTTGCCGAGCACGAGACAGCACATCAGACCCGCGATACCGGCGTTGATGTGAACCACCGTGCCGCCCGCGAAGTCGAGCACGCCAGCCGATGCGAGCCAGCCGGTAGGTTCCCAGACCATGTGCGCGATCGGCGAGTAGACGATCAGCGACCACAGCGCCATGAACACGAGCATCGCCGAGAACTTCATGCGATCCGCGAACGCGCCGGTAATGAGCGCCGGGGTGATGATCGCGAACGTCAACTGGAATGCGAAATAGACCGACTCGGGGATCGTCACGGCCAGATGGCTGACGGTAAGCGTCGTCGCCTTGTCGCCCTTGATGTAGGCCATGCCGTGCAGGAACACGCGCGAGAAGCCGCCGAGGAACGAGCCGCCCGGCGTGAACGCGATGCTGTAGCCGACGACCGTCCAGAGGATCGTCACGAGACAGCAGATCGCGAAGCTCTGCATGACCGTCGCGAGCACGTTCTTCTTGCGGACCATGCCCGCGTAGAAGAGCGCGAGGCCGGGAATCGTCATGAACAGCACGAGCGCCACGGAAGTCAGCATCCACGCGGTGTCGCCGGAGCTGATCTTCGACGAATCGACCATGACCGGCTCGGTCGGTGCGGCCGGCGCGGCATCGGACGCGGCGGATGCGCCGGACGCGGCTTCTGCCGCCGATGCCGCCTGAGCCGACGACGCCATCGCCGTGTTGGCGCTTTCGGGCGCGCTTGCAGCGGGTGCCGAGGCTGCGGCCGGAGCGGACGCATCCTGAGCGAGAGCGGTGCCGACATTCGCGCCGATCAGCGCGCCCGCCACCAACAGTGACATCAAAAAGTTACGCATTCTTCTGGTTCCTCTTATCGCCAATTTCTTGTTAGAGCGCGTCGGCGCCGGTCTCGCCGGTGCGGATGCGGATCACCTGTTCGATTGAGGTGACGAAGATCTTTCCGTCACCGATTTTTCCCGTGCGTGCGGCGCGTTCGACGGCTTCGATCGCCTGATCGACGATGTCGTCCGAGACGGCCGCCTCGATCTTCACTTTCGGCAGAAAGTCGACGACGTACTCCGCGCCCCGATACAGCTCGGTGTGCCCCTTCTGTCGGCCAAAGCCTTTCACCTCGGTCACGGTGATGCCCGAGACGCCGATGGCCGAGAGCGCTTCACGCGCTTCGTCCAGCTTGAACGGCTTGATGATTGCGGTAATGAGCTTCATGTATCCCTCGCTGTGGTGTGCTGATCCTTCGATGCCGTCCATTGAAGCGTGCAGAAAAGGTCGCGCCACTTATGCAACTCGTATGCCATGCGAGCATCCATGCGGCTTTGCGCGATTTCGCGAAACAATCGCACGAAGGGTCGGCCGAACGGCTAACGCGGGCCGCGCGTGCTGGCGTCGGGGTAGGTTCATTGCTAGAGTGGTCCAGAGGTCCCGCAAAAAGGGGCATGGGCGGACAACGCGAGCGCGCGGCGGCGCTAAAATCGCGGCGCCTCAAGGGTGCTTCGACGCGCGTTCGCGCATTCGGCGGCGCGCACCAATATCGAACATTCGATAATTCGGGGCACTGACCTAACAATGAATGCACTTTTTTTGTGCAAGAAGGGAGAAACGATGAAGCAGCCCAACGACGTTTTCAACGATTTGCAGCAGAAGATGAGCGATCTCTTCAAGAATTCGCCCGCGAAAGACGTCGAACGGAATATGAAGGCGATGCTCTCGCAAGGCTTTTCGAAGCTCGATCTCGTGACGCGCGAGGAATTCGACACGCAGACGCAAGTGCTCGTCCGCACGCGCGCTCGTCTCGAAGAACTCGAAAAGCGCGTCGCGCAGCTGGAGCAGCGTCTCGCGGGCGGAAACACGGCCGCGCAAGACTGAGGCGCCAGCACTGCCTATCGCGTACCTCGGCTAGCGAGCCGTGAGTTTCTAGTTTTATTGCCGGCGCGGTCCATGCGCCGTTTCAGGTGAAATCATGTCGCTTGCCGTGGTACGCAGCCGCGCGCCCGCTCCTGGGCGCGCGCCCGAAGTCGTCGTCGAAGTCCATCTCGCCAACGGGTTGCCGTCGTTTTCCATCGTCGGTCTGCCCGATCTCGAAGTCCGCGAAAGCCGCGAGCGCGTGCGCGCCGCGCTGCAGAACTGCGGCTTCGATTTCCCCGTCCGCAGAATCACCGTCAATCTCGCACCCGCCGATCTTCCGAAGGAAAGCGGCCGCTTCGATCTGCCGATCGCGCTCGGCATTCTGGCCGCGAGCGGACAGATTCCGGCCGCAGCGCTCGAACATCGCGAGTTCGCGGGCGAGCTTTCGCTGACCGGCGCGCTGCGTCCGATGCGCGGCGCGTTCGCAATGGTCTGCGGCGCGGCGCGCCACTATGCATCGATGCGCGATGCAGCCCCGCCAATCCCCGAAATCTACGTGCCGCTCGCAAGCGCGGCGGAAGCGGCGCTCGTGCCGGGCATCGAGGTCTTCGGCGCGGCGGACTTGCCCACGCTCTGCGCGCATCTGAACGATGTCCCCGACGCCCGTCTGCGACCCGTGCAAGCCGCTCCGCTTCCCTCGACAGCCGCGCCGTCCGCGGATCTCGCCGATGTCATCGGCCATCCCGCCGCCCGCCGCGCGCTCGAAGTGGCGGCTGCGGGCGGTCATCATCTGCTGATGGTCGGTCCGCCCGGCGCGGGCAAGTCGATGCTCGCCGCGCGCCTGGCCGGCCTGCTCCCGCCGATGAACGACGACGAAGCGCTCACCTCCGCCGCGATCCTTTCGGCGAGTTCGCTCGGCTTTACGCCCGAGCAGTGGCGGCGACGGCCGTTCCGCGCGCCGCATCATTCGGCGAGCGCGGCGGCGCTCGTCGGCGGGCGCAATCCGCCGCAGCCGGGCGAGATCACGCTCGCGCATCTCGGCGTCCTGTTTCTCGACGAGCTGCCCGAATTCGACCGAAAAGTGCTGGAAACCCTGCGTGAGCCGCTCGAAGTCGGCCAGATCACGATTTCGCGCGCCGCACAGCAGGCGGAATTTCCGGCGGCCTGCCAGCTCGTCGCCGCGATGAATCCATGTCCGTGCGGCTGGCGCGGCGACCCGAGCGCGCGCTGCCGCTGCTCGCCCGATGTCGCCGCGCGTTATCTGCGCAAGCTGTCGGGTCCGCTGATGGATCGCATCGACATTCAGATCGAGTTGCCGGCGCTCTCGCCCGCGGAACTGTCGGCGCGCGGCACCGAGCGCGGCGAGTCGAGCGCCGTCGTCGCGGCGCGGGTCGCGGCGGCCCGCGACATACAGACGCAGCGTCAGGGCAAGATCAACCGCGATCTCGACGGCCGCGAAGCCGACGCCGTCTGCCGCCCCGATTCCGCCGGCGAAGCCTTGCTGCGCGCTGCGGGCGAGCGCTTCGGCTGGTCCGCGCGCGCGTACTACCGCGTGCTGAAGGTCGTGCGGACGATCGCGGATCTCGCCGGCGCCGATATGCCCGACGCGTCCCATGTCGCGGAAGCCGTTCAGTACCGCCGGGCGCTGTCGATCGCCTGAAGCCAGCGCGGACGCGGGGTGGTCCGCGCGATGCTAAGCGGAAAATTACTTGTCAAGACTTGACTTATGCACACTGAAGCGATCCGGGGCGGTCCTTCGTCTGATCAAACCCCGGTTTTGGCCACATTTCACAGACCATTGATTTTATTGAATTATTTAACTTGCCGCGAACGAAGGCAAACTAACGTAAACCGCATGAGTCGGGCTTTTGAGCGCTACCACACACTGTTTTCCACAAAGTTATCCACAGACATTGTGGATAGCGCAAAAAGTCCATATGAATCCGAGAATTAGCGCGTAAACTTCTGAAGGAACTTCGGCTATTTCCGACACACTAAGACACTTCTTAAGTTAGTGCCTGCAGAATTCGAGGCCTTCCTCTAAAACAGTTTGAACGACGAAAAGAACTGCTCGGCCTGCTCGGTCGGCGTCGTCTTGTCTGACACGATCGCCAGTTGATAGACGTGCGCGCCGCGCGCCACGAAGCGCGCGTGAATCGTCCGCGACTCGCGCTTCTCCCCGCCTTCGCCCTTCACCTCGATCTCGCTGCCCGACACGCGTCCGCCCGCCGCGAGGTCGATCTGCGTCGCACGCGCCTCGGGCTTCGCATTCACGTTGCGCGCGAGACCTTGCTGGAGGAAATCGAGTGTCGCGCGCTGCAATTGCGGATCGGCGCTCGGCAGCACGACCGTGCCGACGGCGAACACGGCGTCGCCGGCTTCTGCGGTCTGCATGTGCATCGTCATCGACCGGCCTGCGATGTCGATCTTGCGCTCCTCGGAACGCGGCTTCGCGGGCAGCGTCACTTCGTAGCCGTCGTCGTTGTTCGTCACGGTGCGCCAGTCGTATGAGGGCGTGCACGCGAGCAATGCGCCGCATGTGACAGTTGCGCACATCAGCTTGTTGGCGGAAGCAATATTCGGAAGAAAGCGCGCGGCCGCGCGCCGCAAACGGACAGGAAACACGGGGAAAACTCGTTTCATGAGGAATCGCTGCGTGAAAACCATCATTATCGCGCTGCGATGCCGGGCTTATCGGCGCGTCACGAACGCATCCCGAAATTGGCGCTAAAATACGCAGCAGTCTCCGTTCCGTTCGCCGGAGCGCCATCCGAGGTTCCCATGTCCCAAGCCACGCAAGAAACATCCACGCGCGCGAAGAGTCCGCTGCGTTACATCGTGATGGCGCTCGTCGCGGGCGTGATCGCCTGCACCGGGTATTTCGCCTTCGGCGGCCAGCAGAAAGTGCCGGACGCGACCTTCACGCTGCTTTCGGGACAGAAGATTTCGACGTCGGGCGATCTGAAGGGCAAGGTCTATCTCGTCAATTTTTGGGCGACGAGCTGCGAGACATGCATGAAGGAAATGCCGCAGATGATCGACACGTACAACAAATTCAAGGGCCGCGGCCTGGAGTTCGTCGCGGTCGCGATGAACTACGACGCGCCGATGTACGTCAACAACTACGCGCAGACGCGCAAGTTGCCGTTCAAGGTCGCGATGGACGACGGCAGCGCTGCCAAGCAGTTCGGCAACGTGCAACTGACGCCGACGACCTTCGTCATCGACAAGAACGGGAAGATTTTGAAGCGCTATGTCGGCGAGCCGACGTTCGCGGAACTGGATCAACTGCTCGACAAGGCGCTCGGTTCGGCCTGAACGCCTTTACGCGAAACACGCAGCCCGCTGGCGACAACCAGCGGGCTTTTTTATCGCTCGGACGAATCGCCTTTCACGACGATTCCGTATCGCTTGATCTTCTCGTACAGCGTCGCCTTGCCGAGCTGCAGCCGATCAGCCGCCACCGCGACCGCGCCGCCGCACTGCTCCAGCGCCTGCCCGATCACCGCGCGCTCGAACTGCTCGGTGCGTTCCTTGAGCGATTGCGTCGATGTGTCGAGCGCCGCCGCCGCACCGCTGTCGTCGAGAATGCCGAGCACCATGCGATCCGCCGCGTTGCGCAACTCGCGCACGTTGCCCGGCCAGTCGCGCTGCATCAGTTCGGCGCGCTGACGATCCGTGATGAGCGGCGCGGGCCGCTCGTAGCGCACGGCCGCATCGAGCAGAAAATGCTCGAAGAGCGGCACGATATCTTCGCGCCGCTCGTTGAGCGGCGGCAGCGTGATCGTCACCACGTTCAGCCGATACAGCAAGTCGCGTCGGAACGTGCCATCGGCGACGAGTTCGTTCATGTCGCCCTTCGCCGCCGCGACGACGCGCAGATTCGCGCGCACCGGCTGATTCGAGCCGAGCCGCTCCAGCACGCCGTCCTGCAATACGCGCAGCAGTTTCACTTGCAATGACAGCGGCATGCTCTCGATTTCATCGAGAAAGAGCGTGCCGCCCGACGCGTGTTCCAGCTTGCCGATACGCCGCTTCTGCGCGCCCGTAAACGCGCCGGCCTCGTAGCCGAACATCTCCGATTCGAACATCTGCTCCGGCAGCGCGCCGCAATTCACCGCGATGAACGGCTTGTCGCGACGCGGCGACATGTCGTGCAGGCTGCGCGCGATGAGTTCCTTGCCCGCGCCCGTATCGCCGTTGATGAGCACGGAGGCATCCGTCGGCGCGATGTTCGCGATCAGCCGGCGCACCTGCTCGATCGCGAGACTGCGCCCGATGATGCGGCTCTGCCCCGCGCCCGCCAGCTCGCGCCGCAGCGCCTGATTCTCGAGCACGAGCGTGCGGCGCTCCAGCGCGCGGCGCACCGCTTCGATCAGGCGCTCGGACGCGAACGGCTTTTCGATGAAGTCGTAGGCGCCGTCGCGCATCGCCTGCACGGCCATGGAGATGTCGCCGTGGCCGGTGACGAGAATGACCGGCACTTCGGGCGCACGCTCGCGGCATTGCGCGAGCAGATCGAGGCCGCTCGCGCCGGGCAAGCGGATATCGCTCACGATCACGCCGGGGAAACTCGCGTCGATCGCGCGCGCGGCGGATTCGACGCTGCCGTGCCCGATCACGTCGAAGCCCGCGAGTTGCAGGCTCTGCACGCTCGCGCGGCGCACGAGTTCGTCGTCCTCGATGAAGATCACCTGCAAACCGGTGGTCATGTGTTGCTCCAACTGTGTTTTCAAGCGCGCCGCAAAGTCAGCACGAACTCCGCGCCGTGCGAATGATCGGCGTCCGCCTGGGTGCCGCCTTCGGGACCGTCCGCGACGATCGGCGCCTCGCGATTGCGCGCGACGAGCGTGCCGCCGTAATCGCGCGCGATCGCCGATGAAATCGCAAGCCCGAGGCCCAGTCCCTGCCCCATTTCCTTCGTCGTGAAGAACGGCTCGAAGAGTTTCGGCAGCGCATCGACGGGAATGCCGGGACCATTGTCGCGCACGATGAGCTCGATCGTATCCGCGTGGCCATT
Organism: Caballeronia sp. ATUFL_F1_KS39; assembly: GCF_023630985.1. Classification (NCBI taxonomy): domain Bacteria; kingdom Pseudomonadati; phylum Pseudomonadota; class Betaproteobacteria; order Burkholderiales; family Burkholderiaceae; genus Caballeronia; species Caballeronia sp. ATUFL_F1_KS39. The sequence goes on along the minus strand of NZ_JALQDZ010000001.1, from coordinate 260,953 downwards.
CAGTTCGATGACGATGCGCGGCCTGTCACACGACGCGACCGCATCGAGCGCGTTGCCGATCAAGTTGATGAGCACCTGCTCCAGCCGCAAGTCCTCGCAACGCACGAAGATCGGCGCGCTGCCTTCGGCGAGTTCCGGCGCGATATCGATGACGACGTTCTTCATGCGCGGACGCAGCATCGAGAACACTTGGCGCAGCGCCCGCGCGACGTCGGCGCGCGCATTCTTCGGCCGCGCCTTCGTGACGAACAACTTCAGCTGATTCGTGATGTTGCCCATGCGCTCGGTCAGCGACGCGATCGCTTCGAGATTCTCGCGCGCCGCCGCCTGATCGCCGCGATCGATCAGCACGCGAGTGTTGTCGGAAAAACTGCGCAACGCGGCGAGCGGCTGATTCAGTTCATGCGTGATGCCCGCCGCCATCTGGCCGAGCGCGGCGAGCTTGCTCGCCTGAATGAGCTCGTCGTGCGCGGCGCGCAGATCCTGTTCGGCGCGCGTGCGCTCGTTCACTTCCTTCGTGAGTTGCGCGTTCGCTTCCGATAAATCCGCCGTGCGCTCCGCGACGCGTTGATTCAATTCGGCATACGCGGTCTGCAACATCTCCCGGCTGCGGATCATCTCGCGCACGCGCGCGCGCCGCATGCGCCAGTAGAACGCGAGCAGGCACAGCGAGACGAATACGAGCGCGGTGACGATGACCGCGATCTGCGCGCCGCTCTCGACGGGATCGAGCGCGGCCATCGTGATCAGTTGCCAGTCGGGTTCGCCGATGGAGCGATGCGTCGCGAGAAACGCCGGCGCATGGTGTCCGTCTCGCCCGCCGCCGCCGACGCGCACGATCTGCGCGCCGCCCTCGAGCGTCTTTACGATAGTCATCGGCAGCGGCGTGATCGCCTGTTGCGCGTATTGGCGCGTCGCATAGACGGACGCCTCGACGTTCTGCGGCAGCGGCCGCACCGTGTGATATTTCCACGCGGGCACGGACGAGAGAAAGATGACGCCGTGATCGTCGGTGACGATGAGCGGCTCGGATGCATCCGCGCCTTGCAGCCATTCGAGATTCAGCTTCACGACCGCGACGCCGATGATCTCTTTCGTGCCCTCGCGATAGACCGGTTGCGAGATGTAGTAGCCGGGCTCGGTCGAGATCGTCCCGATGCCGAAGAAACGGCCGGTGCTGCCCTTCATCGCGTCGATGAAATACGGCCGGAAGTTGTAGTCCACGCCGACGAAACTGTCCGTCGCGTTCCAGTTGCTCGCGGCAACCGCGATGCCGTTTGCGCGAATCAGATACGTGACGGTGGCGTGCGAGCGCGCGTTGAGGTCTTCGAGATAACGGTTCGCGCGCTCGACGTTCGCACGATCCGGATGATCGAGCGCGTCCTGCACGACCGGATGCCGCGACAGCAGATAAGGTAGATATTCGTAGCGGTCGAGCGTGCTCTTGAGCGTGTTCGTCGTGCGATCGACGCGCGCGGCGGCGTTGAGCCTCAACTCGTCGATGCCGCTTTGCCACGCGAGATGCCACGTGAGCGCGCAGCACGCCACGAGCGCGGCGAGAAGCGCGAAGAACACGACGATGCGGCGCGACACGTGAGCAGATTCCCGCGAAAGAGGATCTGCCATTGTGTCATAGGCTTGTGGCGAATCAGGCGCCGGAAACGACTGCGGCGAAGCACTCGCGGACTGAGGCTTCGCCGCTTGCATGATCGCTTCCGGCTTCAGTGCGGATTCAGACCGACTTCGCTTCTTCGGCGTCGGTCACGTCGACATCGCGCGACAACGCCGCCTTCAGCTTGCTGCGATCCAGCTCCTTCTCCCATGCCGACACGACGACCGTCGCCACGCCGTTACCGACGATGTTCGTCAGCGCGCGGCATTCCGACATGAAGCGGTCGATGCCGAGAATCAGCACCATGCCCGCGAGCGGAATCGTCGGCACGACGGCGAGCGTCGCGGCCAGTGTGATGAAGCCTGCGCCGGTCACGCCCGAAGCGCCCTTCGACGTGAGCATCGTCACGGCGAGCAGCGTCAGTTGCTGGCCCCACGAGAGATCGGTGTTGGTCGCCTGCGCGATGAACAGCACGGCCATCGTCATGTAGATGTTGGTGCCGTCGAGGTTGAACGAGTAGCCTGTCGGCACGACGAGACCCACGACCGAACGCGAGCAGCCGAGCTTTTCGAGCTTGAGCATCAGTTGCGGCAGCGCGGCTTCCGACGACGACGTGCCGAGCACGATCAGCATTTCTTCCTTGATGTACGCGATGAACTTCAGGATGTTGAAGCCCACCATGCGCGCGATCGCACCGAGCACCACGACGACGAAGACGATCGACGTCAGATAGAACGTGCCGATGAGCTTGAGCATCGGCAGCAGCGAACCGATGCCGTACTTGCCGATGGTGAACGCCATCGCGCCGAACGCACCGATCGGCGCGAGCTTCGTGATGATGCCGACCATGCCGAACAGGATGCTCGACAGACCTTCGATGAACGTCGTCACGACCTTGCCGCGCTCGCCGATATGCGCGAGCACCGCGCCGAACAGGAGCGCGATCAGCAGGATCTGGAGGATTTCGCCCTGCGCGAACGCCGACACCAGCGTGTCCGGGATGATGTGCAGGAAGAAATCGACCGTGCTCTGGCCGTGCGCCTTCGTCGCGAAGGAATCGACGGCCTTGTGGTCGAGCGTCGAAGGATCGACGTTGAAGCCGACGCCCGGCCGCAGGAGGTGCGTCGCGGCGAGACCGAGGATCAGCGCGAACGTCGACACGACTTCGAAGTACAGCAGCGCCTTGCCGCCGACGCGGCCGACCTTCTTCATGTCTTCCATGCCGGCGATGCCGGTCACGACGGTACAGAAGATGATCGGGCCGATGACCATCTTGATGAGTTTGATGAACCCGTCGCCGAGCGGCTTCATGTCGGTGGCGAGCGAGGGATAGAAGTGCCCGAGCGCGATGCCGATGATGATCGCGACGATCACCTGCACGTACAGGACTTTATGGATGGGTTTTTTCACGATGTTTCCAGGCGATAACAAGCAGTTGGCGGAAGTACGGCCAGCGGCGAGCGTTGACGCGGGGCGGGCGTGTGTGGGCACGTCTGAACGCGTCGATGGGCGATAGCCGCTTCGTCGACGGATCAGGGACGTTTGGATGCGAGAGGGGTCATCGGCTTGTCTCCTTGACTTTTATGGGCGGCTCATGGGCCGTGCCGTTTGTATCGCAAGGGCAATGCCAGGTTTAAGTTTCGCTTAAGCCGATGATTCTATGGGAGTTTTCTGAGCGGCTGGCGGCTTCGAATCCGGGATTCCGGAAATCCGGAATGCGGGCGTCCGGGGTTCTGGACGGTTAGCGCCTCGATTACGAGAAACAAAAAACCCACCGTCTCCGGTGGGCTTTCTCTCAGCGGAAGGGCAAAACCGGCGTCAAACCACGCCCGCCCCATGCGCCTGCACATCCGCGTGATAGCTCGAGCGCACCATCGCGCCGACCGCCGCGTGCGTGAAGCCCATCTTGTACGCCTCTTCCTCGTACATCTTGAAGGTATCCGGATGCACGTACGCCCGCACCGGCAGATGATGCTCCGAAGGCTGCAGATACTGCCCGATCGTCAGCATGTCGACGTCGTGGGCGCGCAGGTCGCGCATCACCTGAAGAATTTCCTCTTCCGTTTCGCCGAGACCCACCATCAGGCCCGATTTCGTCGCGACTTCCGGATGCAGCGCCTTGAAGTCCTTCAGCAACTTCAGCGAATGGTGATAATCCGAACCCGGGCGCGCTTCCTTGTAGAGACGCGGCACCGTTTCGAGGTTGTGGTTCATCACATCGGGCGGCGCGGCGGTCAGAATGCCGATCGCGCGATCCAGACGCCCGCGGAAGTCCGGCGTCAGAATTTCGATGCGCGTTTCCGGCGAATGCTCGCGAACCTGCCTGATGCACTCGACGAAGTGCGCGGCGCCGCCATCGCGCAGATCGTCGCGATCGACGGACGTGATCACCACGTATTTCAGCTTCAGCGCGCCGATGGTGCGCGCGAGATTCAGCGGCTCGTCGGCGTCGAGCGGATCGGGGCGGCCGTGTCCGACATCGCAGAACGGACAGCGGCGCGTGCACTTGTCGCCCATGATCATGAACGTCGCGGTGCCCTTGCCGAAGCATTCGCCGATGTTCGGGCAGCTCGCTTCCTCGCAAACCGTATGAAGACTGTGCTCGCGCAGGATCTTCTTGATCTCGTTGAAGCGCGAGTTGCCCGTCGCGGTGCGTACGCGAATCCACTCCGGCTTCTTCAGCTTCTCGATCGGAATGACCTTGATCGGAATGCGCGATGTCTTCGCCTGTGCCTTCTGCTTTGCAGTGGCGTCGTAAGCGGCGGGCGACGAAGCAGAAGCGGCGGTGTCGCCAGCCAGGTTTGCGGTTGCGTCAGTCATTCGGTCGATCCGGTTGTTGCAGCGGCAATTGCGGGGAGGCCGCCGATTTGAAGTGCCAGCCGTTCGGCCAGCACGAGAGCTACGTCGCGCCAGTCGGCCGCGACGCCGAGCGTCGCCATGTCGACCGTTTCGAGCCCCGCGTAGCCGCACGGGTTGATTGCGAGGAACGGCTGCAGGTCCATTCGCACATTGAGGCTCACGCCGTGATAACTGCAGCCGTTGCGAATCTTGAGTCCGAGCGCGGCGATCTTCGCGCCTTCATGCGCCTGCGTACGATCGTTCGCGCCTTGAGGATGCCGCGCCACGTAAATGCCCGGCGCGCCGGCCTTGCGGTCGGTCGCGAGATTATACGTCGCGAGGGTTTCGATCACGGCCTCTTCGATGCGCCGCACTAGCTCGCGCACCATGAGCTTGCGGCGGCGCAGGTCGATCAGCAGATAAGCGACGATCTGCCCCGGCCCGTGATACGTGATCTGTCCGCCCCGATCCACCTTGACGAGCGGAATGCCGCTTTCGGCGAGCAGCAGATGCGCCGGATCCCCCGCGAGACCGAGCGTGAAGACGGGCGGATGCTCGACGAGCCAGATTTCGTCCTGTGTTTCGGGCGTGCGGGCGTCGGTGAAGGCGCGCATCGCGTCGAAGCTCTGGCTGTACGGTTCGAGACCGCGCCAGCGCAACGCGACCGGAAAGTCACCGGAACTGAGCACGGTGGCGGGCGCGTCGTGGATTGCTTGTGGGATGGCGAGCGGTGTAGCGAACATGGTGCCGGTAGTTTACCGAAATAGCCCCATGCCCGCCGATGGTGAATTCGCATGCCTTCGATGGCAAATGCGAATACTTGGGGTCAGACGGTTCTCCATCCGGAGCGCAACCGCTGCGCGAGACGCTCGATGCGCGTCGAAACCCAGTGCATCGCGCGTTCGTCGCAGCGCGGCAGGATCGTGAAGACGACATAGGCCGGACGGTCGCCCTCGACGGAAAGCCAGAGCCGCTCGCGCTCGCGCAGCTTGAGATTGTCGCCGGGCACGAGCCAGTAATCCTCGATGTCGTTGCTTCGCGTCGCCCAGACGGGACTGCCGTGGACCATGAGACGCGTGCCGCGCGCAATTCTCATCGGCACGGTTTCGCCGGGCTTGATTTCGAAGGTGACGCTTGTTGATATTTCTCGCATGATCCACTCCGCCAAGGGAACGTTTCGATGACTACAATCCTAGGCGTGACAAGGCATCAGGCAAAACGATCAATTTTCACTGCTATGTGAGCTGTATTGACAACGACACCGCCGACAATCCATATGGACCTCCGCCAGCTTCCCGCCCTGAACGCGCTGCGCGCCTTCGAAGCCGCCGCCCGTCACGAGAGCTTTTCCCGCGCCGCCGACGAGCTTTTCGTCACGCACGGCGCGGTCAGTCATCAGATTCGCGCGCTGGAGTCGGAGCTCGGCGTGTCGCTGTTCGCGCGCGACGGCAAACGCGTGCGTCTCACCGATCGCGGCCGGCAGTACGCAGCGGAAGTGCGCTCGGCGCTCGTCGCGCTGGCGGAATCGACGCGCCGCATCCGCTCCGGCGATCGCGACCGGCGGCTGATCGTATCGACGATTCCGTCGTTTTCCGCCCGCTGGCTGACGCCGCGCGTCGGCAGATTCATCGAGCAGCATCCGGATATCGATCTCGAACTGCTGACGACGGCCTCGCTCATCGATTTCAACCGCGACGACGCGGACGTGGCGCTGCGTTTCGGCTACGGCAAGTACGCGGGTCTGCACACCGAGGAATTGCTCGACGAGGTTTTTTTCCCGGCGTGCTCACCGAACTTTCGCGGCGGCGCGCTGCCCCGCGTGCCGCGCGATCTGGAAAAGCTGCCGCTTCTGCGCTCGGACGACGAGCTCTGGCGTCCGTGGTTCGACGCCGCGGGACTCACCGATCTGCCCGAACCGAAGCGCGGCGTCTTGTATGAGGATTCGTCGAATTTGCTGCAGGCGGCGATCGACGGTCAGGGCATCGCGCTCGTGCGCCGTTCGCTCGCGATGCAGGAAATCATCGCGGGACGGCTCGTGCGGCTTTTCAATGTCGAAGGGCCGAGTCCGTGGAAGTATTACTTCGTGTGCCCGACCGCGCTGCTTCAGACGAAGCGCGTCCACGCGTTCAGGGAGTGGGTTTTCGAGGAAGCGGAGCAGTTCAGGCTGCTCTACGAGCGCACGCCGGCGGTGTGCGATGCGCCCGCGGGCAAGATCAAAGCACTACCTTGACCATCGGATGGCCGGTGAGCGCGCGATAGATATCGTCGAGATGCGCGCGATTCTGCGCGCGCACGGTGCAGGTGAGACCGGTGTAGTTGCCGCCCGAAGACGGGCGCGACTCCACACGCGACGCGTCGAAATCCTTGTCGAAAGCCTTGAGCACATCGACGATCGTGTCGTGGAATTCCGGATGCGTCTTGCCCATCACCTTGATCGGGAAATCGCAGGGAAAATCGAACAGCTCGTCGGCGCTGTGCTTGGCGCTGTCGGTCGGATCGGTGGCTTGTGGCTTGTCAGTCATGACTTTCTCCTTCACTTGCCGCGCTTGGCCTCTTCGGCGAACTCGCGCGCTTTGGCCCGCTGGTAGGCGTCGTACAGTGCAGCATAGACCGGACCGGGGCGGCCGTCGCCGACGCTCTTGCCGTCGAGCGTCGTGACCGGCATGACTTCTTTCGTCGCCGAGCTGATCATGACTTCGTCCGCCGAACGCAATTCTGCTTCGGTGATGTCGCGCTCCTCGAACGCGATACCCGCCTCGCGCGCCAGTTCCTCGATGAGCCCGTAGCGGATGCCTTCGAGAATGCGCGGTCCGCGCGGCGCGCCCAGCAGCGTGCCGCCCTTCACGATCCACACATTTGAGGACGAACCCTCGGTAAGCAAGCCGTCGCGCAACTGAATGGTTTCGAGCGCGTCGTTTTCGGCGGCGTGCTGCGCCATCAGCACGTTGCCGAGCAACGAGACCGATTTGATGTCGCAATGCAGCCAGCGTTTGTCTTCGGCGGTGACGGCGACGGCGCCGCGCGCGCGATCCGCCGCGCTCGGGAACACGAGCTGGCCGAGCATGACGAACACGGTCGGCACGATTCCCGCCGGGAACGCGTGCCCGCGCCGTTTGGCGACGCCGCGCGTCACCTGGATGTAGACGAGCGCATCGCCCGCGCCGGCGTTCTCCGCGATGACGCGATCGATCAGCGCGCGCCAGCCGGCGTCATCGAACGGATTGCCGATGCGAATCTTGCCGAGACTGCGATCGAGCCGCGCCAGATGCTGCTTCAGGCGGAACGGCAGACGCGCGCCGTCGGCTTGCGCGTAGAGCGGCACGACTTCGTACACGCCGTCGCCGAAGATGAAACCGCGATCGAGCACGGGAATGCGCGCTTCGGAAAGCGGTCCCCACTCGCCGTTCAGATAGACCGTCGGATCGAATGCTTCGGCTTGGCTCATCACAGGCTCCTTACTTACGCTTTTGCCACCAGAGCAGCGCCGAATCCCACAGGCGGCCGAAGATGCCCGCTTCCGGCACATCCTGCAACGCGACGAGCGGGAACTGCGCGACTTCCTTGCCATCGGCCATCATCTTGACGCTGCCGATCTGCTGGCCCTTCTTGATCGGCGCGACGATCAGATTGTCGTGCGTGACCGTTGGCTTGACCTTCTCGCCCAAGCCCTTCGGCACGGTGATGTACTGATCCGTCGTGACGCCCGCCTGCACGTTGTCGGCCGCGCCCTTGTACACGCGCGGCGAATCGATCACCTGATTCGCCTTGTACAGACGCAGCGCGTCGTACGCGGTGTAGCCGTAGTTCAGCATCTTCAGGCTGTCCTGCACGCGGTTGTGTTCTTTCGGCTCGCCCATCATCACGGCGACGAGGCGGCGGCTCGCGTCGGGCACGCCGACGAGCGAACGCTTCGCGGTCGCGATCAGGCAGTAGCCGGCGGCCTTCGTGTGGCCGGTCTTGAGGCCGTCGACGGTCGGATCGAGCCACAGCAGGCGATTGCGGTTCGGCTGCTTGATCTTGTTGTACGTGAAGTCCTTCACCGAGAAGATGCTGTAGTACTCGGGGAAGTCGCGGATCAGGCGCGTCGACAGCACGGCGAGATCGCCCGCGGTCGTGTAGTGCTGCGGATCGGGCATGCCGTTCACATCGGCGAAATTCGTGTGTGTCATGCCGATGCGCTTCGCCGCCGCGTTCATCAGCGTGACGAAGTTGCCTTCGCTGCCGCCGACGAGTTCCGCGAGCGCGATGGCCGCGTCGTTGCCCGACTGCACGATCATGCCGTACACGAGATCGTGCACGGTGACGGGCTTGTTCGCCTCGATGAACATGCGCGACTCGTCGGTGCGCACGCGGCGCACGGCCTCGCTCGGCATGACGGTCTGATCCATGTTGATCTTCTTCGACTTCAACGCATCGAAGACGAGATACGCGGTCATCAGCTTGGTGAGCGATGCCGGCTCGACGCGCTCATCGGGATTGCCCGAGGCGAGCACCTGATTGCTGGTGGCGTCGACGAGCACCCACGAACGGGCCGTCACGTCGGGCGGCGGAACCTGGGCGAAAGCGCTCGCCGCCGCCAGCACGGCGGGCAGAACGAAAACGGCTTTTGCGGAAACGGAAACGGAAGGAAAAGACAGGCCGGAAGGGACAAAGCGCATAGGATCGATCGGCGGAAAAAGCACGCTGCGACGATGACGATCGAGGATCGGATGATCGGCGAAGCACGGGTTGAACAGGCTGACCGTCGCTGTCGGTCGGGCATTTCGCCAGGACAGCGGCACGCGCGGCGCCGCGGCGAAAAGCGCTCGTTCGACAGACGGACGCAAAAACGGTTCTCAGAAGCCGGGGTTTCGACGGCCGCGATACGTCGAATGCAACGTCGCGCGGCCGGAATCCGTGAAAAAATTCTGCGCCATTATACGCGCGGGCCGCTTCCGTTTTCCTTGGAATCTGCGCGGTTGCCGCTCGTTTTAACGTTTTTCAGGCTGCGCTTAGCCGCTTTTGCCGATCGATGACGAGCGATGCGCTCAACGCCACGCGTCGACGATCACGCGCTTCAGGATATGCAGCTTGCGATGGAAGAAATGCTCGCCGCCCGGAATTACGACGACGGGCAGTTCCTGCGGCCGCGCCCAGTCGTAGACGGATTGAATCGGCACGGTGTCGTCGACTTCGCCGTGGATCACGAGCGTCGTGTCGGGCACGGGCGCGACTTCCCAGCGGCTCGCCGCCGTGCCGACGAACACCATGCGCTCGATGTTCTTGCCGGCATCACGCATGCGCTTCGCGACGTGCGACAGCACGAAGGTGCCGAACGAAAAGCCCGCGAGCACGATCGGCACGTCCGCCTGACCCGGCTGCGCGCGCATGTGATCGATCAGCGCGAGCAGATCGTCCTGTTCGCCGATGCCGTTGTCATGCTCGCCGCCCGTCTGCCCGACGCCGCGAAAGTTCGAGCGATACGTCGTGTAGCCGAGCTGGACGAACGTGCGCGCGAGCGTCTGCGCGACCTTGTTGTCCATCGTGCCGCCGAAAAGCGGATGCGGATGCGCGACGAGCGCGATGCCGCGCGGCGCGCTGTCGGTCTTGTCGAGCGCGCATTCGATCTTGCCGACCGGACCGTCGATGAGAAACTTTTCGGTTTGCGCGTTCATGCGGGTTGATCGATCAGAAGACGTTCGACGATTTTGCCGTTGGCGAGATGCGAATCGACGATCTCGTCGATGTCGGTTTCATCGACATACGTGTACCAGGTGCCTTCCGGATACACGACCACGACCGGCCCGAGTTCGCAGCGGTCGAGGCAGCCGGCCTTGTTGATCCGCACGTTGCCTTCGCCCGCGAGACCCAGTTTTTTCACGCGCTTTTTAGCGTATTCCTGCATGGCCTGCGCGTTGCAGTTCGCGCAGCTCGGACGCGCCGCATCGGCTTCGCGCTGGTTCAGGCAGAAGAACACGTGGTACTTGTAGAAGGAATCCATGAGCGGGTGCGATGAGAGTGTCGGTCGATTATAGCCAGCGATGTTCGTGCCCGCCGTATCAGGCCGAGCGCCCCGCCTTGCGCGCGCGCCGCCGCGCGAGCCACGCGCGCTCCGCCGCCGAAGCGAGCCAGCCGAGCGCCGCGTACGGCCACACCCACGCGAGCCAGTGCGCAAGCCCGTTGAAATGCAGATAGCGGCCCTGCCGCCAGTCGGCGAGCACGATGTCGAAATACGGATTCACCGGCAGCAGATTGATGAGCGCGAGCGAGATCACGAGCGCCCCGCCCGCGAGCGCCGCGCGCAAGCCGCGCGGCAACGCGACCGACAGCACGCCCGCGATCGTCGCGATGGCGATGCCTTCCAGCGCGCCGTCCGTCGCCCAGTCGAAGGTCAGGCCCGCGCGCGACTGCAGAAAGCTTGCGCCCGCTTTCGCGAAGATCGTCATCGCGATCAGGCCGAGCATCAGCCGGATGCGTGGCGCGCGCTGCCGCGTGAGCAGCGTCGCGAGCACGAGCGCGGCGAACAGGCTCGTCGATGTGATCAGCGCTTCCCAGGCGTCGTCCGGCAGAAGCGCGCCGAGCCGGTCCGGCCAGCTTTCGATGTCCCACGCGGCGGGCGTCCACGCGAGAATCGCGTCCTGCATCGCCGGGTCGAGCTCGTCCCACAGCACGCGCGGAAGATCGCCGCCGCCGAAGAGATACGGCGCGGGGAACATCGCCGCGAACGGCCAGAGCGCCGTCAGCCCGAGCACATACGCCGCGTCGCGTTCGAACCACGTAAAGCGGATGCGCCGCAACAGGCCGCGATCGAGCAGCGCGCTCGTCGCGGGCGCGATCAGCATGCCGCCGACGAGCGCGCCGAACGCGTTCGCGGCGAGATCGAGGTTCGAGGCGACGCGCGTCGGCAGATACGTCTGGATCGCTTCCATCGCGCCGGAGAGCAGCGCGCCGCCGATGAGCGCCGCGCCGACCGCGAATGTGCCGCGCAGACGCGGATAGAGCGCGAGCACGATCAGCGCGCCGAGCGGCATGTAGCCGAGCACGTTGGTCACGACATCGAAAACGGTCAGATATTGCGGCAGCGGATCGGTGAGATACGCGAACGGGCTCAATCCGAGCGAGCGCCAGCCGGAAAACGGATAAAGCGAACCGTAGACGACGAGCGCCGCATACGCGGCGAGCGCCTGCCGGGAGAACGCCGACGGGCGACGCTGCCATTGCTTGATCGTCATGAGCCGCCCGGACGCTTCGATGCTGGGCGGAAGATCATCGTGACGCGGAGAGCGGCTGCGCGGCGAGCCACGCGGAAAGTTGCGCGATCACATCGTCCGATGCAGCCGCGAGCGCCCGCGCGCCGCCGGGGGCATCGGCGCTCGGCGCGGGCGCGCTCGCGGCGAAGCTGCGCTGGCCGACGACGCGGCCTTGCTGCGTGAGCGTCGCGCGCACCGACACGAGGCCGCGGCTTTGCTCGGGCGCATCGAAGACCTGTTCGAAGCTCGTCAGCTCGACTTCGAGCAGCGGCACGGCGCGCACCGGATCGGCGCCCGACAGAACCGGGCCGCGCGCCGCGAGCGCATCGCGCAGGCGTTGCGTCAGCAACTGCGCGGGCGGCATCGTCCAGTGGCTGTTCGAATAGTTGCCGGTGCGCTGTGCATCGACATAGCTCAGCCGATACGCGAACGAATCGGTTTCGAGACTGCGCGGCGCGCCCACCGCGAGCACTTTGACCGGCGGCATCGGCGCGGCGTTGGCGCTTGCGTTGGCAGCCGGTATCGCGCCGAGGTCGTAATGCGCGTTCGGCATCGCGGTCGACGTCGATCCGCAACCTGCGAGCAACGCGGCGCAGCCGAGCGCGAACGCCGCGACCGCTCCTTTCATGTCGATGTCCGTCATATCTTTTCCCCGATCAATGCGCCGCTTTCGCCGGCCACGCGAAGCCCGGCTCGCCCGGTCCCGGCTCCTTCTGCGGCGCGCCGAAGAGCACGCTGCGCGGATTGGTGCTGAACGCGTCGGCGGCGCGATCGACGGAACGCGCCGCCGCGCTCACGTCGTCGCTGAACGAATAGAAGCGCGGCAACGCCTCGAAACCGACGCGCGCCGTGATGAAACGCAGCGATTCGTTCATGTCCGCGAGCGCCGCGCCCGCGTCTTCGGCGGCCTTGCCCGCCTTGTTCAAGTTGGACACGAGCGGGCCGTCCGGACGATTCAGGTTCTGCACGAGCTGATGCGTCGAGGCGAGCGTCGTGTTGATCTGCCTGAGCGTCTGCGGCAACTGCGCCGTCGCGGGCTGCACCTGGCTCGCGAGCGTCGCGATGCCGTCGGCGGCGGTTTGCAGGCTCTTCGTCGTCGCCATGAGCTGATTGCGCACGTCGTCGGAGAGGAACTTGTCGGCGTCGTCGGAAAGGCGCTCGAACTTCTTCAGGATGATGTCGCCGCGCTGCTGCAACTGCTCGAAAAGACCGGGACGCATCGGCACTTCGGCGACGTGCTGCGGCGACGAAGCCAGCGCGGCCGTATCGGTGCCGGTGTCGTCGAGCTGCACGAACGCGATGCCCGTCACGCCCTGAAAGCCGAGCGTCGCGTACGTGGAATGCGTCATCGGCGCGTTCTTGTCGACGACAATGCGGATGCGGATCTGCCCCGGATGCGACTTGTCGAAGCTGATCGACTGCACCTTGCCGACGCCCAGGCCGCGATAGCGCACGGCCGCGTCCGTGAAGAGGCCGGTCACGTTGGTGCGCGCGATCAGATCGTACGGCACGCGCACGGTGCGATCGACGTTGAAGAAGAACACGGCGAACGCGATGGCCAGCACGAGCACGATCGTGAAAAGCCCGGTCCAGAACGCGTGTGATTTGTTTTCCATCGGCAGGTTCCTTTGGCGCTCGCTTCGCGCTTACTTGTTCACGGCGATCGGCGCATCTTCGAGCGCGGCCGGCGGCAGCTTCGCGCGGCGCTCGGACGGCAATGCCTGCAACGCGCGGCGGCCGCGTCGCCCCAGAAAGTACTCGCGGATGAACGGATGATCCACCGCGCACGCCTCTTCCACCGGCGCCGCGACGAGCACGCGATGATCCGCCAGCACCGCGACGCGCGTGGACAGCGCGACCATGGTGTCGAGATCGTGCGTGACCATCACGACCGTCAGACCGAGCGCGCGATGCAGCGTCGCGATCAGATCGACGAATTCGTCCGATGCCTTCGGATCGAGACCGGCCGTGGGTTCGTCGAGGAACAGCAGTTCGGGCTCGAGCGCGATCGCCCGCGCGATGCCGACGCGCTTCACCATTCCGCCCGACAACGCGGACGGCATCTTGCTCGCGTGCTTGCACGACAGGCCGACCATTTCGAGCTTCAGCATCACGAATTCGCGGATCAGGTCCTCGGGAATCTTGCCGAGTTCGCGAAACGGCTGCGCGATGTTGTCATATACCGTCAGCGACGAAAACAGCGCGCCTTGCTGAAACATCATGCCGGAGCGCGTGCGCAGCATCTTCGCGGTTTCGTCGTCCATTTGCGCCCATTCCTCGCCGAGCACGCGAATGGTGCCCGATGTCGGCGACTCGAGGCCGAGAATCTGCCGCACGAGCGTGGTCTTGCCCGAGCCCGAACCGCCGAGCAACGCGACGATCTCGCCGCGCCGCACATCCAGATTCAGATGCTCGTGAATCACCGTGCGCCCGTAGCGCTTGGTGAGATCGCGCACTTCGATCACCGGTTCCGCGATGACGGGCGGCGGCTGATGACGAACGGCGGTGGCGAGCGTGGTCGACATGGCGGTCAGAGTCCGACGTTCTGGAACAGGATCGCGAAGACGGCGTCCGCGAGAATGACGATGGTGATCGACGTCACCACGGACGTCGTCGTGCCTTCGCCGAGACTCTGCGAATTCGCCTTGATGCGAAAGCCGAAGTGACACGCGGCGAGCGCGATCAGCATGCCGAACACGACGCCCTTGCCGAGCCCGATCCACAGGTTCGCGATCGGCACGACCGACGGCAGCGAGCGAATGAAGAAGTTCATGTCGATGGACAGCACGAGCTTCGCCGCGAGCGCGCCGCCCGTCAGCGCGATGATGTTGGTCCACATGACGAGCAGCGGCATTGCGATGCCGAGCGCGATCACGCGCGGCAGCACGAGGCGCAGGCTATGCGGAATGCCCATGACCTGCATCGCGTCGAGTTCTTCGGTGACGCGCATCACGCCGATCTGCGCGGTGATCGCCGAACCCGAGCGGCCCGCGACGAGAATCGCGGAAAGCACCGGCCCGAGCTCGCGGATCACGGAAAGCCCGAGAATATTGACGATGTACTGGTTCGCCCCGAACGCCTGCAACTGCTGCGCGGACAAGTAGCTCAACACGATGCCGATCAGGAACGCGACGAGCGCGGTGATCGCGAGCGCCTGTGCGCCGGCGCTGTAGATGTTCGCGGAGATTTCCGTCCACGGAATGCGCTGCGGGCGCCGCACCAGCCCGATGAGATCGAGCACGAAGGCGCCGAACATCGCGAGGCCGCCGTACAGGTGATCGAAGAAACCGAAGATGAGCTGGCCGAGCCGCGTGACCGGATCGACGCGATCGACGGCTTCGGGTTCCTCGCGTTCGGCGTCGAGCAGCGCGACGCGCTCGAAGATTTCGCGCTGCGTGTCGGACAGCGCGATGGTCGCGGGCATCTTGCGTCCCCACACGCGCCAGAGCGCCTGGCCGCCGACGTGATCGAGCCGCTCGACGGAAAGCAGATCCCACTGGCTGATCGCCTCGCGCCCGATGGCGCGCAGACGCCGCGTGACGCCGCTCTTCGCGCGATCGCGAGCGAGCGCGAGCGCGGTCCACTGGCCCGATAGCCGGACCACCTTGCCCTGCAGACCGGCTTCCACTCTTAGGCGCGGCGGCGTGTCGAAGTCCAAGGATCGATGGCGCGATGAGACGCGGTTAAAGGGGAGAGGACATTGTAGCGAAGAGTGTCGGGGGGACGCGGGGATGGTGGCAGGCGGGTTTCGGCTGGAAGGCGCAAGGATCGGAATTTCCGTGTTGCGGTGCACTTGAGTCGCTGAGCCATCATGGTTTCGACAACTCTGGTGCAACCGCAATGGACAAACGACTCGATCCGCTTATTTCCGAACTCGGATTCGCTCGAAGAGGCTGAACTGTATGACGCCTGGTTCCGCGCGGAGGTAGAAGCGTCACTTGCGGACCCGGAGCCGTCGATTCCCAACGATCAAGTATTCGCGGAAATGGATGCGCTCGTGGCGGCCAAGCGAAAGGCACGGAATGCTCGTTGATTGGCGGCCGCGCGCACGGAGACAACTCAGGGAAATCTACGAATACATTGAAGAGCGTGATCCGCAAGCGGCCGACAATCTACTTTCGATGAACAGGGAAGCAGTCCGGACGTTAGCGGATGTTCCATACATCGATCGTCACGGGGGGGTGTCGAATACCAGAGAGATGGTGGTTCATCCGAATTACCTGGTGGTTTACCGTGTGACGCACCGCGTCACTGTACTCGACTCGCTGCATGCACGGCGGCGGTATCCGAGCGACAAGACGCGCTGAAGCGGAGTTTCACGGGCTTCGAACACGCATCCCACGGCTACAATACCCGCCATGACCCCCTCTCCTTTCGCCCCCTTCGCCCCCGACGCGCCCTGGCGCATCGACCGCTCGCGGCTTGCGACGCTTGCCGAGCGGCCCGCTCGCGACTGGACCATCGACATCGTCGACGAAACGGGCTCCACCAACGCCGACGTTTTGGAGCAGTTGCGCGCCTCGCGACGCGACGGCACGCCTGCACCCGTCGTCCGCGTCGCGTACTCGCAATCCGCCGGTCGCGGGCGGCGCGGGCGCGCGTGGCTCGCCGAACCGGGCAATGCGCTGCTGATGTCGGTCGGCTGCGTGCTGCGGCGGCCGATCGAAGGGCTGTCGGGTCTGAGTCTCGCCATCGGCACCGCCGTCCTCGATGCGCTCGCGCGTCTGCCGCTCACGCCATCCGCGCGTCCTGCGCTGAAATGGCCGAACGACGTCCTGCTCGACGACGGCAAGCTCGCCGGGATTCTCATCGAAACCGCGTGGAACACGCCTGACGCGACCGCGGTCGTGATCGGCATCGGCATGAATCTGCACGGCGCGGAACAACTCGCCGCGCAGGTCGACGAAGCCAACCGGCTCGCCGCGCAATCCGCGCCCGGCGCCGCGCCGGCAGCGCTCGCGCGGGCATGGCCCGACGCCAATCTCACCGACACTCTCGCCGCGCTCCTCAACGCGCTCGACGCAGCGCTGCCGCGCTTCGAAGCCGAGGGCTTCAGGCCGTTCCGCCAGCGCTGGCTCGACGCGCACGCGTGGGCCGGACGTGAAGTCGCGCTGATCGACCAGGGCATGGAAGTGACGCGCGGCATCGCATCGGGCGTCGACGAGGGCGGCCAGTTGCTGATCGACGCGCCCGAAGGCCCGCGCGCCGTCACGACCGGCGAACTCACGCTGCGCCTTGCGAAGGAACGTCCGTGAACGCGTCGGGAACCGAGGCGCCGTATCTGCTCATCGATGCGGGTAACAGCCGCATCAAATGGTCGCTCGTCGATGAAGCCGGCGCGTCGCTCGCGAACGGCGCATTCGAGCACGCGCATCACTCGACCGTCGCCGACGACGCCGCGCTCGACGATTGGTCCGAACTTCCCGCGCCGGCGAGCGCGTGGATTTCGAACGTCGCGGGCATGCCGGTACAGAACCGCATCCAGCGCCTGCTCGACGCGCGCTGGCCGACGCTGCCGCGCACCGTGGTCCGCGCGCGCGCCGAGCAGTGCGGCGTGATCAACACCTATGCCGATCCGGCCCGACTCGGCAGCGACCGCTGGGCCGGCATGATCGCAGCGCGCGCGGCGTATCCGGGCGAGCATCTGCTGGTCGCGACCTTCGGCACGGCGACGACGCTCGAAGCACTGCGCGCCGACGGCGTGTTCACCGGCGGCCTCATCGCGCCCGGCTGGTCGCTGATGATGGAATCGCTCGGCAGCCATACGGCGCAATTGCCGACGCTCGACGCGGCATCGGCGCGTGAGGCGCTGAGTCAGACGCGCAGTCTTTTCGCCACCGACACCGCCGCCGCGCTATCCGCCGGATGCCTGCTCGCGCAGGCGAGCCTGATTGAGCGTGCGTGGCGCGACCTCAAGGCCGACTGGCGCGCCGACGTCCGGCTCGTGCTGGGCGGCGGCGCGGCAAATGAAATCGCGGGCGCGCTCGACGTGCCGCACACCCGACACGATTCCCTCGTGCTGTCCGGCCTCGCGCTCATCGCGCGCGACGCGACGGCGCGCCACTCATCCTGACTTTTCTGATTTGATTGACGGACGGAGCCCAAGAATGCTGCGCTGGCTGATCGCCCTTCTGATTCTCGCCAACTTGCTGATGTTCGCGGTCATGCGCGGCATGTTCGGCCCGCTTCCCGCGGCCGGCGTGCGCGAACCGCATCACTTATTGCAGCAGGTTCATCCCGAGGCGCTCGCGACGCGCCCGCTGAGTCCCGAAGAAGCGTTCGATCAGCCGCGCGTCGGCGGACCGGCGCCTGCCGCCAACGTGCAGACCGCGCCGCTCGGGCAGTGATCGCGCGCGTGCGAATCAGCTCTGCGCGCGGACTTTCTTGAGGAGCGCGGTCGTCGATCGATCGTGCTCGAACGCGATGGCGAGCGCCTTGCCGCCCCAGCCGCGCACGAGTGCCGATTCGGCCAGCTTGTCCATGTCGTAGTCGCCGCCCTTCACGAGCACGTCGGGGTGCACGGCTTCGATCAATTGCAGCGGCGTCGTTTCCTCGAACTTCACGACCCAGTCGACGCTCTCCAGCGCGGCGAGCAGCGCCATGCGGTCATCTTCCCGATTGATCGGGCGATCGTCGCCCTTGCCTAGCGTGCGTACCGACGCATCGCTGTTCACGCCGACGATGAGCGTCGCGCCGAGCGCTTTGGCATCAGCGAGATAGGTCACGTGGCCGCGATGAAGGATGTCGAAGACGCCGTTGGTGAAAACGACGGGACCGGCGAGCGTCGGACGGCGCGCGGCGAGCACTTCGCGCGTGATGATCTTGCGTTCGAAAATAGCGGGCATGACGGCGCTCGTTGCGATGTGCTGAAAGCGCGCATTGTGCCACGGCGCTTCGCACGGGAAAAATGCAAAACGGCTCGCCGGTGCTGACCGGCGAGCCGTCCGTTCATCGAAGCCGAAACTCAGGCCGGCTGTTCAGCCCCGCCGCCCGGCGCGGCCTGCAGGCGCTGCGTCACTTCCTTGCGATAGCGATTCAGTTCCTGCGCGGTCACGAACGAACGCTCGAACAGAATCGACAGGTTGTGCAGAATGCGCTCGACGACCTTCTTCTCCCAACTGTCGTCGAAGCGGATCTGGTCGTCCAGCCAGCGCTCGAGCCATTCGGGATCGGGCAAACGCGACTGCACGGTGTCGCGCGGGAAGAGCGCCTGATTCACATGCAGGTTGGTCGGATGCAGCGGCTTTTCCGTACGGCGCGCGGACGCCATGAGCACGCCGATCTTCGCGAACGCCGCACGCGCGGTGTCGCCGGCGTTGACGAGCGCCTTCTTCATGTAACGCAGATACGCGCCGCCGTGACGGGCTTCGTCGCGCGAAATGGTTTCATAAATGTGCTTGATGACGGGTTCCGTGTGCCACTCGGCCGCGCGGCGATACCAGTGATTCAGGCGGATTTCGCCGCAGAAATGCAGCATCAGCGTTTCGAGCGGCGGCGCCGGATCGAACTCGAAGCGCACCGCGTGCAGCTCTTCTTCGCTCGGCACCATGTCGGGCTTGAAGCGCCGCAGATACTCCATCAGCACCAGCGAATGCTTCTGCTCCTCGAAAAACCACACGCTCATGAACGCGGAGAAATCGCTGTCGTGGTGGTTGTCACGCAGGAACATTTCGGTTGCGGGAAGAGCGGACCATTCGGTGATCGCGTTCATCTTGATGGTTTTGGCCTGCTCGTCGGTGAGCAGGGAAGCATCGAATTTGTCCCAGGGAATGTCCTTCTCCATATCCCAGCGGACGGATTCCAGCGATTTATAAAGTTCCGGATAAAGCATGGTGTTCATAGTCCACCCCTGATGCCACTTATGCGACGTTATATCTGTATTGACTTTCGGCCGGAACGTGCAGACATGCCTTGCACGCGCGCAGCCAAGCTTTCAATTTTACGCGGGATTCGGTCGGCCGAAGACGAAATGCGACAACGAAGCGCGACATTCGGCGCTGCGGCAACGCGTCGCGTCCCGCGTAAACACTGCACTCCCCGTGCAAATGTTGCTGTTGTGCGTCTTGTTCTACCGTGGGTGAGGAGCGAAACCTGTGCCTGAGGTATGTTCAAGTGGCGCCGAACTGCCGCCGGAACCGCGCCGGCCGCGCAGTATGACGTGCGCGCATGACAACGATGCGATGCGCGCTTGATGCGGATTTCCGCGCCAATGCCCGACGTTTCGGGCGTCGTCGATCATAGCACGGTGGATTGACGCCAATCCGCGACGGTCTCATCGATCGGGGTCAACCCCGCGATGTGATGCACGCCGTCGTCGAACTTGCGGCGCAGCGCCGGGCTGCTGCCGCCAACCCAGATGCGGACGTGCGGCGGCAGCAGGTTGCGCAGGTCGGTCAGCCCGTTCGAAATGGACTGCGCCGGCAGCACCGCCGTGAACGACAGCGCGACGATATCGATCTTGTGCACCGACACGGCATCGACGATATCGTGCAGCGGCGTCTGCAATCCCAGTTGCACGCATTCGCACTCGGATAGCGTGAACATCGCCTCGGCCATCAGGATGCCGAGGCCGTGACCTTCGCCGGAAAGCGTCGTGAGCAGCACGCGCGGACGGCCGTTGCGCCCGCGCACGGCATCCGAGAGCGGACGTATCAGCGTGCGCAGCGTCGACTGGATCGCCTCGCTGAACAGATGTTCGTGATAGACCTGCAACGTGCCCGCCGCCCACGCATTGCCGATGCGTGCCGACAGCGGCGCCGCGACATCCAGCACGAAGCGTTCGAGGCCGTCGCGCGTTGCGCGCTTCAGCAGGCCGAAGCGGAAATCGTCATAAGCGCCCGCGCGCAGCAGTGAGATCAGATGGTCGAGCTCGGCGTCCGGCGCGTCCTGGCCGACGCCCGAGCTTTCGGCCAGTTGCTGCAGCGCGTCGATCGATTGCCCGAGCACTTTGCTCGGCCGATGTCCCGCGTCGAGCAATCGCTTCACGAGCCGCAGCTTCGTCACCTGTTCCTGCGGATACAGCCGCTCCCCGCCGGAAGTGCGCATCGGCTGCGGAAATCCATACCGGCGCTCCCAGACACGCAAAGTGTCCTTCGTCAGACCAATCTCCTGAGCGATGGCGCCGATGCCTATGCCGGTCGCGCCCGCCGTTGCGGCGCTTGGCGGCACGGGTTCCGGACGCTCGGGGCCATCGGAGATCGAATCCGAATCGAAATCTTGTTCTGATGAATTTGTCATGGACAGATCGGTTCGAACGAAATATCGCATTCGATGCAGATTGCGTGCCCAACGCCGATGGATGGACAAAGATTCCGCACCGTCAAGCTTTCATCATAGACAAAATCGAAATGTGCGTCGGTGCTGAGATGCGTTTCGGCTACGGAAATGTGCGCGTCGAGGGGAATTGGCGAGCGCGGCGGCGCTATGCGCGCCGCCGGTCGTAGTGAGGGAAGTGAGCGCGCCGGAACGCGCGTAGTCAGCCGGGTTTCTTGCGCGGCGCCGTCTTGCGCGCGGCCGCCTTCTTCGCGGCCGCCGCGTCGGGCCTTTCATCGGCGTCGTTGGCGGGCTGCTCCGCGGCGCTCTCACCAGCGGCGGCCGGCTGCGCGCCCGCGGCGCCCATCGGGTGGAGCGGGCCGCTCATGCCGGGCTGAATCATCGCGAGATGCGCAAGCTGATTGAACTGCGATTGCAGCACGTTCCACCAGCCGGTCGGATCGAAGCCGGGCGGCGGCGCTGAAGTCTGCCCCGAAGCGTCTTCGCCTTCAGCCGATGCCTCGCTCGCGGGCGCGGCGCCCGACGCTTCCTGCTTCGGGGCATCGGTCTTCGCCGCGCCGCCCATCGGCCATCCGGCTGACGCGGCCTTCGCATTCTCCGCCGCCGCGGTGTGCGCGCTCTCGACGGACGTCTGAGCGAACGCGCCGAACGCGCGCAGCGTCGCGAGCGTCGCGCGCTGCACTTCGAGCGCCTGAATCGCCGATTGCAGCATGTTGAGATTGAGCTTCAGCCAGTGCTCGACGGCGCGCATGTCGGTCACGCGCTTGTCGAGTTCTTCGATGTTGGTGAGCGGAGCGAGCATGTCGGACATCATCGAGAGGGAGGGGCCCATGCCCTGCCCGCCGCCGGGCATCGCGGCGGCGAACGGATTCAGGCGCATCAGTTCCCACATCTTGCCCATCATGTCGGCCTGGCCGAATCCGGGAAAACCGGGAATCGTGTAGGGCGGCGTGCCGCCGGCGTTATCGGTCATTCGACTCTCCTTGTTTTCGTGTGAGGTTCGCGCGGTTCAGAACGGCGCGCCGCCCGGGAAATCCGGCGCGCGCCGTTCGCGCAGCGAGCGCATGCCTTCGTGCACGTCCGGCCCCGCGAAGCCCATGAATTCGAGCGCGAGCGACGTATCGAAAGTCGGCCCCGCCGAGCGCAGCCAGTTGTTGAGCGCGTACTTGGTCCAGCGAATCGCGGTCTGCGAACCTTGCGCCAGACGGTTCGCCACTTCGATTGCCTTCGGCATGAGTTCGTTCTCGTCGACGGCGAGCGACACCAGCCCGATGCGTTCCGCTTCCTCGCCGCTCACCGGCTCGCACAGCAGCAGATAGTACTTGGCCTTCGCCATGCCGCACAGCAGCGGCCAGACGATCGCCGCGTGATCGCCCGCCGCGACGCCGAGCCGCGTATGCCCATCGATGATGCGCGCCGACTTCGACGCGATCGAAATATCGGCGAGCAAGCCCGCGACCAGCCCCGCGCCGACCGCCGCACCGTGCATCGCGGAGACGATCGGCTTGCCGCAGTTGATCACGTTATAGACGAGATCGCGCGCCTCGCGCCACACGCGCGCGCGCACGTCGAAATCGTTCGCCATCTCTTCGACGAGCCCGAGATCGCCGCCCGCCGAAAAGCCCTTGCCTTCGCCGCGAATGAGCGCGACGCGCGTGTCCGGATCGCGATCGATGTCGCGCCAGATATCCGCGAGCTCGCGATGCATGTTGGCGTCGGCGGTGGACAGGCCGCTCTTGTTCGCCCCCGCGCCGGGCATGACGACTTCGAGCACGCCATGCGGATGGCGGCGCAGTTCGAGCGACTTATAGCCCGAATACATGGATAGATCGCTCATGGTCTCGTCGATTGAAGGTTAGCGCGGCTGATAGACCCACTTGCCGTCGCGGATCTCGACCATCACGCGCGCGCGCTGATCGAGGCCGATGTGATCGTTGGGCGACATGTTGACCTGCCCGTTGGTGTCGGAGAAATTCTTCGTGCCTTCGAGCGCATCGCGCAGCGCAGCGCGAAACGCCGGCGTGCCGGGCGCGCCCGCTTTCATCGCGATAGGCACCGCGCGATTGAGCAGCATGCCCGCGTCCCACGCATAGGAGCCGAACGCCGAGACCGTGCCCGCGCCCTGCTTCGCCTCGTACAGTTTGATGTATTCGAGTGCGAGCCGCTTGGCCGGATGGTCGTCGGGCAACTGCGCGGCGACGAGCACCGGGCTCGCGGGCAGGAACGTGCCGTTGCAATCCGCGCCGCACACGCGCAGGAAGTCGCGGTTGCCGACGCCGTGATTGTGATAGACCTTGCCTTTGAAGCCGCGCTGCGCGAGCGTTTTCGGCGGCAGCGCGGCGGGCGTGCCGGCCGCGCCGACGACCACCGCATCGGGCTTGGCCGCGAGAATCTTCAGGATCTGCCCGGTCACGCTCGGATCGGTGCGATTGAAGCGTTCATTCGCGACCACTTCGATCTTGTGCAGCTGCGCGAACTTCGCGACTTCGGCGTAGAAGGTCTCGCCGAGCGCGTCCGCCTGGCCGATGTACGCAAGCGTCTTCACGCCATGATTGCTCGCATGCGCGATGATCGCGGAGGCCATCATCGCGTCGGTTTGCGGCGTCTTGAAGACCCAGCGGCGCTTGTCGTCGACAGGCTCGATGATCTTCGCCGACGACGCCAGCGAGATCATCGGCGTTTGGCCTTGCGCGACGACATCGATCATCGCGAGCGAGTTCGGCGTGATCGACGAACCGATGATCGCATCGACCTGATCCTCGCTGATGAGCTTCTTCGTGCTTTGCACGGCCTGCGTGGTGTCGGAGGCGTCGTCGAGCACGATGTAGTCGACGGGCTTGCCACCCATTTCCTTCGGCAAGAGCGCGACGGTATCGCGCGCGGGAATGCCGAGCGACGCGGCCGGCCCCGTAAGCGACAGCACGAGACCGATCTTCACGTGCTGCGCCGTCTGCGCGAATGCCGCCGTTGCCACCGTCGCGGCGGTGAGCGCGAATGCCGCGCCCGCCAGAAATTTCCACTTGCCTGCCGCCATCGAAGTCTCCTTTTTTTGATCGTTCTTGTGCTGCCCGAAGAGCAGCCCGGCAAAGTGTAAGGCGAGGCTTGGGCGCGCCGCATCGGGCGAAACCCGTTCAATGCTCCGGTTGCACGACCGCCTGATCGATTGCGCCGAAGATCGACTTGCCTTCTTCGTCGAACATTTCGATCTTCACGCTGTCGCCGAATTTCATGAACTCTGTCTGCGGCGCGCCGTGCTCGATCGTCTCCAGACAGCGCTTCTCGGCGATGCAGCAGTAGCCGCGCTTCGTGTCCTTGTTCGAGATCGTGCCCGAGCCGACGATCGAGCCCGCGCGCAGATTGCGCGTCTTCGCCGCGTGCGCGATGAGCTGGCCGAAGTGGAACACCATGTCGGTGCCGCAGTCCGGCTGGCCGACTTTCCTGCCGTTCCAGTGCACGATCATCGGGCGATGCACGCGCCCTTCGCGCCACGCGTCGCCGAGTTCGTCGGGCGTCACGGCAACCGGCGAGAACGCGGTCGCGGGCTTGCTCTGGAAAAAGCCGAAGCCCTTCGCAAGTTCGGCGGGAATGAGATTGCGCAGCGACACGTCGTTGACGAGCATCAGCAGGCGCACGCTGCGAAGCGCTTCGTCGGGCATCGCGGCCATGTGTACGTCGGACGTGATGACGGCGACTTCCGCTTCGAAGTCGATGCCATACGATTCCGTCGCGCACACGATGTCGTCCGTCGGGCCGATGAAGTCGTCGCTGCCGCCTTGATACATCAGCGGATCGGTCCAGAATTCGGGCGGCATTTCCGCTTTGCGCGCCTTTCGCACGAGCTCGACGTGATTCACGTACGAGGAGCCGTCCGCCCACTGGAACGCGCGCGGCAACGGCGCCATGCAGGCTTTCGGATCGAACGAAAAGCTGTTGCGCGCGCGGCCGGCGTTCAGCGCTTCGTAGACTTCCATGAGTTGCGGCGCGTAAAAGGTCCAGTCGTCGAGCGCGCGTTGCAGCGTCGAGACGATTCCATCGGCGATTGCGGCCGTGCGCAGGTCGCGCGAGACGACGATCAGCTGGCCGTCGCGCGTGCCGTCCTTCAAGGTTGCAAGTTTCATGGAGCAGTGCCGGGTGAGCGTGGTGACGCGGGTGACGTTAAAGGAAATGTATTTTACGATGGTGAATCCGCCGCCGGCACTCGGCCGAACGGCATAGGCCTTTTCGCACATGCAACCCACCTCTCTCACCGACGACGAAGACACCAGCGACGCCGCCGAAGAAAAAACGCGCTCCGGCATTCAGTCGATCGAAGTCGGCTTCCGGCTGCTCGACGTCCTCACCAACGAGCCGCGCGCGATGATGCTGCGCGATCTCGCCCAACGCGCGGGCATGAGCCCGGCAAAGGCGCATCGTTATCTGGTGAGTTTTTTGCGGCTCGGCGTCGCATCGCAGGATCCGGTTTCCGGGCGCTACGAACTCGGCGGTTTCGCGTTGCAAATGGGCCTCGCGCGGCTTGCGCGCGTCGATGGCGTGCGGCTGGCGCGCATCGCGCTCGCGGAACTGCGCGACCGGCTGGATCAGACGGTCGGCATCGCGGTGTGGGGCAATCAGGGGCCGACCGTCGTGCACTGGATGGAATCGAGCCATCCGGCGAAGGCATCGCTCAAGCTGGGCGACGTGATGCCGCTGCTTTCATCCGCGACGGGTCTGCTTTTCGCCGCGTATCTGCCGCGCAGCAAGACGCAGCCGATGCTCGATCGCGAGCTCGCCGCAATGAAGCAGACGATGGCCGATGTCGAGCCGCTTCTCGCCGAGGTGCGCGAGCACGGCGCGGCGCGCGTCGAAGGCATGCTGCTGCCGACGATCCACGCGTTCTGCACGCCGGTCTTCGATTCGACGGGCGAACTCGCGCTCGGTCTCATCGCGCTCGGGCACGAAGGCACGTTCGACACGCGCTGGGGCGGCGAAATCGACTCTGCCTTGCGCGAGTGCGCACGCGGCCTGTCGTACGAATTGGGGCACAAGGCGAGCGAGCGCTGAAAACGTCCGTCGAAGGGCCCAGGAACATCGTTTCCCTCGCGCATGTCTTATGCCTTTCGCCCGATCGTCCGTAACACGCGCTTTTCACGCTTTCCACGATGTCACTGTTTCAATTCCGCCGTCCTCGCCCCGCGTCCGGCGAGCCGCCCGATGCCGCTATCGAATCCGCCGCGCCCCGCCGCTGGGGACGCTGGGTGCTGGCCGTGCTCGTCGTTGCGGGCCTGCATCTGAGCGCGATGCGGTGGATCGAGCACAACCGTCAGCCGGCGAGCGCGCCGCCCGAAACGCCGCCCGTGCAGGTGGAATTGCTGACGCCCAAGCCGATCGCGCCGCCCGCGCCGACGCCGCCCGCGCCGCCGAAACCGGCCGCGTCTCCGGAACCCGTCGCGCCTCCGAAGCCCGCCGCGCCTGCGCCGAAGCCTTC
This sequence comes from Caballeronia sp. ATUFL_F1_KS39, assembly GCF_023630985.1. Lineage (NCBI taxonomy): Bacteria > Pseudomonadati > Pseudomonadota > Betaproteobacteria > Burkholderiales > Burkholderiaceae > Caballeronia > Caballeronia sp. ATUFL_F1_KS39. Next base: position 234,537 of record NZ_JALQDZ010000001.1, on the reverse strand, counting down.
GCCCGCTCCGGTGCTGAGCGCTGCGACGCCAGAGCCCGACGCGCCCGCAGCCGCTTCCGCTCCCGCGCAAATGCCGCAGGCTCAAGCGCCGTCGCTCGCTTCGCAGACCGCGCCGCAATCCAACGCTGCATCGGGCGACAAGTTCAGCGTCCCGCCCACGGGCGATTTACGTTACGACACGCTCGTGAACGGCATGATGAATCAGACCGGCACGATCCACTGGAGCAACGACGGCCAGCATTACGAAATGATCGTCTCGATCCCGCTGCCTTTCGTCGGTCCGTATGTGTATTCGAGCAAAGGCCATATCGACGGCTTCGGCATCGCGCCGGAACAGTATTCGGAACAGCGCGGCCGCCGTGCCGCCGATATCGCCATCTTCAATCGCGAAACGAAGCAGATCGTCTACACGAAAACGCCGCAAAGCCAGCCGCTCGCGGACGGCGCGCAGGACCGCTTCAGCGTCGTCATGCAGTTGGCGAGCCTCGTGCGCGGCGCGCCGGACAAGTACAAGCCGGGCGTCACGCGGCAATTCAGCGTCGCGGATAACGACAGCAACGAAATCTGGCCGATAGAAACCGTCGGCGACGAAACCGTGGAGGCGCGCGGCGGCTTTACGACGGCGCGCCACTTCACGCGCCTGCCGCGCAAGGAAGGCGACCGCCGCAAGCTCGATATCTGGCTCGCGCCGTCGATCGGCTGGCTGCCCGTGCGGATTCTGCAAACCGAGCCGAACGGAATGCAAATCGAACTGCTCTGGGCAGGCAAGCTCGCCGCGCCGCCGGCGGCGGCACAGGATGTCACCTCGGGCACGCAAGCTGCGTCTGATGAATCCGCGCCCGCCATGCCGAGCACGCCCGCCGCGGACAAACCGTAACGGGGCCGTCACACTCCGTCATGTCAGGCACGAGCGCATTCTTTACGGAGCCGATATGCAGTTGACGATCAATCGCATCGATACACGCTATGTTCTCGACAACGAAGGCGGCGGTCCCTGGCTCGTCTTCATCCATCAGCTCGCCGGCGATCTTTCGATCTGGGATCAGATGGCCGGCTACTTCCGCGACGACTTCACCGTGTTGCGCTACGACCTGCGCGGACACGGCGAAACGACCGTGTCGCCGGATTCGTTCACGATCGACGATCTCGCCGACGATCTCGCGCAACTGCTCGACAAACTCGGCGCGCCTTCGGCGCATGTGGTCGGGCTGTCGATAGGCGGCATGGTCGCGCAGAAATTCGCGATCAACCATGCCGACAAAGTGGATTCGCTGACGGTCGTGGGCGCGCCCGCCTTTATTCCCGAGGACGCGCGTCCGACATTCGCGCAACGTGCAGCATCCGTGCGCGAACACGGGACAGCGAGTATCGTGGAAGCCACGCTCGAACGCTGGCTCACGCCGGAGTTCCGCAAGGCGCACCCTGAAGTGACCGAGCCGATCGCGGACACGATCGCGCGCACGCCCGTCGAGGGTTTCGCGCGCGCGGCGGAGGCGATCAGCCGTTTCGATGCGCGAGATAAACTGGCTTCCGTGAAGCAGCGCACGCTCGTCGTCGCGGGTGAAAAGGATGTTGGCACGCCGCATGCTGCTTCAAAGGTTGTCGCAGACACGGTGCCGGGCGCACGCTTCGAATTACTTAACGCCGCGCACCTTGCACCGGTGGAGGAATCGCAGCGCTTCTCCGCTTTATTGGGGAACTTCTTGCGCGGTTCGAGTTGATTCTTCCTGTTTTTGTTGCAAAAGAAAGCCTCGATACAACCGGCATCACGTCGAGGCCACCCCTTGAATTCCAACCCAATCGCTCCAACTACGATTCAGGATTGCCACGGAGCAAACAAGGAATAAGGAGTGTCGCCATGCAAATGATCTACAACAGCCCCAACTATTGCGTCGTCGAATTTCCGCCGCAAGACAACCACCTCGCCATGAAGGCGGGCGGCTACGAGATCGTCGACAAGAACACGCAGCGGGAGATCTTCATCGACGGCGCGCTCGCGGCGAAGTTTCGCGAGCACGTGCAACAGTTGATCGCCGAAGAGCCGTCGCTCGAGGATGTCGATGAATTCCTCGGCCAGTTCGATATCTTGATGAATCAACCCGTCGTGCTTCACTGATGCATGCACGCGCGCGTGCGGCGCCATGCCGCTCGCGCCCGCCGCCGCCCGGACCAGCGGCACAGGCGACACTCGCCACTTCCCAAAGACCCCGCCCGCGCCAGGCGGGGTTCTTTTTTTGCCCGCCCGGAATCGCGCACGCGCCCGCCCATCGGGAGCGACCGTTGCGCGCTGCGGCTACAATGTCAGGCTATTTCACATTTGGTGCAGGCCTCGTCCGTCATGACCCAGAACGCCATTCCGAAAGCCCCCGCGCGCGCCTATACGCGCGGCGCCGCGCTGCCCGCGCTGCTGCAAAAGCGCATCCTGATTCTCGACGGCGCGATGGGCACGATGATCCAGCGCTACAAGCTCGACGAAGCCGCGTATCGCGGCGAGCGCTTCAAGGACTACGGCCGCGACATCAAGGGCAATAACGAACTGCTGTCGATCACGCAGCCGCAGGTGATCCGCGAGATTCACGAGCAGTATCTGGCTGCGGGCGCGGACATCCTCGAAACGAACACGTTCGGCGCGACGCGTGTCGCCCAGGCCGATTACGGCATGGAAGACCTCGCCGCCGAGATGAACATCGAGTCGGCGAAGCTTGCGCGCGAAGCCTGCGACAAATACTCGACGCCCGACAAGCCGCGTTTCGTCGCGGGCGCGATCGGACCGACGCCGAAGACCGCGAGCATTTCGCCCGACGTGAACGATCCGGGCGCGCGCAACGTGACCTTCGACGAACTGCGCGACGCGTACTACGAGCAGGCGAAGGCGCTGCTCGATGCGGGCTGCGATCTGTTCCTCGTCGAAACGATCTTCGACACGCTCAATGCAAAGGCCGCGCTGTTCGCGCTCGATCAACTGTTCGAGGACACCGGCGAACTCGTGCCGATCATGATCTCCGGCACCGTCACCGATGCATCGGGCCGCATTCTCTCCGGGCAAACGGTCGAGGCGTTCTGGAACTCGCTGCGTCACGCGAAGCCGCTCACGTTCGGCCTGAACTGCGCGCTCGGCGCGGCGCTGATGCGTCCGTACATCGCCGAGCTGGCGAAGCTGTGCGATACCTACGTGTCCTGCTACCCGAACGCGGGCCTACCGAATCCGATGAGCGACACCGGCTTCGACGAGACGCCGGACGTAACGTCCGGATTGCTGAAGGAATTCGCGTCCGCCGGGCTCGTCAACGTCGCGGGCGGCTGCTGCGGCACGACGCCGGAGCACATCGCGGAAATCGCGAAGGCGCTCGCCGAAGTGAAGCCGCGCGCTTTCCCCTCGCAATACCGCGACGCCGCCTGAATCAGAGAAGAGAACAAGACATGACCGATCACACGATGCGTCTTTCCGGCCTCGAGCCGTTCAACGTCACCGACGGCTCGCTTTTCATCAACGTCGGCGAGCGCACGAACGTGACCGGCTCGAAGGCGTTCGCGCGCATGATCCTGAACGGCCAGTTCGACGAAGCGCTCGCCGTCGCGCGCCAGCAGGTCGAGAACGGCGCGCAGGTCATCGACATCAACATGGACGAAGCGATGCTCGATTCGAAAGCCGCGATGGTGCGCTTTCTGAATCTGATCGCGTCGGAGCCGGATATCGCGCGCGTGCCGATCATGATCGACTCGTCGAAGTGGGACGTGATCGAAGCGGGCCTGAAATGCGTGCAAGGCAAGGCGATCGTCAATTCGATCTCGCTGAAGGAAGGCAAGGAGCAGTTCGTTCATCACGCGAAGCTGATTCGCCGCTACGGCGCGGCATCGGTGGTGATGGCCTTCGACGAGCAAGGCCAGGCCGACACGTTTCAGCGCAAGACGGAAATCTGCAAACGCTCTTACGACATTCTCGTGAACGAAGTCGGCTTCGAGCCCGAAGACATCATCTTCGATCCGAACATCTTCGCAATCGCGACGGGCATCGAAGAGCACAACAACTACGCGGTCGATTTCATCGAAGCGACGCGCTGGATCAAGCAGAACCTGCCGCACGCGAAAGTGAGCGGCGGCGTGTCGAACGTGTCGTTCTCGTTTCGCGGCAACGATCCGGTGCGCGAGGCGATCCATACCGTGTTTCTGTATCACGCGATTCAGGCTGGCATGGACATGGGCATCGTCAACGCGGGCCAGCTCGGCGTGTATGCCGATCTCGACGCCGAGTTGCGCGAGCGCGTGGAAGACGTCGTGCTGAATCGTCGTGAGGACGGCACCGACCGTCTGCTCGAAATCGCGGACAAGTTCAAGACCGGCGCCGCGAAGAAGGAAGAAAACCTCGAATGGCGCAATCAGCCGGTCGAGGCGCGTCTGTCGCATGCGCTCGTGCACGGCATCACGAACTTCATCGTCGAAGATACGGAAGAAGTGCGGCAGAAGATCGACAAGGCCGGCGGTCGTCCGATCAACGTGATCGAAGGCCCGCTGATGGACGGCATGAACATCGTCGGCGACCTGTTCGGCGCGGGCAAGATGTTCCTGCCGCAAGTCGTGAAGTCGGCGCGCGTGATGAAGCAGGCGGTCGCGCACCTGATCCCGTTCATCGAAGAAGAGAAGAAGCGTCTCGCCGATGCCGGCGCGGACGTGCGGCCGAAGGGCAAGATCGTCATCGCGACCGTGAAGGGCGATGTGCACGACATCGGCAAGAACATCGTGTCGGTCGTGCTCCAGTGCAACAACTTCGAAGTGGTCAACATGGGCGTGATGGTGCCCTGCGCGACCATCCTGCAGAAGGCGAAGGAAGAAGGCGCGGACATCATCGGGCTGTCGGGACTGATCACGCCGAGCCTCGAAGAGATGGCTTATGTCGCGTCCGAAATGCAGCGCGACGAATACTTCCGCGGCAAGCAGACGCCGCTGCTCATCGGCGGCGCGACGACTTCGCGCGTGCATACCGCCGTGAAGATCGCGCCGCATTACGAAGGGCCGGTCGTGTACGTGCCGGATGCGTCGCGTTCGGTGTCGGTGGCGTCGAGCCTGTTGTCGGACGAAGGCGCGGCGAAGTATCTCGACGAACTCAAGAGCGACTACGAGCGCATCCGCACGCAGCACGCGAACCGCAAAGCGCAGCCGATGGTCACGTACGACGAAGCGCGCGCCAACAAGACGAAGATCGACTGGAGCGCCTACGCGCCGAAGAAGCCGAGCTTCATCGGGCGGCGCGTGTTCAAGAACTACGACCTCGCGGAACTGGCGAATTACATCGACTGGGGTCCGTTCTTTCAGACGTGGGATCTCGCCGGTCCCTATCCCGCGATTCTCAATGACGAGATCGTCGGCGAGTCGGCGCGGCGCGTGTTCTCCGACGGCAAGTCGATGCTCTCGCGCCTCATTCAGGGCCGCTGGCTGACGGCGAACGGCGTCATCACGCTTTTGCCCGCCAACACCGTGAACGACGACGACATCGAGATCTACACGGACGAATCGCGCTCGCAAGTGGCGATGACGTGGCGCAATCTGCGTCAACAAAGCGTGCGTCCGGTCGTCGATGGCGTGATGCGCCCGAACCGCTCGCTCGCCGATTTCATCGCGCCGAAGGATTCGGGCGTGAAGGACTACATCGGCATGTTCGCGGTGACGGCGGGCATCGGCGTCGATAAAAAGGAACAACAGTTCGAAGCCGATCACGACGACTACAGCGCGATCATGCTGAAGGCGCTCGCCGACCGTTTCGCGGAAGCCTTCGCCGAAGCGCTTCATGCGCGCGTGCGCCGCGAACTGTGGGGCTACGCCGCGAACGAGACGCTCGACAACGATGCGCTGATCGCGGAGAAGTACGTCGGCATTCGTCCGGCGCCGGGTTATCCGGCGTGCCCGGATCACCTCGTCAAGCGCGACATGTTCGAAGTGCTTCAGGCGAACGAGATCGGCATGAGCGTGACCGAATCGCTCGCGATGCTGCCGGCCGCGAGCGTCTCGGGCTTCTATATCGCGCATCCGGACAGCACGTACTTTTCGGTGGGCAAGATCGGCGACGATCAGCTCGCGAGCTACGCCGAACGCATGGCGATCTCGACCTCCGACGCCGAACGCGCGCTCGCGCCGTTGCGCTAAGGCATCGTGAAAACGACATATCGCGCAACTGATAGCCGGAATATGCACGGAACAGGCGGGAAATTTTTGAATTCCGTAGACTTGTCAGCGCGATAAGCCGTCGACATGACGGCCAACGCATTCTTTTCGTCAACGGAGAAAGTCGCATGAAGAAGATGACGTCCGCCGTAACCGTAGCGATCACCGCGGCTTTGCTCGCCGCGTCGAGTACCGCCGCTTTCGCGCAGGCGAGCAGCACCGAGGCTTCGTCGTACTCGCCGCCGCAAACCGAGCACAAGAAGAAACCGAAGAAGCCGAAGAAGCAACATCCGCCCGCGAAACCCGCCGGGCCGGAAGGCGGCCAGTCGCAGTAACCCGCCGCAGCGCGACTGAAGCCGTCAGACGTTTCGTCGGAAGAAAAAAACCCGCATCGGAAACGATGCGGGTTTTTCTTTGTGTCGCTGCGAATCGCGCGCCTCAGACGCCCCAGAGAATGTCCTTGTCGTGCTTTTGCGCGAGGCGAAGCATGTCGAGGAAAGGAAACGCGCGCTGCGCGAGCCCAATGGGAAGCTCGTGCGGCTCATGTCCTTCTTCGCCTTCATGAAAACGGCCGTCGTGCTCGGCGCGCTCTCTCTTGTCGGTGACGACCGCCGCTTCGAGCTTCTGAATGGCGGCGGGAATTTCATCGTGCGTGATGACGCCCCGCGCCGTGAGCTGCTTGCCGATGATGCCGAGCAAGTACTCCGCGAGGTTCTCGAGCATGATGACATCCGGTGCGGCCGGGGATTTGAATGTGATCAGCATGGCATGGTCCTTTTGTTTATGTTGGGTCATAGGCGGTTTGCAAACGAAACGCGCAGACGAGCCGGTCTCCCTGACAACATGACGACACCCTGATTCGACATATTAGCACCTGCTAAAATCCCCACTTTATGTGGTGGCCGGTTCCGTTCGCCTGCCAACACCACATGCGGGGCCAACGCGTCGCGAAGACGTCCTTCCGAGCCGGCATGCACGCCGGAACGCGCCCCGTCAGCCCTCGCTCCACTGGATCACATTCAGCATGCTGCCCGCACATAAACACACTCTCGAAACGCTCATCACCGACGCGGTCAAGCAGGTCGCGCAAGCCACACAAGGCGCCAGCGAAGCGGCTTTCGTCACGCCCACGATCGTCCTCGAACGACCGAAGGTCGCGGCGCACGGCGACGTGGCGTCGAATGTCGCGATGCAGCTCGCCAGGCCGCTGCGCGCGAATCCGCGTCAGCTCGCGCAGCAGATCGTCGATGCGGTGCTCGGCCTGCCGGCCGCGAAGGGTCTCGTCGAGAGCGCCGAAGTGGCGGGTCCGGGCTTCATCAATCTGCGTCTTTCGGCGACGGCCAAGCAAGACGTGATCCCGGCCGTGCTCGGCGAAGCCGCCGCGTTCGGCCGTTCGACGCGCGACGCCGGCAGGCACGTGCTCGTCGAATTCGTATCAGCGAACCCGACGGGCCCGCTGCATGTCGGCCACGGCCGTCAGGCGGCGCTCGGCGATGCGCTCTCGAACCTGCTCGAAACGCAGGGCTACGACGTGCATCGCGAGTTCTACTACAACGACGCGGGCGTGCAGATCGGCAATCTCGCCACGTCCACGCAACTGCGCGCGCGCGGCCTCAAGCCGGGCGACGAGCAGTGGCCGGAAGCGGCGTACAACGGCGAGTACATCGCCGATATCGCGCGCGACTACATGGCGGGCGAAACCGTCGCGGCGAAGGACGGCGAACCGGTGAAGGGCAAAGGCGACGTCGAGGACCTCGAAGCCATCCGTCATTTCGCGGTCGCGTATCTGCGTCACGAGCAGGACATGGATCTCACCGCGTTCGGCGTGAAGTTCGACCAGTTCTATCTGGAGTCGTCGCTGTACAAGGAAGGCCGTGTCGAGAAGACGGTCGCGGCGCTCGTCGATGCCGGCAAGACGTACGAGCAGGACGGCGCGCTGTGGCTGCGCACCACCGACGACGGCGACGACAAGGACCGCGTCATGAAGAAGTCCGACGGCACGTACACGTACTTCGTGCCGGACGTGGCGTATCACGTGACCAAGTGGGAACGCGGCTACACGAAGGTCATCAACATCCAGGGCTCGGACCATCACGGCACGATCGCGCGCGTGCGCGCCGGCTTGCAGGGACTCGGCATCGGCATTCCGAAGGGCTATCCCGACTACGTGCTGCACAAGATGGTCACCGTCATGCGCGACGGCCAGGAAGTGAAAATCTCCAAACGCGCGGGCAGCTACGTGACGGTGCGCGATCTGATCGAATGGTCGGGCGGACTCACGCCGGGCCACGAAACCGCGCCCGATCAGATCGACGAGGACACCATCCGCCGCGGCCGCGATGCCGTGCGCTTCTTCCTCATTTCGCGCAAGGCCGACACCGAATTCGTGTTCGACATCGACCTCGCGCTCAAGCAGAACGACGAGAATCCGGTCTATTACGTGCAATACGCGCACGCGCGCATTTGCACGATCCTGAACGACTGGAAGGAGAAGTTCGGCGGCGACATTTCGAAGGCAGCGCAGGCCAATCTCTCGCCGCTGTCGAGCGACCGCGCAATGGCGCTGCTCAACAAGCTCGCCGAATTCCCCGAAATGCTCGCGCACGCCGCCGACGAACTCGCGCCGCACGCCGTCGCGTTCTATCTGCGCGATCTCGCTGGCGAATTTCACTCGTTCTACAATGCGGAGCGCGTGCTCGTGGACGACGAAAAGGAACGCACCGCGCGCATCGCGCTGCTCGCGGCGACGCGTCAAGTTCTCGAAAACGGTCTCGCGACCATCGGCGTTTCCGCTCCTCAAAAGATGTGACCCTTCTGCCGCGCACGCACGAATTCAGAATTTTCGGCGTGCGCAAGCAGATGCCTGGCGCGGGCTTGTCTTGAGCCGCCGCTATAATCGTCGCCCAACCAGAAGACTTTCTCGCAGGTGATTCATACGATGGCAAAACCACGCCGCACATCGAAGCAGTCGAAGCAAACGGGGGGAACGTTCATCGGTATCGTGCTGGGCCTGATCGTCGGCCTCGCGATTGCCGTAATCGTCGCGCTGTACATCACGCGTGCGCCCACGCCATTCGTGGCGAAGGTCGCGCCGCCGCCGTCCGAGGCCAACTCCGCGCCTGCCGCCGCGCAACCGTACGATCCGAATCGTCCGCTGCAAGGCAAGACGCCGGGCCAGGCGGTGCCGCAAGCCGCGCAGCCCACGCCGCCCAACACCGCGCCGGGCCAGACCAACAATCAGACGCAGTCGTCGGGCATGCTCGACGAGCCGCAGATCGTCGAAGTACCGCCGTCGGGCGCAACGGCATCGGCGCCGAAGACCGCGAGCACGGCGCCCGCGAAGAAGCCCGAAGCCGCACCGGGCGCGCCCGCCGCGACGAGCAACGCGAACGCCACGCCGCCGAAGGGCGGCTCGGCGCCCACGACGGCGAAGACCACGCCGCCCGCGCCCGGCGAGCCGAACACGGGCTACTTCCTGCAAGTCGGCGCGTACAAGACGCAGGCGGATGCCGAACAGCAGCGCGCGCGTCTCGGCTTCCAGGGCTTCGAATCGAAGGTCACGCAGCGCGATGCAGGCGGCGTCACGTACTATCGCGTGCGGATCGGGCCGTTCGCGAAGTTCGAGGACATGAACACCGCGCGCCAGCGTCTGTCCGATGCGGGCGTCGATACCGCCGTCATCCGTTTCTCGAAGCAATAACGAAGCAATAACGCAGCAAACGAAGTCGAAGCGCCGCGACGCTTAAGCGTGGCTTAAGCGTCGTATGTCCCACTTATGGGCCTGCTTTTGTTCCGTCGCGTTTCCATTGCGTATCTCTTCAATCATGAAAAAAATCTTTAGCGCGTTGGCTCTCTCCCTCGGCATCGCAGCCGCATCCCTGAGCGTCGCGAATTCCGCGATGGCCGCGCCCACCGCCGGCAAGGATTACACCGTGCTGCAGGCGGCTCAGCCGATCGCCGCGCCTGCGGGCAAGGTCGAGGTCATCGAGTTCTTCTGGTACGGCTGCCCGCATTGCAACGAGTTCGAGCCGTACATCGAGGCATGGGCGAAGAAGCAAGGTCCGGACGTCGTGTTCAAGCGCGTGCCGGTGGCATTCCGCGACGACTTCATTCCGCACTCTAAGATGTATCACGCGCTCGACGCGCTCGGCGTCGCGGAAAAGGTCACGCCGGCCGTGTTCAACGAAATCCACGTGAAGAAGAACTATCTGCTGACGCCGCAGGCGCAGGCGGACTTCCTCAAGACGCAGGGCGTCGATCCGAAGAAGTACATGGACGCGTATAACTCGTTCTCGACGCAAAGCGCCGTGCAGCGCGACGCCAAGCTCCTGCAGGACTACAAGATCGACGGCGTGCCGACGGTCGTCGTGCAGGGCAAGTACGAAACCGGCCCGGCGATGACCAACAGCCTGCCGGGGACGACGCAGGTCATGGACTTCCTCGTCCAGCAAGTCCGCGACAAGAAGCTGTAAGCACCGACGCTCCGCATGACCGCAGTTCGGTTGAAGGTCTTTATCACCGGGGCGTCGAGCGGCATCGGCCTTGCAATGGCCGAAGAGTATGTGAAGCGCGGGGCCATCCTCGGCCTCGTCGCCCGCCGCGCCGATTCCCTCGCCGCATTCGCGGCCCGTCATCTGCAAAGCTCCATCTCGATCTATCCCGCCGATGTGCGCGACCCCGACGCGCTCGCCGATGCCGCGCGCCGCTTCATCGCGGAGCACGGCACGGCGGATGTCGTCATCGCGAACGCGGGCATGAGCCGCGGCGCGCTGACGGGCCACGGCGATCTCGACACCTTCCGTGCAGTGATGGACGTGAACTATTTCGGCATGGTCGCGACGTTCGAGCCGTTCGTCGCGTCGATGACGGCCGCGCGGCGCGGCACGCTCGTCGGCATTGCAAGCGTCGCGGGCGTGCGCGGGCTGCCCGGCGGCGGCGCGTACAGCGCGTCGAAATCGGCGGTGGCGAAATATCTGGAATCGTTGCGCGTGGAGATGCGCCCGCTCGGCGTGGCCGTCGTCACGATCGCGCCGGGCTACGTGCGCTCGGAGATGACCGCGCACAATCCGTATCGCATGCCGTTCCTGATGGACGCCGACCGCTTCGCCGCGAAAGCCGCCGACGCGATCGAACGCAAGGTGCGCTACGCGACGTTTCCATGGCAGATGCGCGTCGCGGGCATGCTGATGCACGTCCTGCCGCGCTGGCTCTACGACGCGCTCGCCGAACGCGCGCCACGCAAACCACGCGCGGACGAATGACGTAAAAAAACCGGCTGCGCGCAAACGCAGCCGGTTTTTTATCGGGCGAACGTCCGAACGGTCAGAACGCCACGTAGGCCGAGCTGTTCGGCAACTGGTATCCGACGTAGACATGCCGGCCGAAGAAGAACGGCAGGCCGAAGTCGAAGAAGTTCGACATGCCCAACTGACCGCCGAGACTGTTGAAGGCGAACTTGTTCTTGCCTTGTGTCAGCGTGCTCGCGTTGGCGAGCAGGAACGGCACGGTGGCGCTGTTGCCTTCGCTGCCTTTGATCGTGGTCGACAGCGACTGCGTCGCGCTCGGGCAATAGAACGCCGACGATCCGTTGCACAGCGGAAAACTATCCTGGAAGAAGTTGCCGTTCGACCCGGTGTCGAAGAACGTCTTGTACGTCTTGCCCTTGTACGTGCCGGTCAGGTCGCCATAGGGATCGGTGCCGTACTTCGTCACGTTGCTGATCCCGTTGTTGCTCTGCGTGCCGATGCCGAATATCAGCACGCCGGTCGCGGTGGCCGCGCCGTTATCGGCAACGGGCGGCAATTGCACGATCACGCCGTTGTTGTTGACCGCGAACTTGGTGACCGGATTCGTCACTTGCTGCGCCAGCGGCACCGCGACACCCGAGCAATTCGCGCCGTTGGTGCACGAGAAGTACATCGCGTTGAGCGCCGTGCTCGCGCAGCCGTCGCCGCAGTCGTAGGCCTGCGGGCCGATGCCGAGAATGCCGTTCGCGCCGATGTCGGCGGTCGAATTTTCGTCGCTGCCGGACGGACAGCCGTTGTCGCCGGTCGGCGCCGCGGATGCACTCAGATCGCCGATGATCTGAATCGGCACGCCCGACGCCACTTCCGTGCCCATCTTCACGTCGGCCGTGCGGACGGTGCCCCACGTGTAGCCGTCGGCGAAACCGGCGCATTCGGCGAGCTGCCCGCCGTTCGACGCGCGCGAGGTCGGCAGGCTGCCGAGCACGTTCTGCGCCGCCGATCCGAGAATGCGCAGGCCGAAGGACGCCGTGTCGACCTGAATGTTGTCGATCGTCTGACACACCGACGAGCCCGGCGCGCACACCGTCACCGATACGTTCGGAATGTTGACGAAGCCCGCGGCGCCGGAGTTGACGTTGATCGCCACCGCGTTCGTGCCGTTGGGCGCGATCGGCTGCGCGTTCGCGGTGCTGGTGGTCGAGCCGCCGCCGCTGGAACCGCCCGAGCCGCCGGAGCCGCCCGACGAACCGCCGCCGCTGCTGGAACTGGAGTCGTCGCCGCCGCCACCGCCGCAGGCCGCGAGCATGACGGAAAGGCAGAGCACGCCGAGCCAGCGGGCAAAGCCGCCGCGCCGGGACGAAGAGAGAGCGGGATGGCCGAGTGTCGTTCTATGCATACTGAGTCTCCCGTCGCTTACTGGATGTCGCTGGCGGACACGCCGGCAGGCAACGATTGCGGCAAATACGCGCTGCCCGCGAACGAGCCCATGTGACCGCCCGAATCCACGACGAGTCCGGAATCCTGCACGCTGACCGGCCCGCGGCCGCCGCGCGCGGCGCGTTGCGCCTTCAGGCCCTGCTGATACTGCGGGAAATAGCTGCCGAGCAGGCTGGCGAGATCCGGCATGCGGGGACCGTGCCACGCGATGCCGAACACGACGCCTTCCGTCGACAAATATTCGTTGATGACCGTTCCGCTCGCGAGCGTGGTCGTGCGAACGGTGTAGTTCGACGCCGATGTCGTCGATGCGCTCGATGCGCCGCTTGCGACGGCCGCACGCGCGACCGCGGCCGTGGATGATTCCGCCGTGGCGCCTTGCGGCGCTGCCATCGGCTGGCCGCCGAGCACGGCGTAGGCGGGCGCTGCCGCGCTCACGCCGAGCGCGCCGGCAACGATTGCCAACGCGCTCATGAGATGCCCATGACGGGATTGCTTCGGTGCCTTCACTGGGCCTCCTATCGGTTATCCGCCGGCCCCGCCACTTGATTCAGAGACCGGTGCTTGACGATTGAGTGACAGATGCGCCACCGCCTTTCGCCCCAAAATCGTGCGGGCGCGAACATCGTCAGTATGCCAGCCAGGTGGAACCGTCCTAACGTTCGCAAGCGCACGAAATAAAAAACGCGAAGCGCAATGGTATGCGCTTCGCGTCATCTCGCAACTTCGATGCCGGCCTAAGTTACGAAGGCTTACAAAATCACCCTCAAAATCCCAGGCTGGCGAGCAGATCGTCCACTTGTGACTGATCCTGCACGACGTCGCTGCGTCCTTCGGGATTGATTTGCGGACCGTTCAGCAGGCTTTCCGGACTGCCGGTCGACACTGCCGACATGAGCGCCGCCGCCGATGCAGCGAACTGCTCGCGGCGTTCCGGCGCGATGTTCTCGAGCAAAACGCCCAGCAATTGCTGCTCGATCAGATACACGACGTCCGTAATCTTTTTGATGACCTGGCCGGTCAGATCCTGGAAATCCTGCGCGAGCATGATTTCGAGCAATTGGGCATTGGTCGCCTGCGTGCGCTCCGGCACGCTCTGCAGGAACGAGCGCGTCTGCGCGAGCAGTTCCCCCGCCTCGCCCTGCGCGAGCGGCGCGCCGTACCACTTCGCCCAGCGCGCGTCGAGCGCCTGCGCTTCGGTTTGCAGCGATTCCTGCATCGGCTTGGCAAGCTCGATCGCGTTGAGCGCGCGCTCGGCGGCCTGCTCGGTCATCGTCGCGACATATTTCAGGCGGTCGCGCGCGTCGGGCACGGCTTGCGCGGCAGCTTCGACCTGCTTGTCGAGGCCGAGCTCGCGCATCGAATCGCGCAGCGTGCGCGTCAGTTGGCCGATGCGCGCGAGAATGCGGTCGCTCGACGGATCGCCTTCGCTTTCGGCAACCGCGGCGACCGCGGCTGCGAGTTCAGTGGTCAGATCGTTCAAGATCAGCTCCCCGCTTTGGCCATCTTCTCGAGAATCTTGGTGAGCTTCTCGTCGAGCGTGGCGGCCGTGAAAGGCTTCACCACGTAACCGTTCGCGCCCGCTTGCGCCGCCGCGATGATGTTTTCCTTCTTCGACTCGGCCGTCACCATCAGCACCGGCAGATGCGAGAGCGTCGCGTCCGCGCGGATCTGCTGAAGCATCGACAGGCCGTCGAGGTTCGGCATGTTCCAGTCGGTGATCACGAAGTCGAAGCCGCCGCCGCGCAGACGCGCGAGGCCCGCCGCGCCGTCTTCGGCTTCGTCGACGTTGCCGTAGCCCAGCTCCTTGAGCAGGTTACGCACGATACGGCGCATCGTCGGAAAATCGTCGACGACGAGGATCTTCATGTTCTTGTCCATCATGACTCCAGTGTGTTCTCAATGCGGCGGCGCCGCTTAAATCCAAAGTTCAGACGCGCTGTACGCGTTCGCCCATCGAGGCAAGCCGCGCCATCACGCGCCGGCTCATTTCAGAGAGCGGCGCGATTTCGCTCGCACCGCCCATTGCAATCGCTTCGCGCGGCATGCCGAACACCACGCAACTCGCTTCGTCCTGCGCGAGCGTGTAAGCGCCCGCCTGCTGCATGTCCAGAAGACCGGCGGCGCCGTCGCGGCCCATGCCGGTCAGGATCACGCCGATCGCGTTCTTGCCCGCGTGCTGCGCCGCCGAACGGAACAGCACGTCGACCGAAGGCCGATGCCGGTTCACGGGCGGCGCATCCGACAGATGCGCGACATAGTTCGCACCGCTCCTCGCGAGCACCAGATGCGCGTGGCCGGGCGCGATGTACGCGTGGCCCGGCAACACGCGCTCGCCGTGCTCGGCTTCCTTCACGGTGATGCGGCACAGCCCGTTCAGGCGCTGCGCGAACGACTTCGTGAAGCCCGGCGGCATGTGCTGCGCGATGAGCACCGCGGGCGCATCGGGCGGCAGCGGCACGAGCACTTCGCGGATCGCTTCCGTTCCGCCCGTCGAAGCGCCGACGATCACGAGCTTTTCCGTCGACACGAGCGGATTGTTGAAATGCGGCGCGGGCTTGTGCGTCGCCGCGTTCGCCGGCGCGCTCGCCGCGTGCGTCGTCTGCTTCACGCGTGCCCGCGATGCGGCGCGCACCTTGTCGGCGAGCTTTTCCGCGTAATCGAGCATGCCGTCGCGGATGCCGACTTTCGGCTTCGTGACGAAATCGACCGCGCCGAGTTCCAGCGCGCGCAGCGTGATTTCGTTGCCGCGCTCGGTCAGCGACGACACCATCACGACCGGCATCGGTCGCAGGCGCATCAGCTTTTCCAGGAAGTCGAGGCCGTCCATGCGCGGCATTTCGACGTCGAGCGTGAGCACGTCCGGGTTATGCAGCTTGATGAGCTCGCGCGCGACGAGCGGATCGGGCGCGGTCGCGCAGACGTGCATGTCGGGCTGCGCGTTGATGATCTCGGTCATCAGGCTGCGCACGAGCGCCGAATCGTCGACGCACAGCACTTTGATCTTTGGCGCTGTGTTCATGCTTCCTCCACGGTCTTGAGACGCGACGTGAACAACTCGACGCGCGGGCGCTTCGCCGCCGATGCATTCGTCGTGAACGACTCCGCACGCGGTTTCGCGTTCGACTGAAACAGCTCGACGCGCGCACGCGCTTTCGCGAGCCGCTCCGCGCGCTCTTCCGGCGTGCGCTGCACGAGCGCCTGCTCGCGCTCGACGACCACCGGGTCATGCGCCGTCTTCAGCTTCTTGACCATCACCTGACCCGAGCGCGGCATGAACGCGACCTTGCGCGGATGCGCGCCCTGCAAGTCCTCGGCGACGATGCGAATCTTTTCCAGCGCGAGATAACGCCGCACGAACTCCGAATTGCGATCGCCGATGTTGATGGTCGTCATGCCCGCGAGCACCGCGCCGCCGCCGAACACCTTCGCTTCGAAGCGCTCGCGCCGTCCGCCGCGCTTGATGAGCTCGTTGATGAGCACTTCCATCGCGTACGCGCCGTAGCGCATCGAATCCGACGATGCGTGCGACGCGTCGGAACCGTCATCGGGCAGCATGAAGTGATTCATGCCGCCGATGCCCGCCGTGCGATCGTGGATGCACGCCGCCACGCATGAACCCAGCACCGTGACGAGCACCATGTCTTCGCTCGTCATGTAGAACTCGTTCGGCAGGAGCTTCACGCCCTGCTTCTTGAAGTGATTGTCGAAATAGAGATTCGACGCCATTGGCAGACCGCTCATGCCGGCTCTCCCGCGAGCGCGCGCTTCGATCCGCTCGCAACCTTCGTATCGCGCGTGAGTTCGTACACGGTCTGGCCGCGCAGCCTGAACGCCTGCGACACATACGTGAAGTTCTCCGAATGCCCCGCGAAGAGCAGAGCGCCCGGCTTCATCAGCGGCTCGAAGCGCGTGAGCACCTGGCCCTGCGTCGGCTTGTCGAAGTAGATCATCACGTTGCGGCAGAAGATCGCGTCGAACGGGCCTTTCACGTCGTAGCGCGCTTCGGTCAGATTCACGCGGCCGAAGTTCACCATCGCGCGCAACTCGGGGCGCACTTTGACGAGACCCGCGTGCGCGCCCGTGCCCTTCAGGAAGAAGCGCTTGAGACGCTCGACGGGCAATGCCTTCACCTGATCGAGCGAATACACGCCCGCTTCGGCTTTCGCGAGCACTTGACTGTCGATGTCGCTCGCGAACACCGTGCACTGGCGCGCGGCGTGTTCGCCCAACGCTTCGACGAGCGTCATCGCGATGGAATACGGCTCCTCGCCGGTCGACGCCGCCGAGCACCACACCGAGAACGGCTGCTGCCGGCGCTTCACGAAGTCCGCGAGAATCGGAAAGTGATGCGACTCGCGGAAAAACGCCGTCAGGTTCGTGGTCAGCGCGTTGACGAACGCTTCCCATTCGGCGTTGTCGTCGTTGGTTTCGAGACGGTCGAGATACTGCTTGAACGTATCGATGCCGCAGGCGCGCAGCCGGCGCGCGAGGCGGCTGTACGCCATGTCGCGTTTGTGGTCCGACAGCGAGATGCCTGCGCGGCGATGAATCAGCTCGCGAATGCGGGCGAAATCCGCCGATGTGAATTCGAAATCGCGCTCGACTTCCGTGCCGCGCACATTGGCGGGCAAGTCGACGCGCGCGTTGCGCGTTGCCATCATGATGTTTCGTGCTTCCTTGACGTCGTCCCCGACGTCCGATGTGGCGTGTTCGTCGCGCTCGACCATGCGGACTCGCGCTTTTCCTGCGTGTCGATCGTGGTGCGCGATGCCTGCATGGCCGTTTTCGTTCCGGTCCGGTTAAAAGGTTTCCCAGTCGCCGTCGTCGGCGGTCGTCGCTTTCGCACGCGGTGCCGCAGCGGGCTTGGCAACGCTCGCCGGCTTGATCGCCGGCTTGACTGTTTCCTTGACTGCTTCCTTATTAACGGCCGCTTCCGGCGCAACTTTTGGCGTCTCGACAGCTTTCGCTTTCGCTGCAACCGAAGACGTCGACGGTTCGACGCGCGCCGCCGGCGCAAGACGCGCCACGGCCGTCGATGCGCTCGTGCGCGCCGGCGCTGCCGCCGCGCCTTGCACGCGCCATTGCGCGACCACGTCCTTCAGCTGACGCGTCTGCTCTTCGAGCGATGCCGCAGCGGCGGCCGCCTGCTCGACGAGCGCGGCGTTCTGCTGCGTCACGCTGTCCATCTGCGTGACGGCGCGATTGACCTGCTCGATGCCATCGGACTGTTCCTCCGACGCCGCGCTGATCTCGCCCATGATGTCGGTCACGCGGCGCACCGCCTGCACGATCTCGCTCATCGTCTGACCGGCGCGCGCGACGAGTTCCGTGCCGCTGTCGACCTTCGCGGCCGAATCGCCGATGAGCGCCTTGATTTCCTTCGCCGCCGCCGCGCTGCGTTGCGCGAGCGAGCGCACTTCGCCCGCCACGACCGCGAATCCTCGCCCTTCCTCGCCCGCGCGCGCCGCTTCCACGGCCGCGTTCAACGCGAGAATGTTGGTCTGGAACGCGATGCCTTCGATCACGCCGATGATGTCCACGACCTTGTTCGAGCTCGATGCAATGGCGTGCATCGTCTCGACGACCTGCTCGACGACTTCACCGCCGCGCGAAGCGATATCCGACGCGTTCACCGCGAGCTGGCTCGCCTGGCGCGCGTTGTCGGCGTTCTGCTTCACCGTGCTCGTGAGCTCTTCCATGCTCGACGCCGTTTCCTGCAGCGACGCCGCCTGCTCTTCCGTGCGCTGCGACAGATCCGTGTTGCCGCTCGCGATTTCATGCGCGCCGACATCGATCGATTCCGCGCCGCGATGTACCGCGCCGACCATCGTCGTCAGATTGCCGCGCATGCGCTCGATACCCGCGAACAGGCGGCCGATTTCGTTGCCGCTTTCGCTCTGCGCGGACTGCGTGAGATCGCCGCGCGAGATGCGGTCGAAGTGATCGACGGCCTCGTTGATCGGCTTCACGATCAGGCTGGAGAGCGCCATGCGCGTGCCGATCAGCATCAGCACCGCGAGCACGAGCACCGCGCCGATCGTCATGTTGAGCGCCGCGATATTCGACGACGTGCTGACGCGCGAGCTTTCCGCGTGCGCCTGATGCGACGCGACCGCAGCCGTCACGGCCTGATCGAACGCGACGAACATCGGGCTGATCTTCGTGTCCGCGATCGCGTGATACGCGGCCAGGTCGTTCGCCCGGATCGCGGTGAATTCCGGCTCCACGCCGGTCTTCACGAGCGTCTCGTGCTGGGCGACGAGCGCATCGAGCGTGTCCTTCGGGAGCATCGGCTTCGGCGTATCGAGATAGAGCTTCCAGTTCTCGTTGCTCTTGTCGAGCAGATACTGGCCGCGATCGATCGCCTTCTTCGCTTCTTCCGTATTGCCCGCTTCGGCGAGCGAACGCACGCGGTCGAGCGTCACGCGCGAGCGCAGCAGATACGACGACGTTTCTGAAAGCGCGCGCATCGCGACCATGTCTTCCTGCGCGAGCGACGCGAGCGACGCATTGGCCGAGTTCAGTCCGACGAGCGCGAGTGCGCCGATGAGCGCCGCGCAACCGACGAACAACAAGCCGACGAGCGTGAGCGTCGTGCGGATCGACAACTTCTTCAGCATGGCTTCTTCCTGCTTCCTGAATACGTTTTTATGCGCCGACGGAGTCGATCAACTCCATCTCGCGGCTCGTCATGAGCTTCTCGATGTCCATCAGGATCAGCATGCGGCCGTCGACCGTGCCGAGGCCCGTCAGATATTCGGTCGCGAGCGTGCCGCCGAATTCCGGCGCGGGCATCACCTGTTCCTGCGTGAGCGTGAGCACGTCCGACACGCCGTCGACGACCATGCCGACCACGCGATGCGCGACGTTCAGGATGATGACGACCGTCTGGTTGTCGTACTCGACGCGGCCCAGATTGAACTTGATGCGCATGTCGACGATCGGCACGATGATGCCGCGCAGATTGATCACGCCCTTGATGAACCCGGGCGCATTCGCGATGCGTGTAACGTTGTCGTAGCCGCGAATCTCCTGCACTTTCAGGATGTCGATGCCGTATTCCTCGGCGCCGAGCGTGAACACGAGGAATTCCTGTCCGGCTGCTTCCGTGTTTTGCGTGTCACGACGCGAAGGCGCAGCGGTTTGAATCGATTGAACGTCTGCCATGAAAGACTCCTTCGGTATTAGTGAGCGTGCGCGCCGTGCTGTGCGCGCGATTCGCGGTTGAGCGCGGCCACGTCGACGATCAGCGCGACGCTGCCGTCGCCCAGGATGGTCGCGGCGGAAATGCCGTGCACCTTGCGGTAATTCGTTTCGAGGTTCTTGACGACGACTTGCTGCTGGCCGACGAGCTCGTCGATCAGCATCGCGAAGCGGCGTCCTTCCGTCTGCATGATCGTGACGATGCCCTGCGTCGGCTCCGTGCGCGCGCCTTCGACATCGAACACGCGATGCAGCGCGACGAGCGGCAGATATTCGCCGCGCACGCGCACGACGCGCTCGCCGTTCGCGACCGTGTAGATGTCCTCGGCGACCGGTTGCAGCGACTCCATCACGAAGTTGAGCGGCAGAATGAAGATCTCGTTGCCGACCTTCACCGACATGCCGTCGAGAATCGCGAGCGTGAGCGGCAGCACGATCTTCGTCGTCGTGCCCGCGCCCTGGCGCGACATGATTTCGACGTGGCCGCCCATCGACTGGATGTTGCGCTTCACCACGTCCATGCCGACGCCGCGGCCGGAAATGTCCGTCACTTGTTCGGCGGTCGAGAAGCCCGGCATGAAGATGAGTTGCCAGACTTCTTCGTCGCTCATCGATTCGGAAACCTGCATGCCCTGCTTCTGCGCCTTCGCGAGAATCTTGTCGCGGCGCAGGCCCGCGCCGTCGTCGCTCACTTCGATCACGATGTTGCCGCCGTGATGCGCCGCCGAGAGCACGAGCTGGCCGGTCGTCGACTTGCCCGCCGCGCGGCGCGCTTCCACGGTCTCGATGCCGTGATCGAGCGAGTTGCGCACGAGGTGCGTGAGCGGATCGATGATGCGCTCGATCAGGCTCTTGTCGAGTTCGGTCGCCTGACCGAACGTGACGAGTTCCACTTCCTTGCCGAGCTTGCCGGCGATGTCGCGCACGAGGCGCGGGAAGCGGCTGAAAACGTAATCCATCGGCATCATGCGGATGGACATGACGGCCTCTTGCAGATCGCGCGCGTTGCGCTCGAGCTGCGCCATGCCGTTGAACAGGCGGTCGTGCAACGCGGGATCGAACGTGCTCGTGGTTTCCGCGAGCATCGCCTGCGTGATGACGAGTTCGCCCACCAGGTTGATGAGCTGATCGACCTTCTCCACGCCGACGCGAATCGAGCTGCCTTCCGCCGATGCCGCAGCCTGGGGGCGCGCTTTCTTGTCGGCGTCGCTTGCTGCGGACTTTGCCGGCTGAGCGGCGGACGGGTCTTTCGAGCCCGCCGCCGTCGCCGCTTCTTCCTTCACTGCTTCCTTGCCAGCGGCGGATGCGGGCGCCGCGTGCGCCTGCGATTGCTTCGGCTCTTCGTGTATCGTGGGTTGCGCAATCTGCGTGGCCGTCGCTTCCAGGCGCGCCGGCTGGGCTTCTGCGGATTGCGCCGCTGCATCGCCGCGGCCGATCGTGATCTGCTTTTCATCGATCACGAAGCAGCACACAGCGACGATATCGTCGGCGGGGACGTCCGAGTCGAGCCATACCACGTACTCGGCGTCCGCTTTCTTTTCTCCGACGATGCTTCCCAGGTTCCCCAGCTCCTCGATCAGAGTCGCCAGGTCCTTCTCGCCCACCCCCCGTAGCGTAATTTTCAGGTGGGGTCCAACTTCCGCGTGCGGCGCGCCGGTGTGTCCCGGCGTCGCGGCAGCGGTTCCTGCATTCGTTCCATCGGCGAGCTCGAACGCGCCGTCCCAGTTGCCGTCGTCCTCGATCGCGTCCATCGCCTGTGAAAGCACGTGAGCGGGCGGCGCATTCGGGCCGTCGTAGGCCGGCGCGGCGTTCGCGCTCGCGGCGGACGCGACGTTCGCGTCGGCGCCCGGCAGCGCGGGCGGCTCGATCCGGCCGGACGGTGCGCCTTCGGCCTGTTCGTTCTTCAGACGCTCGAGCTTCGCGCAGATCGCGGCGGCCGCGGCCGCATCCGGCTCCGCGCTCGCGCGATACGCGGCGAGCTGATCCGACAGCACGTCCTTCGTCGCGAGGAACGTGTCGATCATGTCGCGGCGCAGGACGAGTTCGTTGTTGCGCGCGCGGTCCAGCAGCGATTCGAGGATGTGCGTCGTTTCGGTGAGCGCGGTGAAACCAAACGTCGCCGCGCCGCCCTTGATCGAGTGCGCCGCGCGGAAGATCGCCGCGAGGTCTTCCGGATCGGGATTCGCGATGTCCAGAACGAGCAGCAGTTGCTCCATCTGCGCGAGCAGTTCGTCTGCTTCGTCGAAGAAGGTCTGGTAGAACTGGGTAATGTCGAGTGTCATGCTTGAGTCACCATCGGCGCGTGCGTGCGCGAGTTGTCTTGTGCGTTCGCTTTAGTGCTGCGTTTCTTCGGAGAGCGCGGCGACCAGTTCCGTCAGCAGGTCCGGATCGAGCGGCTTCTCGATCCAGCCTGTCGCGCCCGCCGAGCGCGCCGCGTCCTTGAACGGCTCGCCGCCTTCGGTCGTCAGCACGAGAATCGGCGTCGCCTTGTATGCGGGATTTCCGCGCAGCGCCACGATCAGATCGAGCCCGCTTCTGCCCGGCATGTGCTGATCGGTCAGAACCAGATCGAAGCGCTCCGCGAGCGCCCACTCCAGCCCCTCGTCGCCGTCCGACGCAACGGTCACTTGGTAACCCGCCGCCGCCAGCGTCGCCGAGAGGATTTGCCGCATCGCGGCTGAATCGTCGATTGCCAGAATGTGTTTGATCATGTTTGTCTCTTGCCGGGATGACGGTCGAAACGTGTCGACACTTGAGCGTCTTTTTCGAGGTTTTTGCTCACTTCGCCACGGGTCTCACCGCGACGCCGGGAATGAGCTGGCCGAGCGCCGACGACGGATTGCCGTTCGCGTCCGTGCCGTTGTCGAGCGTCGCGCCGCGTGAGCCGTCGTCGCGCAGCATCGACAGCTCCGTCTTGCGATTGAGCACGATCACGCTGATGCGCCGGTTCTCCGGATCGAGCGGATCTTTCTTGTTCAGGTTTTGCGTCGACGCGAGTCCGAGCACGCGCATCACCTTTCCTTCGTCCATGCCGCCCGCGACCAGCTCGCGCCGCGACGCGTTCGCGCGGTCCGCGGACAGCTCCCAGTTGCTGTAGCCCTTGTCGCCGCCCGCGTACTTCACGGCGTCTGTGTGTCCCTGCACGACGATGTGATTCGGCACGTCGTTGAGCGAGCGGCCGATCTCGCGCAGGATGTCGCGCATGTACGGCTGCACGGCGTCGCTGGAGAGCGCGAACATCGGGCGCTTCTGGGTATCGACGATTTCGATGCGCAAGCCCTGTTGCGTCGATTCGATGCGGATCTGCTGCTTGAACTGGCGCAGCGTCGGATTGGCCTCGATCGCGGCCATGAGCTTCACCTGAAGATCGTGCAGGCGCACCTGCTCGCGCCGTTCGAGCTCGCCCTGCGCGGACTTGAGCAGTTCTTCGTCGGTGTCGGACGAGGCGCGCTGCGCGAGCTGCGTGGCGCCATCGGTCTTGCGCGCGGCGCCTGCGTCGGTGCTGGAAATGTCGCGGCCGCCGCCCATGATGATGCTGTTGTCCATGCCGACGGTCTTGCCGCCGACCATCGCGGCCTTGAGCGGCATCTGGAAATATTCGGCGATGCCGCGCCGCTGCACCGGCGACGTCGACGAAAGCAGCCACATCAGCAGGAAGAACGCCATCATCGCGGTCATGAAGTCCGCGTAGGCGAGTTTCCACGCGCCGCCGTGATGGCCTTTCTTGCCCGCGACGACGCGCTTGATGAATATCGGGCGATCGGTATCGTTGCTCATCGCTGTGTCTCGACTATGGCGGAAGTCACTTCGACTTGACCTTGCGCACGTGTTCTTCCAGCTCGGAGAACGACGGGCGCTCCGTCGAGAACAGCACCTTGCGGCCG
Organism: Caballeronia sp. ATUFL_F1_KS39; assembly: GCF_023630985.1. Classification (NCBI taxonomy): domain Bacteria; kingdom Pseudomonadati; phylum Pseudomonadota; class Betaproteobacteria; order Burkholderiales; family Burkholderiaceae; genus Caballeronia; species Caballeronia sp. ATUFL_F1_KS39. The sequence continues at coordinate 210,608 of NZ_JALQDZ010000001.1, read as the reverse complement.
AATTCCACCGCGATCGCGGGGGCGTAGCCATTCAGGCTCGCGAGGATCGTCACCTTGATGCACTGGAACATCTTGGTCTGCTCCGCGACGCGCTGTTCCGCGACGTTCGCGAGCGGTCCGATGAAGCCGTACGAAAGCAGAATGCCGAGGAAGGTGCCGACGAGCGCCTGCGCGATCATCTCGCCGAGAATCGCGGGCGGCTGATCGGCGGAGGCCATCGTGTGCACGACGCCCATCACCGCCGCGACGATGCCGAACGCGGGCATCGCGTCGCCGACCTTGGTGAGCGCGTGCGCCGGCGCTTCGCCTTCGACGTGATGCGTCTCGATTTCCTCGTCCATGAGGCTTTCGATCTCGAACGCGTTCATATTGCCGCTCACCATGAGGCGCAGGTAATCCGTCAGGAATTCGACGATGTGATGGTCCGCGAGAATCTTCGGGTACTGGCTGAACACCGGGCTCTTCGCCGGATCTTCGATATCCGCTTCGAGCGCGAGCGTGCCTTCCTTGCGCGCTTTCGCGAGCAGCACGTAGAGCAGGCCCATCAGCTCCATGTACATGCTCTTGTCGTACTTCGCGCCCTTGAAGAGCGTCGGCAGCACCTGAATCGTCGCCTTGATGGTCTTGACGTTGTTGCCGAGGATGAACGCGCCGACGCCCGCGCCCGCGATCATCAGAATTTCGACCGGCTGCATGAGCGCGCCAAGGTGGCCGCCTTCGATGGCATAGCCGCCGAAGACGGACAGCAATGTCACGAGCGATCCAATGAAAATCAGCACAGTCGAGTCCTCACGTTTGATGCGGTAAGACCGCCGTTAAGTGGTTTACGGCACTCGACTGGAAAACTTTGGGGCACGGTCAAACCGCTGTAGGTTCCGTGCGGTTTGCCGCGCGACCTTCTCGCTGTTTCGCAAAAATCTGCGTCTCAATCGCTGATTCACGGCAACGAAATATCGAACTTTTCCTAGCGGCGAAACAAAATTTTCCCGTTCGACACGAAACATCACATTTTCTGCCGATAATACGAACGCGCGTTCAGTTTTGTTGGAGACGCGAAGTCATGAAATCGGAGAGAACGATGACAAGAGCAATGAAACAGGCCAGCGCGCTCGCGCTGACAGTGACCGCGAGTTCATTCGCGCATGCGGGTTTCGACTGCAGCGGTTCGCGCGGCGGCTGGCGTATGCAGACATCGGATAGCTGGACCGGCTCCGACAAACTTGCCCACGTGGCCGCGTCCGCGCCGTTCGGCGCGCTCGGCGCCTATTTGACGCGCGGCTCGGACCATCCGGTCGTCTACGGCACGTTGATCGGCACTGCGCCGGGCTTGGTGAAGGAAATCGTCGACGGAACCTGCCGCACGGACGGCTTCTCCTACAAGGATCTGGCCGCCGACGCGCTCGGTGCGTGGATCGGCGCATCGGTGACGCATTGGGCGATCATGTATCAGCGCACGCCGCACGGGATGACCGTCGGGCTTTCGTACCACGATCGCTTTTAGACGGACGCGGGCGCGCGGATCAGGCGGCGATCCGCCCCGCTTCGCGGTCCGCGCCCGCCTTGCGCGTCTTGCCCGCGCGCGATGGCGGCTGGCAGAGGCCGCACACGTAACCGGCGCGCAGTTCGTACGCATGTGCGACGAAACGTCCGCGGCAGCGCGTGCAGACGTTGGTCTGGAGCATGCCGGATTCGAAGTAGCGCACGAGCGTCCACGCGCGCGTGAGCGACAGCACGGGTTCGTCGCCGTACAGCGCCGCGTGTTCGAGATAGAGGCGGTAGCTTTTCACGATCGCGTGAATCGTCGGCTGGCTCTTGTCGTTGGCCGCCATGAAGCGATAAATGCCGTGAAACAGCGACGAATGGATGTTCGGCTGCCACGTCATGAACCAGTCCGTCGAGAACGGCAGCATGCCCTTGGGCGGCGACACGCCTTTCAGTTCCTTATAGAGCTTGATGAGACGGTCGCGCGACAGGCTCGTTTCCGCTTCGAGCAGTTGCAGGCGCGCGCCGAGCTCGATCAGCTCGATCGCCAAAGTGATTTCGCGGACCTCCGCGACCACGCTTTTCGTCGCCATCGGGCTTCGCGCGCGGCGTCAGCCGATCTGCTCGACGGGACTGTCCGCCAGCACAATCGCCGCGTGGGCGTGCGCGAGCGCCGCGCTGCGGTCCTTGTCGGCGAGCGACGAAAGGATCGCGTGGTCATCGAAACGAAAGCGGCACAGCAAATGGCTCGACGACGCCACTTTCACTGCCTGCGCGAGCGTCAGCGAAGCCAGAACTTGCGCAACCTGCTCCGAAAGGCCCAGGCGATACATCGCCGAGATGCGGTCTTCCTGAAGAAGCCGCTGAGCGAGGAGCAAGTACGACAGGTTCACCTCGCGGATTTCCGCGAGCGTACTCGTAGTGCTGGTCGTCATCTTTTCCCCGAATCGAAACGTGGCTGGTCAGGCCCGGCGGGAACGTTTGCTCGAATTCGCAAAGAAACGCGAATGCGGCCCCGCGCGTGTTGTCTGTTGTCGATTCGATTGTCGCCGATGCCCGCGGCCGCGCCTGTCGGACAAAGCATCCGACGCTGCGACGGAGTTTCGCGAAGAATCGTGTAGGAAAATTTCTTACAAGCCGGCCGCTTCGATGCCGCTCGGCAGACATGCGTTATCGGCACGTATTCGTCTGACTTAATAGCCGCGCCCCGTTTTTTTAAGACGGGCGCGCGCTGTCGCGCCTTTCAGGCCGCAGGACCGCGAATTGCTGATTCATGCCGCCCGGCGCGTCCGACGCTTCAAATCCGCCCTCATCGCCGCCATCGATGCAATTTCTGACTTCGTAACAGCACATGTATCGCGCTGTAACAACGATAAGCGATTGAAAAATGAAGTGAAATGCCGGTCTCGATCCCGATAATGATCGGTAAGGGATAACCCGGTCGCGATGTTTTTTCATCTCCGGGCCTGTCTCGGGCGGCGTCCAACCACACGCGGCCCGCCCGAATGGCATGCGTTGAGCGCTCGACCGGAGCGTGACTGCAATGCCTTACCTAAATGGAGAGTCACGTTATGCGAATCGCACAAATTGCACCGTTGCACGAAGCAGTTCCTCCGAAGTTTTACGGCGGCACTGAGCGCGTCGTGTCTTATCTGACGGATGCGCTCGTCGAACTCGGCCACGATGTAACGTTGTTTGCCAGCGGCGATTCGCAAACCAAGGCGACGCTCGAACCCGTGTGGCCGCGTGCGTTGCGTCTCGATCCGACCGTGCGCGACGCGCTCGCGCCGCACATGCTGCTGCTCGAAACCGTCCGCCAGCGCGCGCACGAGTTCGACGTGCTGCACTTCCACCTCGATTACATGCCGTTCCCGCTGTTCACGCAGATGGACACGCCGTTCGTGACGACGCTGCACGGCCGGCTCGATCTGCCGGAACTGCAGCCGATCTTCAACACGTTCACGAAGGCGAACGTCATTTCGATCTCGGACAATCAGCGCGGGCCGCTGCCGCAGGCGAACTGGCTGAACACCGTTTATCACGGTCTGCCGAGCCAGTTGCTGACGCCGCAGCCCCACAAGAAGCCAGAATATCTGGCGTTCCTGGGCCGCATCTGCCCGGAAAAGCGCGCCGATCTCGCAATCAAGATCGCGGCCCAGAGCGGTCTGCCGCTGAAGATCGCCGCCAAGGTGGACAAGGTCGACCAGGAATACTTCAAGTCGACGATCGAACCGCTGCTTTCGCAGGCGCACGTCGAGTTCATCGGCGAGATCAATGAAGCGCAGAAGCCGGAATTTCTGTCGGGCGCGAAGGCGCTGCTCTTCCCGATCGATTGGAACGAGCCGTTCGGCCTCGTGATGATCGAGGCGATGGCCTGCGGCACGCCGGTGATCGCGTTCAATCGCGGTTCGGTGCCGGAAGTGATCGACCACGGCGTGACGGGCTTCATCTGCGAGGACGTGCAAGGCGCGGTCGGCGCGCTGCAACGTCTCGACGAGCTGTCGCGCACGGAAATCCGCGCGCAGTTCGAGCGCCGCTTCAGCGCGCAGACGATGGCGCAGAACTACGTCGAAAGCTACACGGCGATGCTTCAGGCCGCGAAGCGCCCGGTGTTGCGTCAGGTCGCGGTGGGCTGATTGCCTTCCTGACCAGAATTGCTGGAACTGCCGCCCGCTTGCCGGGCGGCATTTTTTTGCGCGCTTGTTAAGACATTCGCTAAGGAATGATCCGAAGTTTCGGTGCAATGCCCGTGAATTGAGAGCCGATCGACCATTTTTGACAGTTCGCCAAAGACACCGCGCTTAAACTGCGCTGCGCAAAAGCGCGTCACGCGTTCTTGTTTGAAATCAACGGCTTTTCATCTTTTTCACGAAGGCAGAATCATGCATTTGTCGAAGCGTCTCGGCGCTGAAATTTTCGGTACTTTCTGGCTCGTGCTGGGCGGCTGCGGAAGCGCCGTGCTCGCCGCGGCCTTTCCTGAACTCGGCATCGGATTCGCCGGCGTTTCGCTGGCATTCGGTCTCACCGTCCTGACGATGGCCTACGCCATCGGCCACGTCTCGGGCTGCCACCTGAACCCGGCCGTGAGCATCGGGCTCGCGACGGCGGGCCGCTTTCCGGTGCGCGATCTCGTGCCGTACATCGCGGCGCAAGTGATCGGCGCGACGCTCGGCGCGTGGGTAATCTATCTGATCGCCACGGGCAATCCGAGCTTCGACTTCGCGTCGAGCGCATTCGCCGCGAACGGTTTCGGCGAGCACTCGCCGGGGCACTTCTCGATGGCCGCCGCGCTCATCGCCGAAATCGCGATGACGTTCTTCTTCCTCTTCGTGATCCTCGGCGCCACCGACGAGCGCGCGCCGAAAGGCTTCGCGCCGCTCGCCATCGGCCTGTGCCTGACGCTCATCCATCTGATCTCGATTCCGGTCACGAATACGTCGGTGAATCCGGCGCGCTCGTCGAGCCAGGCGTTCTTCGTCGGCGGCTGGGCGCTCGATCAGCTGTGGCTGTTCTGGATTGCGCCGATCGTCGGCGCGATTCTCGCGGGCGTGCTTTATCCGTTGCTGACGCGTCAGAAGTAAGTCACGGCGGCAGCAAACGGCGGCAAGCAAAACGGGCGCGAAATGCGCCCGTTTTTGTTTTTGCGCCACAGCGCGCATACGAAAGATTAAACGCGCGCGACAAATGTAATGCCGAATTACGCAGCCTGCTTATGAATTTCCGTCACGCGATGCCAAGGATCATTTCCCGCGCCGCCGAAGGCTTGAAGGATAAGGCTTCCAGCGATGTCGACGGCGCCGCCGCGCTTGCGAACTCCCTTACGCCGTCCTTGCACACGGTAACAAGTCCTCGAAGCATGTAAGACGGCGGGCGCTTAAATTGGACCCATGCGACACACGTCGCCTTAAAGGAGAAACACAATGAAGCGCATCGTCACCCACATGCTTGTCGCGACTGGTCTTGCTATCGGTGCTGTCGGCGCGGCTCAGGCTCACAGCGATCTGCACATCGGCGTCTCGCTCGGCGCGCCGGCTTATGTGGCGCCGGCTCCGGTGTACGTGCGTCCGGCGGTTCCGGCGTATCGCGCGCCGTACTATCGCCACGAAGCGCCGCGCTGGTATGGCCGCGATCATCGCGACTATGGCCGATACGACCGCGCGGGCTGGAACCACGGCGGCTACGGCAACAACTGGGGCCATCGCGGATAAGCGGGACCGGCCGCGGATCGAGGTCCGCGGCCCGCCGTGACGGATATCAGTCGGGCGTCTGTCCCGGCGACGCGAGTTCGTCGCGAATGTCGAACAGCTTGCGCAGCTGATGCGCGACGCCCGCCTCGAAGTTGTACCCAATACGCGGCACGTTCGGCAGGCGCTTGATCAGATCGGGGTTCGCGTTGTTCATCATGAACGGATGCCCGGCGGTTTCGAGCAGATCGATATCGTTCATGTTGTCGCCGAACGCGACGCATTGCGCGGTATCGACATCGAGCCGCTCCAGCACGAAACGCAGCGCGCGCCCTTTCGATACGTCCGACGTCATCACTTCCAGACAGTCCGGCAGCGAATACGTGACGTAGAGCGAATCGCCGAACTCCCGTTCGAGGTTCGCGGCGGTCACCTTCAGATCGGCCGGATCGCCGATATACAGCACTTTCGCGATGTTCTCGCCATCATGCTCGCGCAGATCCATCACTTCGTACTTGAAGCCGGAATCCTGGTGGAAGACCAGCAACTCGGGCGCGTGACGGTCGATGAGCCAGGCGTCGTCGGCAAAAAGATTGACGATGACGCGCTCGCTGCCCGCGATCTCGGGCTGCACGAGGCGGCGCACGGCGGCGGGCTCGAGGTCGCGCGAATAAATGCGCTCGTCGGCCGGCGTATGCACGCGCGCGCCGTTGGACGTGATGAGATACGCGTCGACGCCGAGCACATCGCGAATGCCGGCGACGTCGCGATAATGCCGGCCCGTCGCGATGACGATAGGCACGCCGCGCGCCGCGAGCGCGCGCACGGTTTCGGCGGTGAAGGGATCGAGCTGGTGGTCGCTGTTGAGAAGCGTACCGTCGAGATCAGTAGCGATAACCGAATACATGACTGCCTTTGTGGTGCCGCGAAGGTCGGTATTTTATCGCGCCGCACCGTCCGCACCCGCGAAAGCGGACGCCGCGCGTCGCGCCAGTTCGAGCGCGCCCGCTGCGGAATCGGCGCGTGGCGCACGCATGCGTTCGCGCAACATGGCCGGCACGAATGGCTCGTAAGGCGCGGCCAGCCCGCCGCACAGCGCGACGGGCAGCACGCCGGCGGGATCGAGCGCCGCGACGAGTTTCGCGATTTCCTGCCCCGCCTGATCCAGCAGACGCGCGGCCTCGGGATGGTCGCGGAACTCGAACACGGTGGGCGCAAGCGTCGCATAAGCGGTTTGATTCGCGGCGCACAGCCAGACGACGAGACTGTCGCGATCCGTCGCGCCAGTGTGGGCGAGCATCGCGCGCGACCAGCCATCTTCGGGCGCGCGGCCGTCGAGCACGCGCTGCAGATGCACCACCGCGCGCAGGCCGAGCCACGCGCCGCTGGCTTCATCGCCGCTCGGAAAGCCGTAGCCGCCCGCGATTCGGCAAACGCCCGATTCGTCCAGCGACGCCGCGATGCTGCCCGTGCCGAGCGCGACGATCACGCCGGATTCCCCGCCGTGCGCGCCGAGCACGGTCGTATAGGCGTCGCTTTCCACGCTCAACGCGCGCACGTCCGGCGCCGCGCCGAGAAACGCGGTGAGCCAGTCCGCGTTGTTGACGCCCGCCAGGCCACAGCCGAGTGCGCAGTTGCGCCAGTCGAACGGCAGCGCGGCGGCCTCGAATGCGCGCGCGCACGCGTCGCCGATCGATTGCCACGCGCGCGCCACCCCGAGCCCGAGCCCCGAAGGTCCGCCGCTCGCGCGCGCCAGTTCGTTGCCGTGCGCGTCGGCGAGAATCACGCGCGTGCCGCTCCCGCCGCCGTCGATGCCGAGCAGGAAGCCGTCAAATGCCGAAGTCGAAGATGTAGTCATGGGCGCAAGCTTACCGGCGGCCGCGACGCGCGCCAATTGGCCGAATGGCATAGATGGCGCGATACGGGCGATCCGTTATGCTGACGCGATTCAAAATAATGATGAGGACTCGCAATGGCAGACGCCGAACACACCCGCTGCGCCTGGGCCACGACCGACGCGATGATCGAATATCACGACGGCGAATGGGGCGTGCCGTCGCACGACGACCGGCATCTGTTCGAAATGCTGGTGCTGGAAGGCGCGCAGGCGGGCCTTTCCTGGTCGACGATCCTCAACAAGCGCGAGGGCTATCGCGCGCTCTTCGCGGGCTTCGACATCGACAAGGTGGCGCGCTTCACCGAGAAGGACGTCGAGCGGATCGTGCAGGACGCGCGCATCGTGCGTAACCGGGCGAAGATCGAATCGGCGGTGCTCAATGCACGCGCCGTGAAGCAGATCCAGCAGGAACACGGCTCGTTCGCGGATTTCGTCTGGGCGTTCGTCGACGGCAAAACGATCGACACGCCGCGCGATGCGAAAAATCCCACGCCCGCGTCCACGCCGGAATCGGACGCGCTCAGCAAGGCGCTCAAGAAATACGGCTGCAAGTTCGTCGGCACGACCATTTGCTACGCGTTCATGCAGGCCACCGGCATGGTCAACGATCACGCCGTGGGTTGCATGTCGCGAGAAAAACCTAAGACAAAACGGAAGACCGTTGCAAAAACCCCGCTTTGATCGATTCCTATGCGGAAAAATTTTGCCTTTTGACAACATCGTATAGCGTAATTTACGCCATCTAGGGTAAATCCTTATAGATGACGGTTTTTTTGCAGTGAAGCACGCGCAATTGCCCGAACTCAAAGGCTTTTGGCCGGGTTTTCCGCACTGCACGAACGTACGAGCCGTGTAAAAATGGCTTCCTCGCGTGCGCTGGCGCACCTTTTTACCGTTCCGAACCGTTATAACTGACGGTGTACGGATCGTCACTGAGTGTAGAAATCCGACGCGAGCACACAGGGCGCAGTCAGACCACACGCCCAGGCCGGGAAAACCGCCGTGCTCGGAGCAGAGGCCGGGCGGCGAGCGTCGATTCTGTTGCGCCACATTTGCAACGACGCTGCCGCTTTCGGTAAGCAGGTGCAGGTTCTCGAATACTTAAACGTATGGCCGCTGCGCAGGGGCGCAGGGGAGAAGATCATGAAAAGCTTGAACTTCCTGACGCATCAGGAGATTTTCAACAGCGCAGTCCAGCATCTTTTCGGACAAGGGCAAGCGGCTTTGCTGCCGCGGGGCGGCGGCGCCTATCGCGGATACTGCGGCGGCTGCCCTGTCGGGAGCTTCATCAAGCCGCGCGACTATGTCACCGCGATGGAAGGCGTGCCCATTCGCTTCATCGCGAAGCCGCCCGAGCAGGTGCCGGCGTACATGGATGTCGGCGTCGTGGCGCTGAAGCGCGCGCTGCTCCGTTCGCGCATCAACGTGTTCGATCCCAACACCGTCGAGCTGCTGTCGTGCCTGCAGAACGTGCATGACGTCTTCGGCAAATGGGAATGGCGCGAGCGTTTGACGTCGATCGCGCGTCAGTTCGGGTTGTCAGCCGAACTTCTTAAAACGGCCGCGTGATATTGCAGGTGCTGTGATGTTGAGCCCTATTACGATGTTGAGCCCGAAGGACATTTACGAGCGCGTCAGCGAGCACTTGCTGACGCAGCGCGCGGTCTCGGAAGACGACAACGGTTCGTGCAGGCTTCGCAGTCCGGAAGGCCGCAAGTGCGCGATCGGGTCGCTCGTGCGCGACGATGTGTACGAGCCGGAGCTGGAAGGCGTCGGCATTTCCTACTATCGGCATGCGCGGGACGGCGGTCTGCTGCGGGCGCTCTACGCATCGAACGTGAATGCCTACGATCCGAACATCATCGATCTGCTGATCGAGCTGGAGGAAGTTCACGACTACGCCGAAATCGAAGAGTGGCCGGCGTTGCTCGCGGCGCTTGGCAGGCGTCACGCGTTCGTCTGAACGCCCTCGCTAAAAAAGGCAATAGAAACGAAAACGGCGGTGCGCCCTTACGGGTCGCACCGCCGTTTTGCCGTTCGGCGCGAGGATCCGAAAACCCTCGCCCGAACAAGACGCTTAGTGCATCTTCTTCGGCAGCATCTGGCTGCGCAGGCGCTTGCGCAGGCGCGCGACAGCGGCGGCCTTCTTGCGCTTGCGCTCGGTGGTCGGCTTTTCGTACGACTGGCGCTCGCGCAGTTCGGCGATCAGGCCATTGCGCTCGATGGTGCGGCGGAAACGCCGAATCGCGACATCGAACGGCTCGTTTTCTTTGAGGACGATAGTGGTCATGTAAATCCTGGTTTGCTAAACGTATTTTCAAGCGCGCGACGACAGCGAGTTGCCGCGCCCCGGCACTCCGATCGTCCGCCGGACGTGAGAACGGCGCGACGGACACGAGCAAAGCGGCCACGGAGGCCGGAAAAGAGAGCGTTGAGATTCAGCCGCGGAAGCGGCAGGCGCTTTCGAAAGAACCACACGAAGGCGCGTTTCAGAGCCGTTCGCCGCTGTTGGTTGACGTTGTCATTTTCAGCGGCGAAGGCAGGAAATCGGGCACATTTCTCGATTCGGGCGCGATGTTACCAGAACACCGCGCCATTGCCAACTCCCGCGCGCCGGCCAACTCATTGATGCAACAGAACTATTTCTGCCACGCGCTGGCTTCGTCGAGCAGATGGATATCGTCGGCTGCGAGTTGCAGGCGCGTCGCGGCGGCCAAGCTCTCCAGTTGCGCGACCGACGTGGCGCTGGCGATCGGCGCCGTCACGCTCGGGCGCGCGATCATCCACGCGAGCGCGACCGTCGCGGGCGTCGTGTCGTTGCGTTTCGCGACTTCGTCGAGCGCGTCGAGAATCTCGAGGCCGCGCGGCGTCAGATACTTTTCGACGCGCGAGCCGCGCGCCTTGTGCTGCGTGTCCGCCTTCGACCGATATTTGCCCGACAGAAAGCCGCTCGCGAGCGCGTAATACGGCACGACGGCGATCTTGTGCTGTTCTGCCACCGGTTCGAGACCGGTCTCGTAGCCCTCGCGGTCGTAGAGGTTGTATTCGGGTTGCAGAATCTGATACGCCGGCAAGCCCGAATCCTTCGCGACTTTCAACGCCTCTTCTAGCCGCTCGCCCGTGTAGTTCGACGCGCCGATCACCCGCACCTTCCCCGCCTTGATGAGCGTCTGATACGCGTCGAGGGTTTCGTCGAGCGGCGTGGTTTCGTCGTCGTAATGGGAGAAATAGACGTCGATGTAATCGGTCTTGAGACGCCGCAGCGAATCGTCGACGGCCGCCGCGATGTTCGCCGCCGAGAGCCCGGCGCGCGTGGACAGCTTGCCGACTTTCGTCGCGAGCACGACCTGGTGGCGCTTGCCGCTTTCCCTGAACCACTTGCCGATGATCGTCTCCGATTCGCCGCCCTGATGCCCGTCGACCCAGGCGGAATAGACGTCGGCTGTATCGATGAAATTCAGCCCGTGATCGACGAACGCGTCGAGGATCGAAAACGACGTGCGCTCGTTGGCAGTCCAGCCGAACACGTTGCCGCCGAAGACGAGCGGCGCAACTTTCAGTTCCGATGTGCCGATATTGCGTGTCTGCATGTGCGCTCCGAATGCGTCGTGAGGGACCAAAAAGCATACGCGCGAAATCGGCGCCTTGCCGGGCAAGGCTTCGCGGCCTCGCAACAGAATTCGTTACACAAATCGTTTGCGCGGGCCTTAAGTTTTTTTCGAGGGGCCCGATAACCACAAGTAGGCGGCCGGCTATCACCGAGCGCAGGACCGCCAGGCAACTTACTCGGTGCTTTAGCCAAAGCCAGATACAGTCTCCCAGGAGAGAACAAAATGATCGGTATCAACAGCAACATCAACTCGCTGGTTGCACAGCAGAACCTCAACGGCACGCAAAGCGCGCTGTCTTCGGCGATCACCCGCCTCTCGTCGGGCAAGCGCATCAACAGCGCTGCTGACGACGCAGCAGGTCTCGCGATCTCGAACCGGATGCAAACGCAGATCAACGGCCTGAACCAGGGCGTTTCGAATGCGAACGACGGTGTGTCGATTGCCCAGACGGCTTCGAGCGCGCTTTCGTCGATGACCTCCAGCCTGCAGCGTATCCGTACGCTGGCCGTGCAAGCCGCGAGCGGCTCGCTCTCGTCGAGCGACCAGGCTTCGCTGCAGAAGGAAGTTTCGCAGCAGATCGCCGAAGTGAACCGTATCGCTTCGCAAACGACGTACAACGGCCGCAACATTCTTGACGGTTCGGCTGGCAGCCTGAGCTTCCAGGTCGGCGCGAACGTCGGTCAGACGATCAATCTGGACCTGAGCCAAGACATGGGCGCGAACTCGCTCGGCGGCGGCATGGTGCAGAAGGGCAACACGCTCGGCACGTTCTCGAACCTGTCGCTGTCGTCGAGCGGCGCCTACGCCTCTTCCGGCGCGACGATCACCTCGATCAACGTGCTGTCGGACGGCAAGGGCGGCTTCTCGTTCACCGACCAGAACAACGTCGCGCTGAGCTCGACGGCTGTCACGGCCATCTTCGGCTCGGGCACCGCAGGCACGGGCACGGCTGCAGCACCGCACGAAAACACGCTGACGTTCAGCACGAGCATTGCCGGTTCGATGGGCGCATCCGTGAGCTCCGCGATCACCACCCTCAACGCGTCGATCAACAAGATCAACAAGCCGGACACGGTCGCGAACCTCGACATCAGCACCACGACGGGCGCCAACGTCGCGCTGGTCTCGATCGACAACGCACTGCAGACGCTGAACAACGTGCAGGCAACGCTGGGTGCAGCCCAGAACCGTCTGAGCGCAATCGCTTCGTCGCAGCAAGCCGAATCGACCGACCTGTCGTCGGCTCAGTCGCAGATCACCGACGCGAACTTCGCGCAGGAAACGGCGAACCTCAGCAAGGCTCAAGTGCTGCAACAGGCTGGTATCTCGGTGCTCGCGCAAGCGAACTCCCTGCCGCAGCAAGTTCTGAAGCTCCTCGGCTAAGCGGTACGCCAAGGTAGCACCCGACGCCGGATCTTCATCCCGAAGATCCGGCGTCGGGCCGTCCCGGCGACGAAACCACGTTTCGATCTCTTGCGTGTGCGCCCGCGCCCACGAGCGCACACGCAAGAGTTTGTTTCCCGCAACGAGCAGTTGACTGCGATCACGCGCAATCAGGCGACAGCGCGATACACGGAGTTACCCGATGTCCACGATCAGTACGGCCACCACGGCGGCGACCGCCGCGCAGACCCAGGCGTCCGCGAACGCGGCGCTTGCCGAAGCAGCGCAATCCATCATCAGCGGCGCGACGGGCAACTCGTCGATGGACGTCAACGCGCTCGTCACCGCGATGGTCAACGCGAAAACGGCCGGCCAGAGCGCATCGCTCGCCGCCGCGCAATCGAACGACAACACGAAGCTCTCGGCGATCGGCACGCTGTCGTCGGCGCTCTCGACGCTGCAAACTACGATGACGAGCCTGACCGACGGCACGCTGATGTCGACCTTCACGACCAACGTGACGGGCACCGGCATCACCGCATCGGGCGCCGCCGGCGCCGTGGCGGGCAGCTACGACGTGACGGTCTCGCAGATAGCGAAGGCGCAATCGCTGACGTCGACCGGCTTCGCAACGGACGAAAAGCTCGGCACCGGCACGATGCAGATCAGCGTCGGCTCCAAGTCGATGTCGATCAACATCACGAGCAGCAACAACACGCTTTCGGGCATCGCCGCCGCGATCAACAACGCGTCCGGCAATCCGGGCGTGAGCGCGACGATCGTGACCGGCACGGACGGCCAGCATCTGGTGCTCAACTCCACGACGACGGGCGCGTCGAACGTCATCTCGACCACGATCACCGGCGCGGCCAGCGGCAGCGACCTGAACAAGCTCGGGGTCTCGTCGACGGCCGGCGCAAACGGCGCGGCGTCCACGATTTCCGACGATTCCGTCACCAACGGCTGGTCGCAAAGCGCGACCGCGCAGGACGCGATGTACAAGGTCGGCGGCGTCGCGGGCACGAGTTCGAGCAACACGGTCACGAGCGCGATCAAGGGCGTGACGCTGAACCTGACGGCGGCGGCGGTGACGACCCCGGCGAGCACGCAGACGGTCACGATCTCGCAGGACACGTCGTCGATTTCGAGCGCGATTTCGAACTTCGTCAGCCTCTACAACACGGTCGTCTCGACGATCAACTCTTATACGTCGTTCAACAGCAGCGCGTCCGCGGGCTCGCAGGGCGGCGTGCTGCTCGGCAACTCGGCGGTCAACACGATCAAGAATCAGCTTTCCGCGATCATCGGCAGCGCGGTCGGCAAGGGCAGCGGCTCGATCTCGCTGGCGTCGCTCGGCATCAGCCAGGTTTCGTCACTCGATGCGACCGCGGAGCAGCCGGCCGGCACGCTGACCATCGACAGCGACAAGCTCAACGACGCGCTGACGAACAACGCAACCGGCGTGTCGCAGCTTTTCAACGCGATCAACGGCGTCGGGGCGCAGCTGACCGACAAGATTTCGAGCTATCTCAGCACGGGCGGCCTGCTCACGTCCGAGACGGATTCGATCAACAAGGATCTCGCCAACATCTCGACGCAGCAGACGACGCTGACCAACTACGCCGCGCAGCTCACGTCGGACTACAACGCGCAGTTCACGGCGCTCAATACGCTGATGGCGAGCATGAACCAGAACACGCAATATCTGACGGCGCTCTTCGGCGGCACGAACAGCGCGGGCGCGATGGCGACCAACAAGTCCTAAAAGCGGAGAACCGGCACGATGAACCAGGACGCTCTCGTCGAACAACTGTTCGCACTGACGAAAGACATGGAAACGGCGGCCACGCTCGCGGACTGGCCGCGCGCAGCGGAGCTCGATGCCGCGCGCACGCCGCTTTTGCAGGCGCTGACGCGCGAGCAGAGCCCGCAGGCGCTCGCGAAAATCCGCGAAATCCAGGGTATCGACGCTGCCGTGCTCGCGGACGCGAGCGCGACCCGCACCGGTCTCGCCGCCGAATATCACGCGGCGATGAAGCGCGTGAACGCCGTCAACCGCTACCAGCAAGGCGCGCGGTTCTAGAAACACCGCGCTTTCGCTTCAGTTTTCCCCCGATGCCCGCTTCACGCGGGCATTTTTTCGCCCGCTGGCGATCCCCCAAATTACGGCGGCTTTCCCGCTCATCTCCGCGCTTCGGTTTGGCGGCCTCGCTTGGATAATCAGTTCAATCGCAAGGAGCACGCCGAAGATCATGAGCATTTCCCTACAGGTTCCGGACGCCACGACGCTGACGCCGGAGCAACAGTTCGAGCAGGACATCGCGACCGTCATGCAGTCGGCGCTGGAGAATCATCACGCCGGCAATCATGCCGACGCCGAAGCGCTCTATCGCGCGATTCTCGATCACAAGCCGGATCACGCGGACGTGCTGTACAACCTCGCGGTTCTCTTTATCCAGACGCAACGTCCGGACGACGCGGTGCCGCTGTTCGAATCCGTGCTCGGCCTGCGTCCGGACAACGGCCAGTACTGGGTCTCGTACATCGACGCGCTCGCGCGCACCAATCAGACGCAGGCTGCCTGGTTCGCGGTTGAAATGGCGCAGCAGCGCGGCGCGCGCGGTCCGGCGATGGACGGCCTGATCGAGCGCCTGTCGCACCCGAATGGCTACGCGGCGGCCGTGCTCGCCGAGGCCTCGCAGCTCGCGCGCCTCGCGCCGAAGACCGTCGATGGCAGCGCGGACGACGCGTCGCAATCGACCGCCGGCAAGCGCGGCAATCCGACGCCGCAGGACCTGAACCAGTTCGCGTCGCTCTACAACAAGGGCCGCCACGACGAAGCGATCAAGCTGGCGCGCGTGCTCGTCGAACGTTATCCGCATCACGTCGGCGCGCAGCGTTCGCTCGGCCTGGCGCTGTACTCGCACGGCCGCTTCGTCGAAGCCATCGAGCCGCTCGGCCGCACGGTCGAGCTGGAGCCCGCGGACCAGCATTCGCGCATGCTGTTCGCGAGCGCGCTGCAGGTTCATGGCGACAACGTCGGCGCCGAGCGGCAGTGCCGTCTGGTGATCGCGCGCGACCCGAATCACGCGGAAGCGCATCGCGTGCTCGGCGTGTCGCTGTCGGCGATGCGCCGTCACGCCGAAGCCATCGAAGCCTGCGAACGCGCGATCGAGCTCGCGCCGAAAAACGGCGACATGCACGGCGCGCTCGGCGTCGTGCTGATGGACGACGGTCAGATCGCGCGCGCCGAAGGCACCTTCCGCAAGGCGCTCGAGTGCAACCCGATCGACTTCATTTCGCACAGCAACCTGCTGTTCTGCCTCACGCACCGTACCGATCTGACGCCCGTCGCGCTCTTCGACGAACATCGCGAATTCGACCGCCGTCACGGCGATCCGGCGCGCCGCCTGTGGCGCGCGCACGAGAACGCGAAGGATCCGCACAAGACGCTGCGCGTCGGTCTCGTGTCCGGCGACTTGTTCCGCCACGCCGTCGCATCGTTTCTGGAACCCGTGCTCGCATTGCTCGCGAAGGATCCGGGCATCGAGATTCACGTCTACAGCACCCATGCGCGCGAGGATTCGACGACGCAGCGCCTGCGCGGCCACGCGCCACGCTGGAACGTCGTCTCGGGCTTGTCGGACGATGCGTTCGTCGAGAAAGTGCGCGCCGACGGCATCGATATCCTGATCGACCTGTCGGGCCATACCGGCCGCAACCGCCTGCGCGCCTTCGCACGCAAGCCCGCGCCGGTCCAGGCGTCGTGGATCGGCTATCCGCAGACGACCGGCGTCAGCGCCATCGACTATTACTTCGCGAACCGCACGCCGCATTTCTCGCCGATCGACGACCAGTTCGTCGAAAAGATCGCGTACCTGCCGGCGGCGGCGCCGTTCCTGCCCGATGCGAATTCGCCGCCGGTCAATCTGCTGCCCGCGCTCCACAAGGGCTACGTCACGTTCGGCAGCTTCAACCGCGTGTCGAAGCTGCGCCGCGAAGTGATCGCGCTGTGGGCGCGCGTGCTGCACGCCGTGCCGGATTCGAAGATGCTGATGGGCGCGATGCCCGACGACAGCGCCGTCGCCGAACTGGGCAAGTGGTTCGCCGAAGAAGGCATCGCCGCGGACCGGCTTGCGCTGCTCAAGCGCTCGAACGTGTCGGTGTATCTGCAGCAGCATCATCAGGTCGATCTGTGTCTCGACACCTTCCCGTATGCGGGCGGCACGACGACGCTGCACGCGCTCTGGATGGGCGTGCCGACGCTGACGCTGCTCGGCGACACGATGCCCGGCCGCGCGGGCGGCACGTTGATGAGCCAGGTCGGACTCGAATCGTTCATCGCACGCGACGCGGATGAATTCGTCGCGAAGGGCGTCGCGTACGCAAGCGATCTGAATGCGCTCGCGGCCCTGCGCACCGGCATGCGCGAGCGCTGCTCGGAATCGGCGCGCTTCCGTCCGGACGTGATCGCCGCGAGCATGAGCCACGCGCTTCGTCACATGTGGCAGCGCTGGTGCGCCGGCCTGCCCGCCGAATCTTTCGATACCGAACTCCTCGCCGCCGCGCCCGCCGCAGCGAATTCAGCAGCCACCACGCAAGGTTGATCATGAGCGCCATTCCTCTCTTTCGCGAGCAGCCCGCCATCGACGAGCGTATCTTCGTCACGCAGCCGCATCTGCCGCCGCTCGACGAATTCGTTCCGTATCTCGAGAAGATCTGGGAAAACAAGACGCTGACCAACGGCGGCCCGTTTCATCAGCAGCTCGAACAGGCGCTGTGCGAATACCTCGGCGTGCAGCACCTCGCGCTGTTCTCGAACGGCACGATGGGTCTCGTCACCGCGCTGCAGGCGCTGCGCATCACGGGCGAAGTGATCACCACGCCGTATTCGTTCGTCGCGACCGCGCATTCGCTGCTGTGGAACGGCATCAAGCCGGTGTTCGTCGACGTGGACCCGGTCACGCTGAATCTGGATCCGCGTCAGATCGAAGCCGCCATCACGCCGCAGACCACCGCGATCATGCCGGTGCACTGCTACGGCCAGCCGTGCGACGTCGAAGCGATCCAGGCGATCGCCGACAACTACAACTTGAAGGTGATCTACGACGCCGCGCACGCGTTCGGCGTGCGCAACGAGGCGGGCAGCATCCTCACGCACGGCGACCTGTCGGTGCTGAGCTTCCACGCGACGAAAGTCTTCAACACGTTCGAGGGCGGCGCGATCGTCTGCCCGGACGCGAAGGTGAAGCAGCGCATCGACCATCTGAAGAACTTCGGCTTCGTCAACGAGACGACCGTGGTCGCGGCCGGCATCAACGGCAAGATGAGCGAAATCAATGCGGCATTCGGCCTGTTGCAGCTTCAGCACATCGATCGCGCGCTCGCGCGCCGTCAGGAGATCGACGCGCTGTATCGCACCCTGCTCGCCGACGTCGACGGCATCGTGCCACTGCCCGGTCTCGCGGGCGGCGCGACGAACCACTCGTATTTCCCGGTGCTCGTGCAAAGCGACTACAAGCTGACGCGCGACGAGCTGTATCAGCGTCTGCGCGATCACGAGATTTTCGGCCGCCGCTATTTTTATCCGCTGATTTCGGATTTCCCGATGTATCGCGGCCTGCCCTCCGCGCAGCCGAGCCGACTGCCGAACGCGCAGGAAGCATCGCGCAAGGTGCTGTGCCTGCCGATCTATCCGGCGCTCGCGGACCGCGACGTCGAGCGCGTCGTGGACGTGATCCGCGCGGCCAACGTCTAAGGCCCGGCAGCCCGGCGCACGCAGGATCGACCCATGCACGTGTTTCTTCTCTTCAGCGGCACCAACGATCGCGCCGTCGTCGCGCTGCTGCGCGCGATCGGCAAGCTCGGGCAACAGGCGGCGGTGATCGCGCGTTCGGCCGCCGATCAGGTTCTGTCGAGCGCGTATCGCGATCTCGTGGTCGCCGTGCGCGAAAACGACACGCTCTCGGTCCCGCTGCTCGCCGGTTATATCGCGCAGGCGAAGGCGAAGTTCGGCGCGCGCCGCGTGACGCTCGTGCCGATCTCCGAATTCTTCAACACCTTCCTGCTGAATCACAAGGAAGCGCTGGAATCCATCGACGGCGTGCATGTGCCGCTCGTCGATCCGTCGCTGTACGCGAAGCTCACGAACAAGGCGAGCGCCACCGAGTTCTTCGCGCGCGAAGGCATCGCGCCGCCGCCCGAATACGCGGGCATCGACGATGCCGTGGTGCCTTTCGTCGCCAAGCCGAAATGCAACGTCGACGGCAAGCGCGTGCTTTATCCGGTGCTCGTGAAAAGCGACGCGGACCTCGCCGCTTTCAAGGCGAGCGAAGATCCGTCGCACTATTTCTTTCAGCACTTCGTGACGGGACGCAGCTTTTATCTGCTCGCCTATTTCGCGCGCACGGGCGAAGTCTTCTGCTCGTCGCAGGAAAACCTCGCGCAGCAGCCCGGCGGCAAGTCGATCGTGCTCGCGCGCACCGCCGATTTTCATGCGAGCGATATCGGCGTGAAGCTGCGGCAGGCGCTTTCGCAATGCGGCTATTTCGGCTTCGCGATGATCGAATGCATCGTCGGGGACGACGGCGCGTACTTCATCGAAATGAATCCCCGTCCGTGGGGACCGCTCGACCTGTGCCTGAACCACGACTGCGGCATCGTCGAAGCTTTCGTGGGCGACTGGGCGACGGAAGATGCAACCGCTTATCAAGGCCGGCGCCTATCGCGCGCACGCCACGCCACGTATCTGTGGACGGGCGGCATCGTGAACACATGGCGCCGGCGCCGGACGACCGTGCATCGCTATGGCAGCGAAGCGCGTCTCGCGGGCGCTGCGTTGCGCGCCCTGGCCGGCGACGTCTATCTCGCAAGCGACAGCTGGCGAATCTTTTACAAGGAACTATGGAAATGACCTCTGGCGCCACCGCAGTCAAGGAGCGGCTCGCTCAACTCTACGGAGAAGTCTCCAAGCACTCGGGGTATCAGACGATCCCCGACTTCGTCGCGAGTACGCTCGGTTATCAGGAGACCATTCAGAGCCAATGGCGCGGCGACCGCAACCGCCTCGACTGGATTCTCGCGCATCGCGCGCCGCAAGCCGGCGAGCGCTGGGCCGACTTCGGCGCGAATACGGGCTTCTTCACGTACACGATCGCGCATGCGCATCCCGATGCGCGCGTGACGGCGATCGAAGCGAACGCCGAACACGCGAGGTTCCTGCGCGAACTCGGCGACGCCTTCTCGATCGGCAATGTCGACGTGCATCACGAAGCGCTGCCCTTCGATGGCCTCGACAAGCTGTCGAACATCGACGTGCTTTTGCATCTGAATGTGCTGCATCACGCGGGCGCGGATTTCGACCGCGAATATGTGACCGGCGCGCACGACTTTCCGGCGTATGCGGTCGCTTATCTGAAGAAGCTGCGTCAGGCGTCGCGCTCGCTCGTGTTCCAGCTCGGCTGCAATCTGTGGGGCGACAAGACGCATCCGCTGCAGCCGGGCGCGACCGATGCGGAGCGTCTCGCGTATGTGTCGAAGCTGCTGACGGACGCCGGCTGGCGCATTCGCGATCTCGCGTACGCGAAGAAGACGACCGACGCGCCGATCGCCTATGCCGATCTCGGCAAGGACGTCATCGAAGCGCTGAACGGCCAGCACGGACAAGCCGAACTGCGCCTCTTCGCCGACGCGCTCGCGCCGTATGCGCTGGAACAGCACATCGGCGAGTTTTATCGGCGCGCGATTTACATCGTCGATTAATTGACGGACGGCACTAAAGTTATCGGCGCACGTGCCGATAACCCCTATAAGAACAACAAGAACGACGTGCCGGTTTTCTCGGCGCGCTGCTTCGCTCTTCGATGCCCGCCTCGCGCGGGCATTCTTCTTTGTGCCGCAGCTTGTCAGCGCCCGAGCGTCAACGCGAGATAGGCCGCGTACAGCACGCCGTTGCCGAGCAGCGCCCACAGCACGACGCCGTTCTCCTTCGCATTGAAGCGCAGCCACGCCGCCGCCGCGAGCGTGATGAGCACGCCCGTCAGCACTTCGATGCGCGGCTCCCACGGCGTCAGCATGATGCCGATGGCCGGCAGCAACGTCCCTTGAAACACCATCGCGCCGGTGATGTTGCCGAACGCGAGCGTGTCCTTTCCTCGGCGCGCCCACAGAATGCTGTTCACTTTCTCGGGCAGTTCCGTCGCGATCGGAATGATGATGAGCGACAGCAGCAGCGCCGAAATTCCCAGCGCATGCGACACGCCCTCGACGCCGTGAATGAAGCCCTTCGCGCCGCCGACGAGCAGCACGATGCCGAAGAAAAACTGCAGCATGATCGTGCCGAGCGACGTTTTCAAACCGAGACGCGAAGCGAACAAGGCCTCGGGCGCTTCCGTTCCGTGTCCGCCCTCGACGAGCTTCGCCGAAGCCTTGAACGTCGAAATCACATAAACGATATAGAGCGCGACGAGCCCGACCGCGAACAACGCGCGCACTTGCCACGCGTGATGCGGCACGAACATCGCGGCGCACGCGATGAGAAACGCGACCAGGAAGAAGTTCAGATCGCGCACGAAGCCGCTGCGCTCCGGCACGATGCGTCCGCTCATGCCGCGCGACTTGAGGATCGCGAACGTCATCAGACACGTCGAAAGCGTCGCGAGCATAAGCGGCGCGCCGAGAATCGCGCCGACGCCGATCTCTTCGTTGACCGCACGGCTCGTCGTGCCGCCGAGCAGCGCGATGATCGGCACCGTCGTCTCGGGCAATGCCGTGCCGACCGCCGCGAACAGCGATCCGGTCACGCCTTCGGAAATGCCGAGCCGTTCGCCGAGATGTTCGAGCGCATTCGTGAATAGCTCCGCCGCGACCAGGATGATCGCGAGCATCAGCGCGAGTTCGAGAAAGAGCATCGTCATGCGGCACCTCGCATCGAAACATGCGACGGGTGCGCGAGCGTGCGCGGGAAACGGGGATGTTGTAGTTGTGGGGACACGATGATTCCACGGCCGGACGTCGAGCGAACCACGATGCGCCACGCGCCGTCCGGCCAGGAACGACATAGCGCATCGATGGTCTCGCCAAACCGTTCCGGTCGAACGCGCCACGGCAGCAGGGCCGAGGATGTTGACGCGTTCTCCTTCGCTCGCGAAGGAAGGCTACTCCCCAAAGAAGGCGCAAGTTTAGCCCGATGCGCCCCGTTTCGGCAACCCGCGGAATAAGCGTATGCCGATCGGATCGTTGTCGTCGACGGATGCATCCGCTAATCTGGCCGCGCCGGGCGCGTCGCTTGCTGCGCGTGCTCAAGCTCATCCACGAACAAAAATGAAGATCACGGGAGATCTCATGCGTCTGAAACTCTTCGCCGCGGCCGCCGCGATGGCCATGCTCGCCGCGCCGATGCTCGCGATGTCCAAGCCGCTCACCGTCTGCACCGAATCGAGCCCGGACGGCTTCGATGTCGTGCAATTCAATTCGCTCGTAACGACCAACGCATCGGCGGATGTCATCTTCAATACGCTCGTCTCCTACGACGAAGCCGCGAAGAAGGTCGTGCCCTCGCTCGCGGAAAAGTGGGACGTGACGAGCGACGGGCTCACGTACACATTCCATCTGCGTCCGAACGTTCAGTTTCAGACGACCGATTACTTCAAGCCGACGCGTCCGCTCAGTGCCGACGACGTCGTGTTCACGTTCTCGCGCATGCTCTCGGACGACAATCCGTGGCA
Organism: Caballeronia sp. ATUFL_F1_KS39; assembly: GCF_023630985.1. Lineage (NCBI taxonomy): Bacteria > Pseudomonadati > Pseudomonadota > Betaproteobacteria > Burkholderiales > Burkholderiaceae > Caballeronia > Caballeronia sp. ATUFL_F1_KS39. The sequence goes on along the minus strand of NZ_JALQDZ010000001.1, from coordinate 188,326 downwards.
CAAGATCGCTGGCGCGAGCGGCTTTCCGCACGCGCAGTCGATGGGCCTCGTGAAGCTCATCAAGGCCGTATCGAAAGTCGATGACCATACCGTGAAGTTCGAGCTCAACGAGCCGAACGCGACCTTCGTGCCGATCCTCACGATGGGCTTCGCATCGATCTATTCGGCCGAATATGCGGACAAGCTGCTGAAGGCGAACCAGCAGGTCGATCTGAACAGCAAGCCGATCGGCACCGGCCCGTTCGTGCTGAAGAGCTACACGAAAGATTCGGTCATCCGCTACGACGTGAATCCGTCGTACTGGGGCGCGAAACCGAAGATCGACCGGCTGATCTACGCGATCACGCCCGACGCCGCCGTGCGCGCGCAGAAGATCAAGGCGGGCGAATGCCAGATCGCGCTGTCGCCGAAGCCGCAGGACGTCATCGACGCGAAGAAGGACAAGTCGCTGAAGGTGAGCGAAGCGCCCGCATTCATGACGGCGTTCGTCGCGCTCAACACGCAGAAGAAGCCGCTCGACAATCCGAAGGTGCGTCAGGCGATCAACATGGCCTTCGATCGCACGACCTACATGAAGACCGTGTTCGACAACACGGCGACGCAAGCGGTGAATCCGTATCCGCCGAATACGTGGAGTTACGACAAGAGCATCGAGGCGTACAAATATTCATCCGCCGATGCGAAGAAGCTGCTCGCCGATGCGGGCTTTCCGAACGGTTTCGACACGACGATCTGGGTACGCCCGAACGGCAGCGTGCTCAATCCGAATCCGAAGGCGGGCGCGGAATTGCTGCAAGCCGATCTCGCGAAAATCGGCGTGAAGGCGCAGGTGAAAGTGATCGAATGGGGCGAACTCATCAAGCAGGCGAAGCAGGGTCAGCACGACATGCTGTTCATGGGCTGGGCCGGCGACAACGGCGACCCGGACAACTACATGTCGCCGCTTTTCAGTTGCAACGCGGTGAAGTCAGGCATCAACTTCGCGCGCTATTGCGATCCGCAACTGGACAAGCTCATCGCCGATGGCAAGTCGACCGCCGATGTCGCCAAACGCACGAAGGCGTATGTCGACGCGCAGAAGATCATCCACGATCAGGCGCTGTGGATTCCGCTCGTCTATCCGACGGCGGCGGCGCTCACGCGCGCGAACGTCAGCGGCTATAACGTGAGTCCGTTCGGGCGCGTGAATTTCGGCGCTGTTTCCGTGCAGTAAGCGAAGTCAGGCCGGCGTGAAGCGGATCACGCCGTCAGCGCCGGTCTGACGTTTCAGCGTGCCATCGAGCCAAAGCAGGTTCAGATGCGCGAGCGCTTCGCCGAGCGCGAACGTCATCTGATGAATATCGAGCTTGCGCTTGAACATGAGCGGGACGATGTCTGCGGCGTTGCATGGCTTTTGAGCGCACGCGTCGCGCACTTCCGCCAGCCGCGCGCGATGATGCTCGCGCAATTGCCCGATGCGCGTTTGCACGCCGCGAAACGGCTTGCCGTGTGAGGGCAACGCGAGCGTATCGGCGGGCATGGTTTCGTAGCGGCCGAGCGATTCCAGATACAGCGCAAGCGGATTGCCTTCCGGCTCGACCGCGAACACCGACACGTTTGTCGAAATGCGCGGCAACACCATGTCGCCGGAAATGAGCAACTTGTCGGCGGCGCAGAAAAGCGCGCTGTGCTCCGGCGAATGGCCGTAGCCCGACACCACTTCCCAATTGCGCGCGCCGATACGCATGACATCGCCATCGCGGATACGCCGATATTCCGCCGGAATCGACGGCACGAGCGTCGGGTAATAGCTATCGCGCTTGCGCAGCGCATCGAGCGACGCTTCGTCGGACAGGCCGTGCGCCGCGAAATGCGCCGCCGCTCGCTCGCCGCCCGCGTTCGAGCCGTCGCCGGCGGCCATCACCCGGCCCATCGCGTATTCGCCGAGCGACATCCACAGGCGCACGTTCCATCGATTCTTGTCGCCGCCCGTGCAGATCCAGTCGGCAAGTCCCAGATGATCCGGATGACAATGCGTGACGATCACACGCAGCACCGGCTTTCCATCGAGCACGGAATCGAACACGCGCTCCCAGTTCGCGCGGATCGTATCGCTCGAAATGCCGCAATCGACGACGGTCCAGCCTTTCACACCGTCGATTTCATCGGCGAGCAGCCACAGATTGATGTGATCGAGCGCGAACGGCAGCGGCATGCGCAGCCAGAACACGCCCGGCGCCACTTCCATGACGCCGCCCGATTCGGGCAGCCGGTCCGCGAAAACATAGTCGAGCTGGTGTTCGAGTGCGTTCATTCGGTGCCTGTCTCCGGGTTTGCGCCGCGTTGCAATTTGGCCAAGTTGACGATAACGTAAACGTCCATTCTAACGTTGCGCGCGCATTTGCGCTGCCGGCCGGCAATGACCCAACCGACGCATTACACGATCACCGAACTGGCGCGCGAGTTCGACATTACGCCGCGCGCCATTCGCTTTTACGAAGATCAGGGGCTGCTCGCGCCGAAGCGCGAAGGCTCGAACGGCCTGCGGCGTGTGTATTCGGCGCGCGATCGCACGCGCCTCAAGCTCACGCTGCGCGGCAAGCGGCTCGGTTTCACGCTGTCGGAAATCCGCACGCTGCTCGATCTGTATGACTCGCCTACCGGCACCGCGACGCAGCTACAGGCTTTCGTCGATACGATCGCGGCGCATCGCGAAGTGCTGCAGCGTCAGCTCGAAGACCTGAACACGACGCTCGCCGAACTTTCCGCGTATGAGGAACAGGGCCGCGCGCTGCTCGCGGCGGGCGCGGAAAAGCGTGCGCGCAAACCCAAAGCGGCATAACGCGTGACGCCCGCACACGAAGCGCAGGGTCGATATGAATCATTTCCCCAAGCTGCTCTCGTCGCAAATCGGCTTCGATGTCGCCAAGACGATACTCGAAGGCTTCGAGCATCATTACCGCGTGTTCCGCGAAGCCGCGATCAAGGCGAAGGAGCTATTCGAGCGCGGCGACTGGCTCGCGTTGCAACAACTGGCGCGCGATCGCATCGCGTCGTATGACGATCGCGTCACGGAATGCGTGACGGCGCTCGAAGACGAATACGACGCGGAGAATATCGAGGACGACGTGTGGCAGCAGATCAAGCTGCATTACATCGGCTTGCTGACGACGCATCGTCAGCCGGAATGCGCGGAAACGTTCTTCAATTCCGTGTGCTGCAAGATCCTGCATCGCTCGTACTTCAACAATGACTTCATCTTTGTGCGGCCGGCCATTTCGACGGAATACATCGAGAACGACGAGCCCGCCGCAAAGCCGACGTATCGCGCGTATTACCCGGAAAAGGACGGCCTCGCCGCGACGCTCGAACGCATCGTCACGAACTTTCAGTTGGAACCGCCGTTCGAGGATTTGCCGCGCGACGTGCAATGCGTGATGCAGGCGCTGCGCGAAGCCTTCGGCGATATCACGCCGGCGCCGAACTTTCAGATTCATGTGCTTTCGTCGCTGTTCTTTCGCAACAAGGCGGCGTATGTCGTCGGGCGGATCATCAACGGCGATGCGCTGCTGCCCTTCGCCATCGCGATCCGGCATACGAAGCCCGGCTTGCTCGCGCTCGATACCGTGCTGCTCTCGCGCGAGCAGGTGCTCATCATCTTCAGCTTCTCGCATTCGTACTTTCTCGTCGATATGGAAGTGCCGTCGGCGTTCGTGCAATTTCTGAGCACGATCCTGCCGCGCAAGCCGAAGGCCGAAATCTATACGTCGGTCGGTTTGCAGAAGCAGGGCAAGAACGATTTCTATCGCGACTTGCTGCATCATCTGTCGCATTCGAGCGATAAGTTCATCGTCGCGCCGGGCATCAAGGGACTCGTGATGATCGTCTTCACGCTGCCGTCGTTTCCTTACGTGTTCAAGCTCATCAAGGACGCGTTTCCGCCGCCGAAGGAAACCACGCGGCAGAAGATTCAGGACAAATATCAACTCGTGAAGCGGCACGATCGCGTTGGCCGAATGGCCGATACGCTCGAATATTCGAGCGTCGCGCTGCCGGTCGCGCGCCTCGACGACGCGCTCATCCGCGAACTCGAAAAGGAAGCGCCTTCGATGATCGAATACGAAGGCGACAAGCTCGTCATCCGGCATGTGTATATCGAGCGCCGCATGGTGCCGCTCAATCTCTTCCTGCAGAACGGCAACGCCGACGACGTCGATCACGGCATCAAGGAATATGGCGACGCGATCAAACAGCTGATTCAGGCGAACATCTTCCCCGGCGACATGCTGTACAAGAACTTCGGCGTGACGCGGCACGGTCGCGTGGTGTTCTACGACTACGATGAAATCGAGTATCTGACCGATTGCAACGTGCGCCGCGTCCCTGCGCCGCGCACGGAAGAGGACGAGCTGTCCGGCGAACCGTGGTATACCGTCGGGCCGCACGATATCTTTCCCGAAACGTACGGCACATTTTTGCTCGGCGATCCGCGCGTGCGCGAAGCGTTCATGCGTCATCACGCGGATTTTTTCGATCCCGCGTTCTGGCAGCATCACAAGGAACAACTGCTGCGCGGCGAACTCGCCGATTTCTTTCCCTATGACCGGGACGTCCGATTCTGCATCCGTTATCCGGAGCGTTTCGACGAGCCCGGCCGATCGGACGCGCGCGCCGCGTGAAGCGCGCGGTCCGGCTTTTGACTTTCGAACATGAAACACATTGACGATAAAACGCCGCTTGCTCACCTGTTCGCAAACAATCAGGAATGGGTCGAACGCAAGCTCGCCGAAGACGCCGCTTTCTTCGAGCGCCTCGCGCATCAGCAGACGCCCGAATATCTGTGGATCGGCTGCGCGGACTCGCGCGTGCCGGCCAACGAGATCATCGGCTTGCCGCCGGGCGAAGTCTTCGTGCACAGAAACATCGCGAACGTCGTCGTGCACTCCGATCTCAATTGTCTGTCGGTGATCCAGTTCGCCGTCGATCTGCTGAAGGTGAAGCACATCATGGTCGTCGGCCATTACGGCTGCTCGGGCGTGGGCGCGGCGCTCGTCGGGCGGCGCGTCGGTCTCGCCGATAACTGGCTGCGCCATGTCGAAGACGTGCGCGAAAAGCACGGCGCGCTGCTCGACGAATGGCCGATGGGCGACGCGCGCCATCGCCGTCTCGTGGAGCTGAACACGATCGAGCAGACCATCAACGTCTGCCGCACGACCGTCGTACAGGACGCATGGGCGCGCGGACAGGAGCTCACCGTGCACGGCTGGACCTACGGCGTGCACGACGGCCGCCTGCGCAACATGGGCATGATGATCGGCGCACCGGCCGAGATCGATCCGGTTTATCAGTCGTGCGTTGCCGCGATGACTCGCAGCGGCGCGCATTCCGCGGAAAACGATGTCCTCGCGTCAGATGCGGCACTTGCCGAACGCTTGGGCGACGTTCCCGAAGTGATCAAGGGCGTCATCAAGGAGCTGAAACATGAGTGAGACAAGGAACGATCCGATCGTCATCGTGTCGGCGGCGCGCACGCCGATGGCCGCGTTTCAGGGCGATTTCGCGTCGCTGACCGCGCCGCAGCTTGGCGCTGCTGCGGTGAAGGCGGCGGTCGAACGCGCGGGATTAAAACCCGAGCAGATCGACGAAGCCATCATGGGCTGCGTGCTGCCCGCCGGTCAGGGTCAGGCGCCCGCGCGTCAGGCGGCGCTCGGCGCGGGCTTGCCGCTATCCACCGGCTGCACGACGATCAACAAGATGTGCGGCTCGGGCATGCGCGCGGCGATGTTCGCGCACGACATGCTGCTGGCCGGATCGGTCGACGTGATCGTCGCGGGCGGCATGGAAAGCATGACGAACGCGCCGTATCTGCTGCCGAAAGCGCGCGGCGGCATGCGCATGGGTCACGGTCAGGTTCTCGATCACATGTTCCTCGACGGCCTCGAAGACGCTTACGAAAAAGGCCGTCTGATGGGCGCGTTCGCGGAGCAATGCGCTTCGTCGTATGCGTTCTCGCGCGAGTCGCAGGATGCGTTCGCGGTCGAATCGTTGCGGCGCGCGCAGCGAGCGAACGACGATGGCTCGTTCGACTGGGAAATCGCGCCCGTGACGGTACAGGGCAGGAAGGGCGATACGGTGATCGGGCGCGACGAGCAGCCGTTCAAGGCGAACATCGAGAAGATTCCGTCGCTCAAGCCCGCGTTCGCGAAGGACGGCACGGTGACGGCCGCGAATTCGTCGTCGATTTCCGATGGCGCGGCGGCGCTCGTGATGATGCGCGAATCGACCGCGATGCGGCTCGGCGTCACGCCGATCGCGCGTATCGCCGGACACAGCACGTTCGCGCAACAACCGGCCTTGTTCACGACGGCGCCCGTCGGCGCGATCAGCAAGCTCTTCGAGAAAAACGGCTGGCGCGCGGGCGATGTCGATCTGTATGAAATCAACGAAGCGTTCGCCGTCGTGACGATGGCCGCGATGCGTGAGCACGATCTGCCGCATGACAAGGTCAATGTGAACGGCGGCGCGTGCGCGCTCGGGCATCCGATCGGTGCGTCGGGCGCGCGGATTCTTGTGACGCTGCTCGGTGCGTTGAAGGCGCGTGGGCTGAAGCGCGGGGTGGCGAGCTTATGTATCGGCGGTGGGGAGGCGACGGCGATGGGGGTGGAGTTGGTTTGAGTGTTCCGGGCCGGTCCGGCGCGAGCCGGGCCGCATTCATTCCTATTCGAAGGGATTCAGCATCTCGACGCCCATTCGCTCGAAGTCTCTGACGTTGCGCGTGACCACCGTCAATCCGTGGAAAATGACCGTTGCACCTATGAGCTTGTCCAAAGCGGGTTCAGGGTGCGGCGCGCGCAGGTTTCCCCATAGCCTGCCGATCTCCTTGCCCGCCGGCAGGATTCTCGTGTCGTATTCTCGCAGGACGTTGTTCACCCACGATTGGAGCTTTTCGGCCTGCCGTTTATCGCCTCTTCGGCGCACCCGCTCGACGCCCTGTCGAAGTTCCGCGACAGTCACGACGGAGAGATGAACGCATCTCTTATCGAGCTTGGCTTGCCGGAAGAACACGCGAACGCCTTCATTGGCGCGTTCTTCGAGTCTCGTTTCACTGATCACGTTCGTATCAGCCAGATACATCGGAGGCTCCTCGTTTCGGATGACGATCGAAGAAGTCGTCCTCCACGTCGAGTTTCCGAAAGTTCAGCAGATGATCGATGAAACGGCTGTTGTACTCGGGACTGTCGATGTATTCCTCGGCCGTCCCTTTGCGGCTTTCGATCTCGAGCTTGCGACGGATGGCAGCCTGTTCCGCGTATTCGCGAATCTCCTCGGCGGTTATATTCCAAGGTAACTCGGCCTTGATGACCTTGAACATGCTCGGCTCCTTATCGATGTTGCGACAGTCGTCACTCTATCGAATTCAATAAGCACGACTAGTCATCCAAACGAAATAAGCGAAATCTCACTCACCCCGCCAGCGACATCGCCACGGCCCGCTTGAACGGCGTCAGCTTCTCTCCGATCCGCAGCATCGCATCGCGCGCGATCCGCGCCGGCAGCGAGTCGCGCGTATAAACCTCCGTGATGAATCGCGTGATCAGATAAAGCGGCCGCGTTTCCTGCCGATGCTTCGCTTCATATCGCGCGAGCAGCCCATCGCCGGCGATGTCGAGCCCCGCCGCCTGCGCGTCGCGAATCGCGCGCGTGAGCGTCTCGATGCCGGCCAGCCCGAAGTTGAACCCGTGCGCCGTGACCGGATGCATGCCGACCGCCGCATCGCCGACCGTCGCAAAACGCTTCGCCACGAAGCGCTTCGGATAAACCGACACCAGCGGATAAACATGCCGCGTCGTGCGCAGCGCCATCGTTCCGAGTCTGCGCTCGAAGCGGCGTTCGATCTCGCGATTGAACGCATCCTCGTCGAGCTTGCTCAGGCGCTCGATGTCGCGCGCCTCGAGCGTCACCACGACCGACGACCGATGCGCGCCCGTCTCCGGATCGGGATTCATCGGCAAGAGCGCGAGCGTCTGCCGGTGGCCGAACCATTCCCACGCCGCGTGATCGTGGGGCACGTCGTGCGTCATGCAGCAGACCAACATCGACTTGCCGAAATCGTGCATGTCGGCGGCGATGCCCATCATGCGGCGCGTCGCGGAGAACCGGCTGTCCGCCGCGACGACGAGCCGCGCCGCGATCGTCTCGCCGCTTTCGAGCCGCACGCGCGCGCCACATGCGTCGGTATCGAGGTCGGTCACGCGTTCGGACGTCATGATGCGGACGTCCGCGCTCACTGCTTCGAACGCGGCGCGCCGGATCAGATGATTCGACACGAGCCAACCGAGCTCGTCGTGACCGGAAAGCGCATGACCGATTTTCATCGCGAACGGCGACGATCCGTTGAAAACGCGCGCATCGGCCAACTGCGATTTCGCGTGCGCGTCGATGCGCTCCCACACGCCGAGCGTCTTGAGAAACGCGACGGATTTCTGCGTCAACGCGATCTCGCGGCCGTCGAAGGCGGGCTCGCGCAGCGCGTCGTGGCTTTGCTGCTCGACGAACACGATCGACAAACCCGCGCCGCTCAGCGCGTTCGCGAGACACAAGCCCGCCGGCCCCGCGCCGACGATCACGACATCGGTTTGCATCATCTTTCCGGTCCTGCTGTTTGAAAGCGCACAACGATAGCCGAAAGGCCGAACGGCGATCCGCGACAGCGGGTCGCGCGTTATATTCACGAAGTCTGTTCACACAAGGAACATGTCGCTCATGAAAACGGTTCTGATCGTCGGCGCGTCGCGCGGCCTCGGCCACGAATTCGCACGCGAATATTGTCGCGACGGCTGGCGCGTGCTCGCCACGGCCCGCGATAAAACCTCGCTCTCGGCGCTCGACGCGATGGGTGCGCAAACCTTCCCGCTCGACGTCACGCAGCCCGAGCAGATCGCCGCGCTGGCCTGGCAACTGGACGAGGAAAAGCTGAATGTCGCGATCGTCGTGTCGGGCGTGTATGGACCGCGCACCGAAGGCGTCGAGACGATCGGCGCGGAGGACTTCGATCAGGTCATGCACACCAACGTGCGTGGTCCGATGCAACTGATTCCCGTGCTCCTGCCGCTAACCGACGCCGCGAACGGCGTGCTCGCGGTCGTGTCGAGCAAGATGGGCAGCATCGCCGAGACGAGCGGCACGACCGGCTGGCTGTATCGCGCGAGCAAGGCGGCGCTCAATTCTGCGCTGAAGGTGGCGTCGCTGGAATCGCGGCATTCGGCGTGCATCGCGCTGCATCCGGGCTGGGTTCGCACGGAAATGGGCGGGCCATCGGCGGCGATCGACGTCGCGCGCAGCGTCGCCGGCATGCGCGCGGTGATCGCCGAAGCGGGCGCGCTGCGCGAGGAATTCAACGGGACTTTCGTGCAGTACGACGGCACGAAGATCGAATGGTGAACAAGGAGTGAATGTGACCTATCAGGTACACGGCGTTTCGGCATCGGGCAACTGTCACAAGGTTCGCCTCGTCCTCGAACAGCTCGGCCAGCCTTATGTCTGGCACGAAGTCGACATGATGAACGGCGCAACGCGCACCGACGAATTCAAAAAGCTGAATCCGAACGGCAAGGTGCCGGTGCTCGTCATCGACGAGAACACGACGCTCTCCGAATCCGACGCGATTCTCTGCTATCTCGCCGACGGCACGCCGCTCATGCCCGACGACCGGCTCGAACGCGCGCAAGTGCTGCAGTGGATGTTCTTCGAGCAGTACAGCCACGAGCCGTATGTCGCGGTGGCGCGCTTCATCCTGCAGTTTCAGAAGAATCCCGGCGACGCGCGACTGCCGGAGAAGATCGCCGGTTCGTATCGCGCGCTCGACGTGATGGAACGGCATTTGTCGACGCGCACGTTTTTAGTCGGCGAGCGCTACACCGTCGCCGATATCGCGCTGTACGCGTACACGCATGTCGCGGATCAGGCGAATCTCGATCTGTCGCGCTATCCGGCGATCCGCGCGTGGCTCGAACGCGTGCGCAGCCAGCCGCGCCATGTCGTCATGCCGGGTGTCGATCAATGAAACTCGTGGAATGTCCGTGCGGCGGCGCCGCGCCCGGCCAGCGGCCTGACGCGCGCGCGCCGCGTTACGACGCGTGTTGCGGACGATTCATCGAAGGCGGCGAAAAGCCCGCGAACGCAATGGAACTGATGCGCTCGCGCTACACCGCCTACGTGCTCGGCGACACCGCGTATCTGCGCGCGACCTGGGCGGAAGCGACCTGCCCGCCCGATCTCGACGCCTCCGACGCCGGCACGCGCTGGCTCGGCTTGCAAATCAAACGCCACACGCCGACCGACGCGAATCACGAGGAAGTCGAGTTCGTCGCGCGCTACAAGGTCGGCGGGCGCGCGCATCGCTTGCACGAAGCGAGCCGCTTCACGCGAGACAGCACCGGAAACTGGATCTACGTCGATGGTCAGATTAAAGAAAACTAAATATTCCTTTAAGAAATATGCTGTGGCACGCGGTATTAATTTCCTAAGAATTTCCTTACAGATTAAACAGTTACGGGGTTTCTCTTATTGTGCAGTGCAATTTTGAACGGTTAATCTGTGTTCACGTCAGGGCGCTGTCATTCCCGTGCCCGGACACTCGCAGCGAAGCCCCGTTTTGAAGCCAATTGTCATGCCTTTTCAGGGCATGACTCCCGGAACCCGCAGCCGATACTGCTCTCATCGAGCAGCGCGATAGGTTTGTGACTTCAAAAAGACGTTCGGGGCTCGCCGTATCAACGTCCTTTGGAAGCGCAGTCGGAGTTCACGGATGGCGATCAGAACCTGGTTGGTCGGATGCAGCATGGTGTGCGCGCTCGCGGCATCGCTCGTCACGTCCGCCGTGCGTGCCGAACCGGTCGGCGGCGTGCGTCAATCCGAAGGTCTACAGGCGCCCGCATTCGGCCAGACGCTCTCGCAGATTCCCGATTCGCTCGATGCCGGCCTGCCCGTCGTCGCGATCGGACTGAACGAAAGCGTCATCGAGATTCCCGAAGCCGACATCTCGCTCGAAACCACCGTGTTCAAGCCGGACGGCGCCGGCCCGTTCCCGATGATCGTCTTCAATCACGGCAAGCTCCCCGGCGATTCGCACGCGCAACCGCGCAATCGTCCGGTCGCGCTCGCGCGTGAATTCGTGCGCCACGGCTATGTCGTCGTCGTGCCGAACCGGCGCGGCTTCGCGGGCTCGGGCGGCGATTACACCGGCCACGGCTGCGACGTCGAGGCGAACGGGTTCGCGCAAGCGCAGGACGTCGCCGCGACCATCGCCTATATGAGCCAGCAAGCGTATGTCGACAAGACGCATATCGTCGTCGCGGGCACGTCGCACGGCGGTTTGACGACCATCGCCTACGGCGCGCGCGATGCCGTCGCGGCGCCCGGCGTGCGCGGTCTCATCAATTTCTCGGGCGGGCTGCGTCAGGACGAATGCGGCGACTGGCGGAAGAATCTCGTCAACGCGTTCGGCGATTACGGGCATAACGTGCGCCTGCCGTCGCTGTGGCTCTACGGCGACAACGATTCGGTCTGGGACGGCGACTTGTCCGCGCAGATGTACACCGCGTTCACCGCGCACGGCGCGCGCGCCAACATGGTCGATTTCGGCAGCTACAAGAACGACGCGCATCGGCTCGTCGGCGACCGCGACGGCGTGCAGATCTGGTGGCCGCGCGTGAAGGCCTTCCTCGCGCAGATCGGCATGCCGACCGCCGTGCAATATCAGGTGGCCGAGCCGCGCATGCCGAACGCGACGCACTTCGCGGACCTCGATTCCGTGCAGGCCGTGCCGTTCGTCGATGAAAACGGCCGCGCCGGTTATCGCAACTTCCTTTCGCAGTATTCGAGCCGCGCGTTCGCCGTGTCCGATTCGGGCGCGTGGTCGTGGGCCGAAGGCGGCGACGATCCGATGGCCGTCGCCATCGCGAGCTGCCAGAAGCAGAGCGCCGATCCGTGCCGGCTGTACGCGGTGAATAATCGCGTCGTCTGGAACGATCAGGCCGCCGAGACGCAGACGGCGTCGCGCTAGAACACCTTTTCCGCCTGTCGGGAACGCCGGCCTTCGCGCCGGCGTTTTTGCGTCGATCGCACGTTAAGCGACCCATTTGGCCGACGTTGCACGCGATAGCGCGTTTTCGCATTTCCATTGCGCGCGCACGCATGTCCAAAAAACCTTCCGAATACGGAAGGTCGGCCATGTTTTAGGGATAATTGACTCGCGCAGTTTTCACGCAGTTTCCCCGTAACGCAGGCGCCTGGCGCTTGCCCGATGTATCCGGCCCGCATCGCGCGCGCGGGCCTGGGAGCCGTTTTTGAACACAGAAGCCAATCAGGACTGGGTTGCCCGCTCGCTTGCGGCCGTGTGGCATCCGTGCACCCAGATGAAACATCACGAGCGCGTGCCGCTCGTGCCGATCGCGCGCGGCAAGGGCGCGTGGCTCTACGACCACGAAGGCCACCGCTATCTCGATGCGATCAGTTCGTGGTGGGTCAATCTCTTCGGCCACGCTAACGACGACATCAACCGCGCGCTCAAGGATCAACTCGACACGCTCGAACACGCGATGCTCGCGGGCTGCACGCACGCGCCGGCCGTCGAACTGGCCGAGCGTCTTTGCGCGCTCACCGATCGCACGCTCGGCCATGCGTTTTTCGCGTCCGATGGCGCGTCGGCGGTCGAGATCGCGCTGAAGATGAGCTTTCACTTCTGGCGCAATCGCGGCGCAAGCGAGAAGCGCGAATTCGCGTGTCTCGCGAACAGCTATCACGGCGAAACGATCGGCGCGCTCGGCGTGACGGACGTCGCCATTTTCAAGGACGCTTACGATCCGCTGATCCGTCACGCGCATGTGGTCGCGTCGCCGGCGGCGGTCGGCGTCGACGAAGCCATCGCCGCGATGCGCGCGCTCTTCGGGCAGCGCGCGTCGCAGCTTGCGGCCGTGATCGTCGAGCCGCTCGTGCAGTGCGCGGCCGGCATGTCGATGTACGACGCGTCGTATCTCACGCGTTTGCGCGCGCTGTGCGACGAATTCGGCGTACATCTGATCGCCGATGAAATCGCGGTCGGCTGCGGGCGCACCGGCACTTTTTTCGCGTGCGAGCAGGCGGGCATCTGGCCTGATTTCATCTGCTTGTCGAAGGGCATCAGCGGCGGATACTTGCCGCTTTCGATCGTGCTCACGCGCGACGACATCTACGCCGCGTTCTACGACGACGACGTCACGCGCGGCTTTCTGCATTCGCATTCGTACACGGGCAATCCGCTCGCGTGCCGCGCCGCGCTGGCGACGCTCGATCTGTTCGACAGCGCGAAGGTGCTCGCGGAAAACAAACGCAAATCGGCGTTGCTGGGCGAGGCGTTGCGCGCGCGCGTCGGCGAGCACGAACGCGTGAAGAATCTGCGCAATCGCGGCACGATCTTCGCGTTCGATGTCGATATCGACGACAAGACGTTCTCGCGCCGCTTCTTCGCAAACGCGTTGCAGCGCGAACTGCTGATGCGCCCCATCGGCACGACGGTCTACATGATGCCGCCGTACATCCTCTCCGACGACGAACTGCTGCTCCTCGCGCAACGCACGCGCGAAACGCTCGACGCCACGCTCGCGGGGGTCGCAGCATGAGCACGACAGCGAGAGCGCTGTACGAAACGCTCGAACAGGGCTTGAACGATATCGATGCGCGCGGCCTGCGGCGTCGCCGCAAGACGATCGACGGCGCCTGTTCCGCGCACATGACCGTCGATGGCCGCGCGATCGTCGGCTTCGCGAGCAACGATTATCTCGGCCTCGCCGCGCACGATGCGATTCGCGCGGCGCTCGCCGAAGGCGCGTCGCTTTTCGGCGCGGGCAGCGGCGGCTCGCATCTGCTGGGCGGCCATTCACGCGCGCACGCGCAACTCGAAGACGATCTCGCCGCGTTCTCGGGCGGTTTCGTCGATAACCCGCGCGCGCTTTACTTCAGCACCGGCTACATGGCGAACCTCGCGGTCGTCACGGCGCTCGCCGGACGCGGCACGCTCGTGTTTTCGGACGCGCTCAATCACGCATCGCTGATCGACGGCGTGCGCCTGTCGCGCGCGCAAACGCAGATTTATCCGCACGCCGACATCGACGCGCTCGACGCGATGCTCGACGCCTCCCGCGACGAAACAGCGACGAAGCTCATCGTCACCGACACGGTGTTCAGCATGGACGGCGATATCGCGCCGCTCGCGCGTCTCGTCGAGCTTGCGGAGAAGTACGGCGCGTGGCTCGTCGTCGACGACGCGCACGGCTTCGGCGTGCTCGGCCCGCAAGGACGCGGCGCGCTGGCGCATTACGCACTGCGCTCGTCGCATCTCGTCTATGTCGGCACGCTCGGCAAGGCGGCGGGCGTGTCGGGCGCGTTCGTCGCGGCGGATGAAACCGTCATCGAATGGCTCATTCAGCGCGCGCGTCCGTATATCTTCACGACGGCGTCCGCGCCGGCGGTCGCGCATGCGGTGTCGAAGAGCATCGAAATCATCGCGGGCGATGAAGGCGACGCGCGCCGCGCGCACCTCGCGTTGCTCATCGAAATTACGCGCGCGATGCTGAAACGCACGCGCTGGATGCCTGTCGATTCGCATACCGCCGTTCAGCCGCTCGTGATCGGCGGCAACGACGAAACGCTGGAAATCGCCGCCGCGCTCGACAAGCAAGGCCTCTGGGTTCCGGCGATTCGTCCGCCGACGGTTCCGGCGGGCACGTCGCGCCTGCGCATTTCCCTTTCCGCCGCGCACAGTGAGGACGATCTCGCGCGGCTCGATCACGCGTTAAACGCTTTGAATACGCTATGACCGCTTTATCCCTGTTCGTCGCCGGAACCGATACGGAAATCGGCAAGACGCTCGTCTCTTGCGCGCTGCTGCACGGCTTCGCGCGCGCGGGCCTTTCCGCCGCCGCGATGAAGCCGATCGCGTCGGGCGCGGTCGAGCGCGACGGCGTGCTGCACAACGAAGACGCCGATCAGCTCGACGCCGCCGCGAACGTCGCGCTGCCGAACGACATCCGCACGCCGTTCATGATGCGCGAGCCGATCGCGCCGCATATCGCTGCGGCGCGCGAAGGCGTGGCGCTCGACATCGGGCGCATTGTGCGAGCGCATCAGTTCGCGATGACGAAAGCGGATATCGTCGTGGTGGAAGGCGTCGGTGGTTTTCGCGTGCCGCTCACCGACACGCACGACACCGCCGATCTCGCCGTCGCGCTGAATCTGCCGGTCGTGCTCGTCGTCGGCATGCGGCTCGGCTGCATCAGCCATGCGTTGCTGACGGTCGAAGCCATCGCGTCGCGCGGCCTGAAGCTCGCCGGCTGGGTGGCGAATCGCGTCGATCCGAATATGCTGTATCCCGACGAAAACATCGCAACACTGAAACAACGCATCAAGGCGCCGCTCATCGGCGTGATTCCGCATCTCGCGGCACCCGATGCAACGCGCGCCGCCGATTCGCTCGATATCGGCGCTCTGACTGACTCGCTTCATCAAAAGGATTGAATACATGACACAGCAAATCGCCACTGAGACCACCTCGAAAACCACGCCGCAACCGGTGCAGCGCTGGCGCGTCGCCGATGTCGTCGCGCTGTACGAACTGCCGTTCAACGATCTGCTCTTCCGCGCGCAGACCGTGCATCGCGAACACTTCGATCCGAACGCGGTGCACTTGTCCACGCTGCTGTCGATCAAGACGGGCGGCTGCGAGGAAGATTGCGCGTACTGTCCGCAGTCGGTGCATCACGACACCGGCCTCAAGGCCGAAAAACTGATGGACGTCGATGAAGTCCTGAAGGCCGCCGAAGTCGCGAAGTCGAACGGTGCGACGCGCTTTTGCATGGGCGCGGCGTGGCGCAATCCGAAGGATCGCCATCTCGAGCCGATCAAGGACATGATTCGCGGCGTGAAGGCGATGGGTCTCGAAACCTGCGTGACGCTCGGCATGCTCGAAGCGCATCAGGCGCAAGGCTTGCGCGACGCCGGCCTCGATTACTACAACCACAATCTCGACACGTCGCCGGAGTTCTACGGCCAGATCATTTCGACGCGCACGTATCAGGATCGCCTCGATACGCTCGAACACGTTCGCGACGCGGGCATCAACGTGTGCTGTGGCGGGATCGTCGGCATGGGCGAATCGCGACGCGAACGCGCGGGACTGATCTCGCAGCTCGCGAACATGGAGCCGTATCCGGAATCGGTGCCGATCAACAATCTCGTGCAGGTCGCGGGCACGCCGCTCACCGGCGTCGACGCGCTCGATCCGTTCGAGTTCGTGAGGACGATCGCGGTCGCGCGCATCACGATGCCGAAGGCGATGGTGCGTCTGTCCGCCGGACGCGAGCAGATGGATGAAGCGTTGCAGGCGCTGTGCTTCGCGGCGGGCGCAAACTCGATCTTCTACGGCGATCAGCTTCTGACGACGAGCAACCCGCAAGCCGAAGCCGACCGCAAGCTGATCGAGCGCCTCGGCATGCGCGCGGAAGCCGCGCAGAACGCCGGCGCGCAGGAAGCCGAACGCGGTTGCGGACACAAGCACGCGAACTAAACGGAAAACGGACGCGGCCATGAAAATCATCTTCTTCGAGAAGGGCGCCGATATCGACGCGTGGCTCGGCGGCCTGAAACGCGAGTTGCCCGATGCGGACCTGCGCGTATGGGAGCCGGGCGACACCGCGAGCGCCGACTACGCGATCGTGTGGCGCGCGCCGCGCGAGCTCTTTGCGAATCGTCCCGATCTTCAGGCCGTGTTCAATCTCGGCGCGGGCGTCGACGCGATTCTCGATGTCGAGCGCCGCGAACCCGGCACGCTGCCGCCGAACGCGAAGCTCGTGCGTCTCGAAGACACCGGCATGGCGCAGCAGATGGTCGAATACGCGACGTACTGCGTGCTGCGCTACCTGCGCCGCTTCGACGAATACGACGCGCTGCAACGCGAAGGCCGCTGGGAAAAACTGCCGCAGCACGCGCGCGAATCGTTCACTGTCGGCGTGCTCGGGCTCGGCGTGCTCGGCGCGGAAGTCGCGAAGGGTTTGCTGAAACTCGGCGTGCCCGTGCGCGGATACAGCCGCACGCCGAAGACGATCGAAGGCGTCCACGTTCACGCGGGCGCGGACGAATTCGACGCGTTTCTCGACGGCGTAAAAGTGCTCATCAATCTGTTGCCGCACACGCCGGACACCGAAGGCATTCTGAACGCGCGCACGTTCGGCAAGCTCGCGCGCGGCGCGTATCTGGTGAACGTGGCGCGCGGCCCGCATCTCGTCGATGCCGATCTCATCGCCGCGCTCGACAGCGGCCAGATCGCCGCCGCGACGCTCGATGTCTTCCACACCGAGCCGCTGCCGCAGGAACATCCGTTCTGGACGCATCCGCGCGTGTCGGTGACGCCGCATATTTCGGCGGAAACGCTGCGCGAGGAAAGCATCGTGCAGATCGCCGGCAAGATCAAAGCGCTCGCGCGCGGCGAGCCGATCAGCGGCATCGTCGATTTCAAGCGCGGGTACTGAGACCACATCGAAAGGAGACAGAGACATGATTCCGTCAAAAGTGAAAATCGTCGAAGTCGGGCCGCGCGACGGCCTGCAGAACGAAAAGGAATTCGTGCCCACCGAAACCAAGATCGAGCTCGTGAACCGGCTCGCGCGGGCGGGCATCGTGAACGTGGAATCGACATCGTTCGTGTCGCCGAAATGGGTGCCGCAAATGTCCGACGCCGCCGCACTCATGGCCGGCATCGAGCGCCGTCCGGGCACGATCTACTCCGTGCTCACGCCGAACATGCGCGGCTTCGAAGGCGCGCTCGAAGCCAAAGCCGATGAAATCGTGATCTTCGGCGCGGCGAGCGAGGCGTTCTCGCAGAAGAACATCAATTGCAGCATCGCGGAGAGCATCGCGCGCTTCGAGCCGGTCGCGAAAGCCGCGAAGGACGCCGGCATGCGGCTGCGCGGATCCATCTCGTGCGCGCTCGGCTGTCCGTATCAGGGCGAAGTGAGCATCGAATCGGTCGTGGATGTCGTCGAACGCATGAAAGCGCTCGGCTGCGACGAGATCGATATCGCCGATACCATCGGCGTCGGCACGCCCAAACGCACGCGCGAAGTGCTCGCGGCAGCGCAGAAAGCGTTTCCGCGCGAGCGCCTTTCCGGACATTTCCACGACACGTACGGGCAAGCCATCGGCAACATTTATGCGGCGCTGCTCGAAGGCATCGAGATCTTCCACGCGTCGGTGGCGGGGCTCGGCGGCTGTCCGTATGCGAAGGGCGCGACTGGGAATGTCGCGACCGAAGACGTCGTGTATCTGATGAACGGGCTCGGCATCGAGACCGGCGTCGATCTGGATCAGCTCGTCGATATCGGCGATTTCATTTCGCGCGCGATCGGCAAGCCGAGTTCGTCGCGTGCAGGAAAGGCGATCTTCACGAAGAAACGCGACGGCGCCGCCGCCTGCGTCTGAACAACAAAGGACAAAGATGATCGATCAATTGCCCGATTCCGCGCGCCGCGTCGCGCTCTTGTTGAAGGAACGCGGCCATCCGCATGACGTCGTGATGCTGCCCGAAACCGGCAAGACGTCGGCGGAAGCGGCGGCCGGCCTCGGCTGCGACGTCGCGCAGATCGCCAAGTCGATTCTGTTTCGCCGCAAGGAAGACGACGCGCCCGTGCTCGTGATCGCGAGCGGCGCGAATCGCGTCGATGAAGCGAAGGTCGCGGCGCGCGTCGGCGCTCTGGCGCGCGCGGACGCGAAGTTCGTGCGCGAGAAGACCGGCTACGCGATCGGCGGCGTGTGCCCGATCGGCCATGCGGTCACGCCGGTCACGCTCATCGACGAAGACCTGCTCGCGCTCGACAGCCTGTGGGCGGCGGCCGGGCATCCGCACGCGGTGTTCAATCTGTCGCCGCGGGAATTGATCGAGCTGACGGGCGCGCCGGTCGCGGACGTCGCGTTGCGCGAGACGGCGGAATCGTGACGAATGTGACGGACATTGCGTCGCCGTGCGTCGATGTATGCCGCATGAATCCGGAGACCGGTTTCTGCGACGGCTGCTTTCGCAACATCGACGAAATCGCCGCGTGGTCCTCCCATGACGATGACGCGAAACGCGCGGTGCTCGCGCGCGTCGAGAGCCGTCGTCAGGGCGCGCGCGTGGTGACGCTCGGCGAATCGTTCGACGCGACGCTCACGCTGCCGCCCGATTCGATCAAGCACTTCGCGACGCTCGTCAACGATCTCAACCCGCTGCATCACGACGACGCCTACGCGCGCGCAAGCCGTTTCCGTGCGCTGATCGCATCGGGCACGCAGCCGACCGCGCATCTGATGGCGATGCTCGCCACGCACTTCTCGAAATACGCGCAGCCGCTCGGACTCGAATTCGGCATCAGGCTGACGCGCGCGGTGAAGGCGAACGACGTGCTCGCGATGTCCTGGCGCGTGACCGAAGCGAAGTGGAAAGCGAGTCTGAACGGGGATCTCGTGAAGCTGGAAGGCGACGCGCGCAATCAGCTCGGCGAAACGGTGATGAAGGCGACGGCGACCATCGTCGTGATGCCGCTGGAGACACGCGCGTGAGAACGCTGCCGGAGTCGATGACGGTCATCGAGCGCGGCTGGCTCTCGTCGAACAACGTGCTGTTCAGAAGCGCCGAAGGCACCGCGATCGTCGATACGGGCTATGTATCCCACGCGCCGCAAACGCTCGCGCTGGTCAAACAAAAGCTCGGCGCGCGCAAGCTCGATCTGATCGTCAACACGCATCTGCATTCGGATCATTGCGGCGGCAACGCGCTGCTCCAGCGCACGTACGCCTGCGACACGCTGATTCCCGCAAGCGAAGCGCACGCCGTGTGCGCATGGGACGAAGACGCGCTCACGTTTCGCGCGACCGGCCAGCGCTGCGATCGCTTCGATTTCACGGGCACGATCGCGCACGGCGCGACGCTCGCGCTCGGCGGCTTCGACTGGAACGTGCTCGGCGCGCCGGGCCATGATCCGCATTCGCTGATGCTCCATTGCCCCGAGACGCGCGTGCTCATCAGCGCGGACGCGTTGTGGGAAAACGGCTTCGGCGTGATCTTTCCCGAACTCGAAGGCGACAGCGGTTTCGCGGAAGAACGCGCGGTGCTCGAACTCATATCGACGCTCGACGTCGATATCGCGATTCCCGGCCACGGCGCGCCGTTCACGGACGTTGCGCGCGCGCTCGAGGTCGCTTCGTCGCGACTCGATTACTTGCAGGCCGATCCCGCGCGCAACGCGAAGAACGCGCTCAAGGTGCTGATCGTCTTCAAGTTGATGGAAGTGCGCACGATGACGCTCGATGCGCTCGTCACGATGACGCAAGACGCCCGCGCGATGCGCGCCGCCGCCGATGCGCTCGCGCCATCGGGCGAATGTCATACGCTCGTCGAGAAAATCGTCGGGGAACTGGCGCGCGGCGGCTCGGTGAACGTGAGCGGCGAAACCGTGTCGGTGGCCTGAACCGCCCGAGTGCACAAAAAGAAAGCCGCTTGTCAGCTACGGCAAGCGGCAGAATCATATGGACGTGATCAACGTCCCAAGTATCGTATCGCGACACTATTTCACGTGCATCGGTGCTTTCCCTACAAAATTGTAACGACACCTGAATTCACGTAAAGCCCAATGCCGGCGCGGGTTTCAGGGCGCATCTGCCTCGAAGAACGCGAGCATTTCCGCGAGCAGCATGTCGGGCTGTTCCTCGGGAATGTAGTGCCCGCACGGCAGCGCGCGGCCGCTCACGTCGCGTGCGACGCGCCGCCATTCGTCGAGCGCGTCGAAGCGCCGTCCGATGACGCCTTGCTCGCCCCACAGCACGCGCAGCGGACAGGCGATCTTCATGCCGCGTTCGAGATCGGCGCGTTCGTGTTCGAGGTCGATGCCCGCCGACGCGCGATAGTCCTCGCACGTCGCGAAGATCGCACCCGGCGCGGCAAACGCGTCGCGATACGCCCGCAACGCATGCGGCGCGAAGGGCGCAAATCCCGCTTGGCCACTGCCCAATAGCCGATCGATATATGCGTCCGGGTTGCCGCCGATCAGCAATTCCGGCAGCGGCGACGGCTGGATCAGCATGAACCAGTGGAAGTTTGCAGTCGCGAATTCGCGGTCGGTAGCGTCGTACATCGCGAGCGTCGGCGCGATGTCGAGCAGCATCAGACGATCGACGGCGTCGGGGAAATCCATCGCCATGCGATGCGCGACCCGCGCGCCGCGATCGTGCGCGCAGACAAGAAACTGTTCGAAGCCGAAGTGACGCATGACCGCGACCTGATCGCCGGCCATCGCGCGCTTCGAATACGGCGTGTGATGCGTGTCGCTTTCCGGCTTTCCCGACGCGCCGTAGCCGCGCAGATCGCTGGCGATCACCGTGAAGTGCTTCGCAAGCTCGCCGGCGCACTTGTGCCAGATCTCGTGCGTTTGCGGATGTCCGTGCAGGAGCAAGAGCGGCGGCCCCTCGCCGCCTTTCATCCCGGCGATCTCGACGCCGCCCGCATCGACGCGAAACGGCTCGTAGTCTTTGAACGACATTGTGTTTTCTTGTTCGTGGCGTTGCGGACCATTGTAGGCGCGCTCGCGCAGTCGCCGATGCCGTGGCGAGCGTGGAAACGCCGAAACCGAATACTTCTTCGGGAAATGGCGGATGTTTCGGCGGCGATGTCGTGCATATAATCGAACGATCGTTCGCTGGCCACGCGTGCCTTCCGGAAAATGATCGTGCGTGCCGGATCGCGCGCCAGTTCTCTAGAATGGTTTAACGCTGCTCGGACACACTCAGGAGATTCGTGCCATGGCTCTGCCCGCCATCTTGCAGCACCTCAGCTTGCCCGTCGTCGGCTCGCCGATGTTCATCGTCAGTTATCCCGAGCTCGTGCTTGCGCAATGCAAGGCGGGCATCGTCGGCTCTTTTCCGGCGTTGAACGCGCGTCCCGCCGAACTGCTCGACGAATGGCTCACGCAGATTCAAAGCGAGCTCGCCGCGCACAAGGCCGCGAATCCCGATGCCGTGATCGGGCCGATCGCGGTCAATCAGATCGTTCATCAGTCGAATGCGCGGCTCGAACAGGACGTGCGCGTGTGCGTCGAGCATGAGGTGCCGATCTTCATCACGAGCCTGCGCGCGCCGGTCAAGGAGATGATCGACGCCGTGCATTCGTACGGCGGCATCGTGCTGCACGACGTCATCAACTTGCGGCACGCGCAGAAAGCGCTCGAAGCGGGCGTCGACGGCCTCATTCTCGTCGCGGCGGGCGCGGGCGGCCACGCGGGGACGACGTCGCCGTTCGCGCTCGTCGGCGAAGTGCGGCGCATGTTCGACGGCCCGATCGTGCTGTCGGGCGCGATCGCCAATGGCGGCTCGATCCTCGCGGCGCAAGCGATGGGCGCGGACCTCGCCTACATGGGCACGCGCTTCATCGCGACGAAGGAAGCGCACGCGCTCGAGGAATACAAGCGCGCGATCGTCGATGCAACCGCCGCCGACATCATCTACACGAATCTCTTCACGGGCGTGCATGGCAACTACATCCGCGAGAGCATCGTCAATGCGGGACTTGATCCCGATGCGCTGCCCGTCTCCGACAAGAACGCGATGAACTTCGCCGAAGGCACGAGCAAGGCGAAGGCGTGGAAGGAAATCTGGGGCGCGGGCCAGGGCGTCGGGCTGATGGAGGACGTGCCGAGCGTCGCGGAACTGGTCGAGCGTCTGAAGCGCGAATACGACGACGCGAAGGCGCGCCTCGCGATCGGCTGATTTTTTGTGCCGTAGAAAGCAAAACACCGCGCCCTTGAGCGCGGTGTTTTCGTTCGATGCGAAACGCTTTAGAACTTCGCGCGGAGACCGACGCCGAAGGTATCGCCCGTCGACATACCCGTGTACTTGTCGTTCAGGTACGCGGCGTAGACGTCGGTGCGCTTCGACAGCGGATAGTCGTAGCCGAGCGCCCAGCTCTTGTGCGTCTGATCGAGACCGCCGTTGCTGCGCGAGTACGCATACGACGCCATCACCGTGCCCGGGCCGAGCGGAACCGTCACACCGCCTTGTCCGGTGTTGACGTGGAACGTGCCGGGGCCTTCGTAGTCGTTCTTCGTGTACATGTACTGCGCGAAGAACTTGACGTACTTCATGTCGTACGACGCGCCCAACTGGCCGACGCTCTGGCTCTTGTAGCCCGGCGAAGCGAAGCCGTCCACCGACGTCAGATCGCCCGGGGTGTTGTTGAAGTTCACGTACTGATAGACGCCCGTCGCCGCGAACGGACCGTGGAAGTACAGGAACTGCGCGCTGTACTTCTTCGAGCGGCCGTCGCCGGCGGTGTTGCCGAAGCTGTACATCACGCTGCCCGACAGACCGTTGAAGTCAGGCGATGTGTACTGGACCGAGTTGTTCCAGCCCGAATCGCCGATCACGCCCTGATCCGTGCGGTACGTCGGGAATGTGCCCGCGCCGAGGAACACGTGATAGACCATCGGCGAGAAGACGTACGAATCGACGAACGGGTTGAACAGGATCGTCGAGACGAAGAGTTGCGTCGTCAGGCGGCCCGCGGTGAACGTGCCGATCGGACCTTGAATGCCGACGTACGAGTTGCGCGCGAAGAAGGTGTCGCCCTGGAAGCGTCCGTACTGACCGTTCTGCGCGCGGAAGAAGCTTTCCAACGTGAAGATGGCCTTGTAGCCGCCGCCGAGATCCTCGGCGCCCTTCAAGCCCCAGTACGACGTCGACATGCCGCCGCCGCTCACGTTCCAGGCACGATCGCCGCCGGGAAATTTCTGCGCGCCGACCCATTCGTCGACCTGTCCATACAGCGAAACGCTCGATTGCGCGTGCGCCGTGCCCGCGGCGAAGAGGCCGAACATCGCTGCGGCGACCGCGGTGGCCTTGACCGTTGTTTTCACCGTAGTCATTGCACGGTTGACGGTTGACTTCATGAACTCTCCTGTTCTTTGTCGAAAATTGAAATCTTTGCGGGCGAGTTGCGTTGCGCTCGCCTCGTCTGACCGGCATAACGGTTTAGTGGGCGAAGAGGCATCGCGTGTGGAGCGGCACCATCTTTACGGACCATTTTTCCGGTCAAAAATGTTTTTGGTTATTGCGGGTATAGCGGTTCGAATACTTCCCGCCCCGCCCGCGCGCAGGAAGGGACGCTTTGCCTCAGGCTCGCGATGGCCGGATCGACAACCGGCGAGATGCGCAGCGAGTACCGGCGCGCCTCTCCAAGCGTCGAAAGGCGTTTGAAATTAAGAATTTCGGACATTTTCCCGCGCAGGCCGCATTGTCCTTGCGCGGAAAAAAGAGCGGAACGTCTGAGGGAAATTCGATGCGCAACTGTGGCGAGATTACGTCATCGTGACAGCGAAGCTAGACGCGCAAACGGTTTTGCGCTCCGCGCGGTGAACGCGGCGAAACGGAGGTCAGCTCAGGAAGACTGCGGAGCGTTCAGTTGCGGTAGTTCGCGTTCGTCGGCGCGCGACCGTCGTCGGCCGGACGGCCGGGGGGGCGCGGCAGGCTGCGCTCTTCGTTGTAGCGCGTGATGTCGGCGCGAATCGAGCCCGCGCCACGCAGCGGCACCGTTTGATCGCCCCGCGGGCCCGGACGCACTTCGGCGCTAACGGGCGTCAAGCCGTCTTTGGCGGCGACCGGCGTGTAATGCAGCGATTGCCTGCTGGCGCCGGAATCGGTGAGGACTGTCGACGGCAGCCACTCGACGCGCGGCCCGGCAAGCGCGAGCGAACCCGCCACCGCGAGCGCGCCAAGCGCTGCGGATGCGAAAAGCCGGGTAGTGTTGCGAATGCCTGTGAGCGCCATGTCGAAACAGCCTGCGTCCGACCGATATTTCCGTCCGTGAATGGAAAGCGGAGACTTTCGCTTCAGGCGGACAACCGGCGGCAGTCGGAACATTCGGGGCCTTGCATCGAGCGATGCATAAACCCGCCAACCGGTGTATTCAACAATTTATTTCGCGCCGCGAAAGCAGTCGAGCCAAAAAGTGTTAGGCCCGCTCGATGGTTGTAACACCATGTTACGTCAGAGTTTTTCGCTGCCGCCTAGCATTTCGGACGACCAAACATATGAAGAACAAACGTGCTGGACAAAAGAATCTGACGGCCGCGAAATTGGCTCGCGCGCGGCCCGAGTTTTGCTGTAGCGCTCATTCGGCCTTCCTCGTGCACAGGTCGTTTCATGTGGACGTGTCATCAATCGATCCAGTAAATGAATTTGCCAATTTAATCGGGTGCGAGCGAAAATCATGGTTTTTCCTGACTTGACGCAAAAAACGCCCCGCCCAGCGGCCGGCGTGTCCAAGTACGAGACTCTTTGATGGCACGGCCCAAACTTCTTCCCGACAACTTCACGCTGGCGCTCGTCGGCACCGTCATCGTCGCGAGCTTTCTGCCCTGCCGCGGCGGCGCGGCGGTCGCATTCAACTGGATCACCGATATCGCCATCGGCCTCTTGTTCTTCCTGCATGGCGCGAAGCTTTCCCGCGAGGCGATCATCGCCGGCGCGACGCACTGGCGGCTGCATCTCGTCGTGCTGCTCAGCACCTTCGCGCTCTTTCCACTGCTCGGGCTCGCGCTCAAACCGGTGCTGACGCCGCTCGTGACGCCGGCGCTCTACACCGGCATCCTGTTTCTGTGCACGCTGCCGTCCACGGTGCAGTCGTCGATTGCGTTCACGTCGATGGCAAAGGGCAACGTGCCGGCCGCCGTGTGCAGCGCGTCCGCGTCGAGCCTGCTCGGCATTTTCATCACGCCGGCGCTCGTCGGGATCGTCGTGAGCAATCACGGCGCGACGACCGGCTCGCCGTGGCACACCGTCGGCAACATCACGCTGCAACTGCTCGTGCCGTTCATTGCCGGGCAATTGCTGCGGCCGGCCATCGGCAAGTGGATCGACAGGCATCGCGCGATGCTCAAGTTCGTCGATCAGGGCTCGATTCTGCTCGTCGTGTACGTCGCGTTCAGCGAAGCCGTGAACGAAGGCATCTGGCATTCGATTTCGCTCGGGACGCTCGCGGGGCTGCTCGCGGTCAATATCCTGTTGCTGGCGGCGGCGCTGTTCATCACGGCGTTCACGGCCAAGCGCCTCGGCTTCTCGCGCGCCGACCAGATCACGATCATCTTCTGCGGTTCGAAGAAGAGTCTCGCGTCCGGCATTCCGATGGCGAAGGTGATTTTCGCGTCGCACGCGGTCGGTGCGGTCGTGCTTCCGCTCATGCTTTTCCACCAGATTCAATTGATGGTGTGCGCGGTGCTCGCGCAGCGCTGGGGCGCACGCAAAACTGCGCCCGAAGCCGCGCGCGAGAACAAGGCCGTCGGAGCGCCCGCCCGCCGCTGATTCACGCCCGTCCGCGAACGGCGCCCGCTGGTTCGCCATATTCGATCCCTTTCCAGAAGGCCGCCGCGTGCGGCCTTTTGCGTCATTTGAACCCGGCCACGCTCAAGCGACCATTCAGCCAAGCGACATAAGCCAGAAAGCCTGACTTTTCACATCGATTCGTCGGAACCCGTTGCCGCGCGTCCGGCACTTTGGCCTACGTCTTTCGGCTGAATGGTGCTCGGGCATGTCCCTTGCCACACTCTTGTTCAAAACCGGGCAGAAACGGACACGGCGCGCCATGTGGACACAACGCATCAAACTTAAACAGCGGATGGACCGATGAACTGCGTCGAACAGCATGCGACGGCCTCCGCCTTGCGCGACTTTCTCGGCAAGTTGCCGTTTCAACGCGGCAACGCCGAAGAAACAGGCCGCGCGCTTCATGCGCTGATCGGCGCGGGTCTCGATCGCCTTCCCTTGCCGGGCCGGGGAAACACGGCTGAGCGCTGGCGCGCGTTGGGCGCGGTCGCAGCCTTCGACCTCTCTTTGGTCAAGCTCTACGAAGGCCACACGGACGCGCTCGCCATCCTCGCCGAACTGGGCGGCCCGCCACCCGACGACGGCAGCGCGTGGGCCGTCTGGGCAGCCGAACCGCCGAGCGCGCGCTTGTTGGCGCTGGGTGACGCCGGCTCACAGATCGTCGCGCTGGACGGCACGAAGGCATGGTGCTCCGGAGCGGCATCGGTCACGCATGCGCTCGTAACCGCGTGGAACGAGCGCGACGAACCGGTTCTCGCCGCCGTCGATCTGCGGCAGAACGGCGTGAAAGTCACCGGTTCCGGCTGGCAGGCGGTCGGCATGGAGGCGAGCGCGAGCGTCGACGTGCGCTTCGAGCGAGTACGCGCGCAGTTGGTCGGTCCGCCGCGTGGTTATCTCGAGCGCCCTGGTTTCTGGCAGGGCGGCGCGGGCATTGCCGCGTGCTGGTTCGGCGCGGCATCGGGCATTGCAGCGTTCGTCGCGCGCGATACAAAGCATCGCGCGGGGCCGCACAAGCTCGCGCATCTCGGTGCGATCGATACGGCGCTATCCGCGACGGCCGCGTTGCTGCGCGAGACGGCGGCGTTCATCGAACGCGAGCCGCAGGCCGACGCCATGGTGCCGACGATGCGTGCGCGCCTCGCGGCCGAACATGTGGCAACGCTGGTCGTGGAGCGCGCGGGCCGCGCGCTGGGCGCCGGCCCGCTCTGCCGCGACGCGCACTTCGCGCAGTTGATGGCCGATCTGCCGGTTTTCATTCGACAAAGCCACGCCGAGCGTGACGAAGCATCGCTCGCCGAGCACGTCATAGAGGAGGAAAGGATTTCATGGCAAGTGTGACCACGCAAGCGCCTACCGACGAAACGGCCACTGACCGCGCCATACGCGGCGAAGGCACGCCCGAAGCCGCATGGCAGGGATGGGCGCGTCTGAATGCGCTGCCCGAAGTCGATCCGGCGGAACTGGTGCCGCTCGGCAGCCGGGCCGTCGTCGTTGCGCCACACCCCGACGATGAAATCCTCGGCACCGGCGGCCTGCTCGCTCGACTGTCGGAGATCAGCCGGCACATTCTCATCATCGCCGCAACAGACGGCACGGCAAGTCACCCGAAGTCATCCGAATGGCCGCCGGAACGTCTTGCACGCGTACGTCCGCAGGAAACGAGGGCTGCGCTGCAACGGCTGCATCTGCGTCAGGTCCAGGTAGTCCGGCTCGGGCTCCAGGACGGCGATCCTGACCAGATCGAATCGAGTTTGTCAGGATGCCTGTCGGAGTACCTTCAACCGGGCGACATAGTTTTCACGACATGGCGCTATGATGGTCACCCCGACCACGAGGCGGCCGGGCGCGCCGTTCAGTCCGCGGCACAAGCGCTCGATCTGCCTTGTGTGGAGGTGCCGCTCTGGACCTGGCACTGGGCGTCGCCGGACGATACGCGCGTGCCATGGAGCCGTGCTCGCCGCATCGTGCTCGACGGCGCCACGCATGCCCGGAAGCTTCGGGCCGTGCAGGCTTTTCGGAGCCAGCTCGACCCCGACGCCACCACCGGACAAGCGCCAGTGCTGCCCGAGCATGTGCTGGCAAGGCTTACACGGCCTTTCGAAGTCGTACTCATATGAACAACACCAACAACAATACTAAGCAGTACTTCGATACTCTTTATCGAGATAACGACGATCCCTGGAAAATCAGGCATCGATGGTATGAACGGCGCAAACGCGCGCTCCTGCTCGCCTCGCTTCCGCACGAACGCTATGCGCGCGCATTCGAGCCAGGCTGCGGCAACGGCGAACTGACGGCGCTGCTCGCGCCACGCTGCGACGAGCTGATCGCAACCGACATCGCCGAGGACGCCGTCGCGCTCACGCGGCAACGCGTCGCGGAATATCGGAACGTCGATGTCCGGCAGATGCTGCTGCCCGACTGCTGGCCCACCGGCAAGTTCGATCTCGTCGTGATCAGCGAGATCGGCTATTACCTCGACGAGCCGCAGCTATGGCACATCGTCGAGCATATACACCAAAGCTTGTCGCACGACGGCGCGGTCGTCGCGTGTCACTGGCGTCGGCCGATCGAAGGCTGGCTTCAGAACGGCGACGAAGTCCACGCAAAGCTGCGCGGCCGCATGAGTCTGCCGCTGCTAAGCCACTATTGGGACGACGATCTGATCCTCGACGTATGGACGCCCGACAAGCGCTCGGTTCACGACCGCGAAGCCGCGGCGTAATGTTTCCGTATTTTTACTAAACAAATAACTCGCAAGGAATCGCATATATAACAACGGCCTACTGGTTTTCTCCAATCTTCGCTGACGCTAGGTTCGAGGCTTTTTACTATACAATCGCCTCGAACAAGTGAACCGGCCGAGCGCGCGCAACATCGCGCCTGAGCGGAAAACAGCCGAGAAAAGCGGAGACAGAGAACACCACGATGGCCACCACCATTCGCGATGTCGCGCGCGCGGCAAGCGTCTCGATCGGGACGGTTTCGCGCGCGCTCAAGAATCAACCAGGCTTGTCCGAGGCGACGCGCGTGCGCGTCGTCGAAGTGGCGCAGCAACTCGGCTACGATTCGGCTCAGTTGCGCACGCGCATTCGTCGCGTGACCTTTCTGCTGCATCGGCAGCACAACAATTTCGCCGTCAGCCCTTTCTTTTCCCATGTGCTGAACGGTTTCGAGGAAGCGTGCCGCGAGCGGCGGCTCGTGCCATCCGTGCTCACGGCCGGTCCGACGCACGATCTCGCGCAGCAGATGCGCCTGCACGCGCCGGACGCTATCGCGGTCGCGGGTTTCGTCGAGCCGGAACTGCTCGCGCATCTGCATTCGCTCGCGCGGCCCACCGTGCTGATCGACCTGCGCGCGCCGGGATTCCGCTCCGTCAACATCGACAATGTGACCGGCGCGTCGCTCGCGATGCAGCATCTGTTCGCGCAAGGGCGGCGGCGCATCGCGTTCATCGGCGGATCGCTCGCGCATTACAGCATCGCGCAACGCGCGCTCGGCTATCGGAAAGCATATTTCGATGCCGGCCAGCTTTTCGATCCGACGCTCGAGGTCATGACGCAGCCGGGCCTGACCGCCGATCAGGCCGCCGCCGACGCGATGGAACGCCTCATCGCGGAAGCCCGCGCGCAATCCGGTCCCCTGCCCGACGCCGTTTTCGCCTATAACGATGCAGCGGCCCTCGCCGCGATGCGCGTCTGTCTCGCGCACGGCTTGCGCGTGCCGGACGACATCGCGTTCGTCGGTTTCGACGACATTCCGGCCGCCGCCCAAAGCACGCCGCCGCTCTCGACCGTGACCGTCGACAAGGAAGCGCTCGGGCGCCGCGGTGTCGAATTGCTGTTGGAAGATCAATCGAGCCCGCCGAGCCAGGCCGACACGCTCGTCGCCGTCAATTTCGTTCCTCGCGCGAGCTCGGGCACGAAACAGGACATCAGCACGCCATGAACATGACCGCCTCACCTGCCCTCGCGGAACCGGCGCCAGCAGAACGCGCGATCGATTTCCGCAGCCGCGACTTCCTGCTCTCCCACGTACGCGACACGCTCGCGTTCTACGCGCCGAACGCGCGCGATCCGTCCGGCGGTTTCTTTCATTTCTTCAAGGACGACGGCAGCGTCTATAACCGCACGACGCGCCATCTCGTCAGCAGCACGCGCTTCGTCTTCAACTACGCGATGGCCTTCCGCCACTTCGGCGACGCGCGCTATCGGGACGACGCGCATCACGCGTTCAGATTCCTGCGCGACGCCCACTGGGACGCCGCGAACGAAGGTTACGACTGGGAAATCGAGTGGCACGACGGCCAGAAGCGCACGCTCGACGGCACGCGCCACTGCTACGGCACGGCGTTCGTGCTGCTCGCATGCGCGCACGCGGCGATGGCGGGCATCGACGAAGCCAGGCCGATGATCGACGAAACCTTCGCGCTGATGGAAAAGCGTTTCTGGGACGCCGACGCCGGCCTCTACGCCGACGAAGCCACGCCCGACTGGCGGCTTTCGGACTATCGCGGGCAGAACGCGAACATGCACGCGACCGAGGCGCTGCTCGCGGCTTACGAGGCGACGGGTCACGTCATCTATCTGGATCGCGCGGAAAAGATCGCGGGCAACATCACGCTGCGGCAGGCGAAGCTGTCGCACGGCATGGTGTGGGAGCATTTTCATCGCGACTGGTCGGTCGACTGGCATTACAACGAATCGGACAGTTCGAACATCTTCCGTCCGTGGGGTTTTCAGCCGGGTCATCAGATCGAATGGGCGAAGCTGCTGCTGATTCTGGAGCGGCACCGCGCGCTGCCGTGGCTCTCGGCGCGCGCCGTCGAACTGTTCGACGCCGGCTTCAACCGCGCGTGGGACAGCCGTCACGGCGGCCTCTACTACGGCTTCGGCCCGGACGACACCATCTGCGACCACGACAAGTATTTCTGGGTGCAGGCCGAAGGCTTCGCGGCGGCGGCGCTGCTCGGCGCGCGCACGGGACGCGAGCGTTTCTGGGATTGTTATGACGAACTCTGGCGCTATAGCTGGGAGCACTTCGTCGATCACGAATACGGCGCGTGGTATCGCATTCTGACGTGCGACAACCGCAAGTACGGCGACGAGAAAAGTCCCGCCGGCAAGACCGACTACCACACGATGGGCGCGTGCTACGAAGTGCTGAACGCGCTGGCCCCGACTTCGACTCAACGGTGACAAGCATGGCAAGCGAGCAAACCACTTTTCCGCAATTCGTTTCCGCGGGCGACATCCTCACCGACATGATCCGCACGGACGTGTCGAGCTGGCTTTCGCGTCCGGGCGGCGCGGGCTGGAACGTCGCGCGCGCGGTCGCGCGGCTCGGCCTGCCGACGGCCTGCGCCGGCTCGCTCGGCACGGACAATTTCTCCGACGATCTGTGGGACGCGAGCGTCGCTTCGGGCCTCGACATGCGCTTCATGCAGCGCGTCGAGCGTCCGCCCTTGCTCGCGATCGTCCACAAGACGCAGCCGCCCACGTACTACTTCATGGGCGAGAACGGCGCCGATCTCGCGTTCGATCCGTCGCGGCTGCCGCAAGGCTGGATGGAGCGCGTGAAGTGGGCGCATTTCGGCTGCATCAGCCTCGTGCGTCAGCCGCTCGGCGCGACGCTTGCCGCGCTCGCCCGTCAGTTGCGCGAACACGGCGTGAAGATCAGCTTCGATCCGAACTATCGCAATTTGATGGAGCACGGCTACGAGCCGATCCTGCGCAACATGGCGGGCCTCGCCGATCTGATCAAGGTGTCCGACGAAGATCTGCACATGCTGTTCAAAGGCATGCCCGAAGCCGACGCGCTCGCGAAAATCCGCGCGATGAACCGCCAAGCCACCGTGCTCGTCACGCGCGGCTCGTCGGAAGCCACGCTCTATGCCGGCGACGAGCAATACAGCGCGCGTCCGCCGAGCGTCGAAGTGGCCGATACGGTCGGCGCGGGCGATGCGTCCATCGGCGGATTGCTCTATAGCTTGATGGCGCGTCACGGCGAATGGCCCGAACATCTGAAGTTCGCGCTCGCGGCGGGCGCGGCGGCGTGCCGTCATTCGGGCGCGCATTCGCCGTCGCTGGATGAGGTCGAGGCGTTGCTGAAATAAGCGTCGCACGCGTTACATATCAGCGTGCTAGCATGGATTCGTCCTTGCCTGGAGGCGAATCCATCATGGAAGACACCACCTACACGAAAGGCATCTACACCGCGACGATCGGCGTGCGCGCCATCGACGGCGGTCAGTACCAGGGCCTCGTCTCGCTCGCACGCGACGACGGCGAAGATACCGAAGCGACGCTCTACGAAGTGGAAGCCGCGTCGGGCAACGAAGAAGAAGCGCTCAACGAAGCGCGCGCGCTCGCGCACCGCATCCTCGGGGAAATCGAGTTGTAGCCACGCTGCATGGCCGCATCGGAGGACAACATGCCGGAGCAGATCTTCCTTTATGGCGTCTACGCCATCCACGTGAGGCCGGTCGAGCTGCAGGGCTCGCGCTGGGACGCGGAGTACGAGATCCGTCATCACGACAAGGCGGTGCAGACGTGGACGACCGTCGGCGGCGACGACGGTCTCGCCGATCGCGCCGAAGCCGTCGAGCTGGCGCATCGGCGCGCGGTGTCGGATATCGAAGCCGGCGCGGGCATTCCCAAGCCGCGCGCGTTTCCCTAACTCTCGCTCGACGAATGCACGACGCCCGCGTGGCTGTTCAGCGCCAGCCGCTCGGCCTCGCGATGATCGATCGCTGACGCGCGCTCGTAGCCCTCGCGCCCGAGCGCGCGTTCGACGTAATCGAAAAGCACCCCCTGCGGCTCGATCAGCTTCGCCCTGAACGCGATCTGCAGCGTGCTCGCCGCGAGAATGTCCGCGGCGGTGAATTGCTCGCCGAGCAGCCACGGCCCCTCTTCCAGCGCGTTTTCGATCGCGTGCTCGACGCGCGCGAGATCGCCCCATCCGAAACTCACCGTGTTGCCTTGCGCGCCGGTCACGCGTTCGGCCATCGCGGGTTCGAGACACGAACCGGTGAAAAACATCCACTGCAGAAAGCGCCCGCGCGACGGATCGTGCAGCGGCACGCCGAGCGTCGTTTCCGGATAGCGATCCGCCAGATACAGCAGCACCGCGCCCGATTCGGCCACGCGCACGCTGCCGTCTTCCAGCGCGGGCAGCTTCGACATCGGATTGACGCGGCAGAAGTTCGGATCGTTCTGCGCGCCGGCTCGGATGTTCACGAACTCCAGTTGATACGGCACGCGCATTTCTTCGAGCATCCACAGCGCGCGAAAGGCGCGCGTCTTCGGCCAGTAAAAGAGCTTCATCGGCTGCAATCGGGTTGGCTGTCGAGGCATTCAGGTTAGCCCTTTCGCGCGCCGACGCCCGATCCGGGTTTACGCGAAGCACGGACAGATCGAGGAAATTTCTCTCGCGTATCTCGAAAATCAGCCCGATGTTTCTCGGCGCGACGGTATTCGCTGCGAGTAAGCAAAAACATTCCGCTTTTGTCGGCAAAGAATGTCGCATTGCCTCGCATACCTACAAGACACGGAGATCTCATGAACGCGCGCGTCCCCGCCGATGCCTTTTTTCCTCCCGCGCTGTCGGACTATCAACTCGGCGACAACCTCTCCGCCACGAAAGGCCAGATCTTCCTCACCGGCACGCAGGCGCTCGTGCGTCTCGTTTTGATGCAGCGCGAACTCGACCGCGCCGCCGGCCTGAACACCGCTGGCTTCATCAGCGGATATCGCGGCTCGCCGCTCGGCATGGTCGATCAGCAATTGTGGAAAGCGAAGAAACTGCTCGCGTCGCACGATGTGCGCTTCTTGCCCGCGATCAACGAGGAACTCGGCGGCACGGCCGTGCTCGGCACGCAGCGCGTCGAATCGGACGCGGAACGCACCGTCGATGGCGTGTTCGCGATGTGGTACGGCAAAGGCCCGGGCGTCGATCGAGCAGGCGATGCGCTCAAGCACGGCAACGCGTACGGCTCGTCGCCGCACGGCGGCGTGCTCGTCGTCGCGGGCGATGACCACGGCTGCGTGTCGTCGTCGATGCCGCATCAGAGCGATCAGACGATGATCTCCTGGCACATGCCGGTGGTGAATCCGTCGAACGTCGCCGACATGCTGGAGTTCGGCATCTACGGCTGGGCGCTGTCGCGCTTTTCGGGCGCGTGGATCGGCTTCAAGGCGATTTCGGAGACGGTCGAATCCGGCTCGACCGTCGATCTCGATGCGCTCAGGCTCGACTGGCAAGCGCCGCAAGATTTCACGCCGCCGGCGGGCGGCCTGCACAACCGCTGGCCCGATCTGCCGAGCCTCACGATCGAAGCGCGTCTCGCGGCGAAGATCGAGGCCGTGCGCCACTTCGCGCGCACGAACAGCATCGACAAGTGGATCGCGCCGAGCCCGCGTGCGAACGTCGGCATCGTGACGTGCGGCAAGGCGCATCTCGATCTGATGGAAGCGCTGCGCCGCCTCGATCTCACCGTCGACGATCTCGACCGCGCGGGCGTGCGGATCTACAAGGTCGGGCTGTCATATCCGCTCGAAACGACGCGGCTCGAGACCTTCGTCGAAGGTCTGAGCGAAGTGCTCGTCATCGAGGAGAAAGGCCCGGTCATCGAGCAGCAGATCAAGGACCATCTGTATAACCGCGTCGACGGCGCGCGGCCGATCGTCATCGGCAAGAACGCTCGCGACGGCGCGCAACTGCTTTCCGCGCTCGGCGAATTGCGTCCGTCGCGCGTGTTGCCGGTGTTCGCGGACTGGCTCGCGCGTCACAAGCCGGCGCTCGATCGCCGCGACAAAGTGGTCGATCTGGTCGCGCCGCAAATCCTGTCGAATGTCGCCGATGCCGTGAAGCGCACGCCCTATTTCTGCTCGGGCTGCCCGCACAACACCTCGACGAAAGTGCCGGAAGGCTCGGTCGCGCAGGCGGGCATCGGCTGTCACTTCATGGCGTCGTGGATGGAGCGCGACACGACCGGTCTCATCCAGATGGGCGGCGAAGGCGTCGACTGGGCGTCGCACTCGATGTTCACGAAAACGCCGCACGTCTTTCAGAATCTCGGCGACGGCACGTACTTTCATTCCGGCATTCTCGCGATTCGTCAGGCCGTGGCGGCGAAGGCGAACATCACGTACAAGATTCTGTATAACGACGCCGTCGCGATGACGGGCGGCCAGCCCGTCGACGGCAGCATTTCCGTGCCGCAGATCGCGCGTCAAGTGGAAGCGGAAGGCATCGCGCTGCTCGTCGTCGTGAGCGACGAGCCGGAGAAATACATCGGTCACGAAGATCAGTTTCCGCGCGGCACGACGTTTCATCATCGCGGCGAGCTCGACGACGTGCAGCGCCGTCTGCGCGACACGCCGGGCGTCACCGTGCTCATCTACGATCAGACGTGCGCCGCCGAAAAGCGCCGCCGCCGCAAGAAAGGCGAGTTTCCCGATCCGGACAAGCGGCTTTTCATCAACGAAGCCGTCTGCGAAGGCTGCGGCGATTGCGGCGTGCAATCGAATTGCCTGTCGGTCGAGCCTGTGGAAACGGAACTGGGACGCAAGCGCCGCATCGATCAGTCGTCGTGCAACAAGGATTATTCGTGCGTGAACGGCTTCTGCCCGAGCTTTGTCACGGTCGAAGGCGCGAAGCTCAAGAAGGCCGAAGGCCACGCGTTCGATCCCGCCGAACTCGCGCGCCGCGTCGATGCCTTGCCGCTGCCGCAAGGCCAGCTCGATAACGCGCCGTACGACATCCTCGTGACGGGCGTCGGCGGCACGGGCGTCGTGACGGTCGGCGCGCTCATCAGCATGGCAGCGCATCTGGAAGGCAAGAGCGCGTCGGTGCTCGATTTCATGGGCTTCGCGCAGAAAGGCGGCTCGGTGCTGTCGTTCGTGCGCTTCGCCGCGACCGATGCGCTGCTCAATCAGGTACGCATCGACACGCAACAGGCCGACTTGCTGCTCGCGTGCGACATGGTCGTCGGCGCGAGCCCGGAAGCGCTGCAGACGGTGCGGCACGATCGCACGAAGATCGTCGTGAACACGCACGCGATTCCGAACGCGAGCTTCGTGCAGAACCCCGAAGCGAATCTTCACGCGGATGCGCTGCTCGACAAGATGCGTCACGCCGCCGGCCCCGCCGCGCACGACGCGATGCGCAGTTGCGACGCGCAAGCGCTCGCCCAGCGTTTTCTCGGCGACACCATCGGCGCGAACATTCTGATGCTCGGCTTCGCGTGGCAGCTCGGCCTCGTGCCGCTGTCGCTCGCAGCGTTGATGCGCGCGCTCGAACTGAACAACGTCGCGGTCGCGGCGAACAAGCTGGCGTTTTCGATCGGCCGTCTCGCCGCGCACGACATGAAAGCGCTCGAATCGCTGACCGCTTCGACGCAGCCGAAGCGCATCGTCATGGCGGATATGCCGCTCGCGGAACTCATCGGCGATCGCGAAGCGCGCTTGCTCGCGTATGGCGGCAAGAAGTTCGTCGGGCGCTATCGGTCGCTGCTCGCGAAGGCATCGGCGAATGAGGACGTGAAGCGCGCCATCGCGATCTCGTTCTACAAGCTGCTCGCCGTGAAGGACGAATACGAAGTCGCGCGCCTGCACGCGGACCCGGCGTTCCGCGCCGCGCTCGGCGCGCAGTTCGAAGGCACGGCAGGCTCGGATTACGCGGTGAAGTTCAACTTCGCGCCGCCGGTTCTGTCACACGGCGCGCCGAAGAAGAAAGTGTTCGGCCAGTGGATGTGGCCGGTGCTCGACGGCCTCGCGAAGTTTCGCGCGCTGCGCGGCACCGCGCTCGACGTCTTCGGACGGACGCTCGAACGCCGCATGGAGCGTCAGCTCGCCGACGACTTTGAGATCACCATGACGCGCGCCTTGTCCCGCCTGAACGCCGACAACGCGAAGGACGTGCAAGCCCTCGCCGCGCTGTTCGAGAGAGTGCGCGGCTACGGACACGTCAAGCTCGCGAACGTCGCGATGGTCAAGCGCAGCGAACGCGACATCGCGGCGCGCATCGGCATCGAAGCGGCGACGGGCGACGCGGTGCGCGCCTCCATCGATTCGATGAAGGGCGCGGCATCGCTGAAGGGGATTCCGGTCGTCGTGGCGAAGTAATCAGTCGATATCGTCGGGCAGCCAGTCGATATCGCCGCACAGCACGCAGCGCTTGCCCTGCGCGCGCGTCTCCACGGAGAGCGTGACGCAGGGCATCGCTTCGTTGATCGACAGATACGGCTTCGTCACGTGCACGCGCTCGGGATCGCCGAGCGCCGCGCGGAAGTACGGACGGCGCAGCCAGTTCGCGCCCTGCGCATCGATGAGCGGCAGAAAGCGCGCTTCGTGCGCGGCGCGGTCGGCGCGCAGCACGACGTTGCGGCCGGCCTGCTTGCCGTTCTGATCGAGCAGAAAACAGCGCGCGGCGTTATCGAGCGCGAGGAAATTCCAGCACACTTCTTCGAGCGGCTCCCCCGCCGCGAGCCGCTCGGCCGCGCGCTCGAACGCGCGGATATACGGCTGAAGCCTCGTCGCGACGCGCCGTTCGCGCGCTTCGGTCTGCAGTCGGTAGCGCTCGGTCAGCTCGCCGATCACGTTTTGCGCGTGCGCGCTGTCCGCGAGACCCGGATGCGGCCGCGCGAAGAAAAAGCCCTGCACGAAATCCGCGCCGCTCGCGAGCGCGAGTTGCGCCTCGTGCTCGGTCTCGACGCCTTCGATCAGCACGAGCTTGCCCGCCTGATGCAGCAACGACACGATGCCCGACAGCACCGCCTCCATGTTCTGCCGCTGCTTGAGCGAGCGAGCGGACAGCGGCGCGTGAACGTTGTGGCCGGCGTGCGAAAGCATGACGCGATCGAGTTTGACGATGTCCGGATCGAGCTGCCAGATCCGTTCGATGTTCGTGTGCCCCGCGCCGAAATCGTCGAGCGCGATGAGAAAGCCGTGGTCGCGGAACTGCTGCACCGCGAGCGCGAGCCGCTCGATATCCTCGGCGCTTTGCTCGAGCACTTCCAGCACGACGCGGCGCGGCTCGAGATTCAGGCGCTTCAGATTCGCGAGCAGCGCGGCGGCGTGATACGGCTCGGTCAGCGCGCCGGGATGCACGTTAAGAAAGAGCCATTCGTCCTTCGCGCCGAGCATCCTGAAGTTTTCCAGATGCAGCGCCTGCGCGAGCCGGTCGATCTGCAACGCCTCGCCGACGCGCGATGCCTGCCCGAACACATCGAGCGGCGACACCGGGCGATCGAGCGCATCGTGCGCGCGCAGCAAGCCCTCGTATCCGACGGCGCGCATGTGCGACAGACTGAACACCGGCTGAAAGACGCTCGATAACGTCAACTCGCCGTGTTCGACCGAATAGCGATCGAAGCCCGATGTCACGCCTAGCTCGAAGCTGCGCGCGGAAACCGTCGTCTTCTCGGGATTTGCGATCATCATGCCGATGCCCTCGCCTGAACGCCGTGGCGAAACGCACTCGGCTGCGTGATGCCCCATACCATTGTCATAAGAACTGCCCTCGGTGATCTCGCCGGGAGTCTCTCTGTCCCGTGGCTTTCGGTAAAGCAAGCTCCATGCGCAGAGCGCGCTGCGCGCAGCCGGTGTTTTGCGTCCCGCGTGCACCGTCAGCAGGCGATTTCAGGTGCACGCGCACCGTCGCGGTGCGAAAGCCGGCGGCGCGTCCGCTGCCCGCATCGCGAGCAAACGCTAAACTTTGCGCTCATCGAAACAATGCTAGACGCCGCGCGCACAGCCGTTCGTGCGTCTGGTGCAGTAGCGCACACATGGAAATCGTTTTTACCGTCCTCATTCTTCTGCTGGCTGTCGCGCTTTCGGGATTCGGACTGAGCCTGCTTCCGATCAAGCTGCCGCTGCCGCTCATCCAGATCGCGATCGGCGCGTGCCTCGCGTGGCCGGGCTTCGCGCTGCACGTCACGTTCGATCCTGAACTTTTCATGCTGCTCTTCATTCCGCCGCTGCTGTTCGCGGACGGCTGGCGCATACCGAAGCGCGAGCTGTACATGCAGCGCCGCGCGATCCTGATGCTTGCGCTCGGGCTCGTGTTCATCACCGTCGGCGTGCTCGGCTATTTCCTGCACGCGATGATTCCGTCGATGCCGCTGCCCATCGCGTTCGCGCTCGCCGCCGTGCTTTCGCCGACCGATGCCGTCGCGCTGACGGGCATCGCCGGGCGCAACCGGATTCCCGCGAACCTGATGCACGTTCTCGAAGGCGAGGCGCTGATGAACGATGCGTCGGGCCTCGTCGCGCTCAAGTTCGCGATCGCGGCCGCGCTGACGGGCGTGTTCTCGCTGCGCGACGCGACGGTCAGCTTTTTCATCATCGCGGCGGGCGGGTTGGCGATCGGCGCGGCGATCAGTTGGGCCGTCACCGAGATTCCGTCGCGCCTGCTGAAATTCTCCGACGACGACGATCCCGCCGCGGGCGTCATCCTCACGATCCTGATTCCGTTCGCGTCGTACGTGATGGCCGAGCACGTTGGCTGCTCGGGCATTCTGGCGGCGGTGTCGGCGGGCATGATGATGAACATTCAGAGCTTGCGCGAAGGCATTCCGAGCGCGGTGCGCGTGCGCATGACGAGCACCTGGACGATGATCGAATTCGTCTTCAACGGCATGGTGTTCATCCTGCTCGGGCTGCAGTTTCCGCACATCATCGGGCAGGCGCTGATCGAGGCGCATCACGACGGCAACGCGCAGGTGGGGCTGTTGATCGGCTATGTGTTCGCGACGCTGATCGCGCTTTATGCGTTGCGTTTCGTGTGGGTGTATTCGCTGCGCTGGGTCGCCGCGCGCCGTACGGCGAAGCAGGGCCTCGACAGCGCCGCGCCCGGTTTTCGCACGCTGGCGCTGACGACGATCGGCGGCGTGCGCGGTGCCGTGACGCTGGCGGGCGTGCTGTCGCTGCCCGTGACGCTCGCCGGGCGCGATCTGGCGATTTTCATCGCGTCGGCGGTGATTCTGGCGTCGCTCCTGATCGCCGTCGTCGGCTTGCCGCTGATGCTGCGCGGCATCGAGCGCGAGAAGAATCCGCATGCGGTGGAGGAGCGCATGGCGCGTCGTCGCGCGGCGCAGGCCGCGATTCGCGCGATCGACGATACGCATGATGAGCTCATCGAACAGATGGACGAAGCCGCGTCCGCGCGTTGCGCCGATTCGACCGCGCGCGTGATGAGCATGTATCGCAGACGGCTGGAATCGCTCGGCGATGAAGAAGCGTCGCGCAAGGCCGCGAAGAAGAGCGAAATGGTGGAGACGCGGTTGAAGATGGCGGCGTTGCGGGCCGAGCGAGCGGAATTGCTGAAGCTGCGCTCGTTGCAGCATATCAACGATGAAACGCTCAATAAGCTGATGCGGGAGGTGGATCTTTCGGAGACTGCTATTGTGAATCGGAAGCGGGGGGCGGGGGCGTAGGGGTTTGGGGCTTCTTGTCGCGATCTTGATTTTTATTGGCCTCGTTTCTGTGCGGCGCAAAGCAGGAATTTTTTTATCTTCCTTACATGGGCCATGCGAATTCACGAATAGATACGACTAACGCTGAGTAAAAAGTTCGCAACGCGCGAGACGCTAAAGCGAGTTACGCTTTCCCTTTGCGACTGTCTCGCCTCGCCTGAGCGCGCAAGAACAATCTGATTCTCTCGTCCGGCGCGGGAGATTGATCTTCACAAGGGCGGTGCGTCAAGAATTGACACACATATCAAGCGGCTTGCGCCACCCTTCGTAGGACTAACGAGTCTGATCGGAAACGATGGCAACTTCGGACTAGGAAAGCGCGGCTTCTCGCGTACGTCATCGTCTGGATCAACGACGCTCCGAAGTTAAGCACTGCTTCTGACTCGCCAACGGCGGTTTTTTTTATGCCGGTTACGTGCGTTCAGCCACGAAGGAGGAATACTTGAATCGAAGCGACGAATACTTTGAAAGGCGTGACCATGCCTTTCAAGGACAGCATCAGCCTTATTTTCTGGAGATACGCAGCGCACAAAGCTCGGCCATTGCCGACGTTTTCAGTATCGAGGGCGAAGAAGCGATCGGACGCGAGAGCCGCTACACAATCCAGTTCACGCATACCTCGCATGAGCTGTCTCAGCGTGAATATCTTGGCAAGCGCGGCTCGTTGCTTATTCAGCCGCCGCGACGACTCAGACCCGAACCGCCACGTCACAAATACGGCGTCGTGACG
This sequence comes from Caballeronia sp. ATUFL_F1_KS39, assembly GCF_023630985.1. Classification (NCBI taxonomy): domain Bacteria; kingdom Pseudomonadati; phylum Pseudomonadota; class Betaproteobacteria; order Burkholderiales; family Burkholderiaceae; genus Caballeronia; species Caballeronia sp. ATUFL_F1_KS39. The sequence goes on along the minus strand of NZ_JALQDZ010000001.1, from coordinate 146,708 downwards.
GGCTTCTCCAAACTTTCGACCTCGAAGAACCAAAGCGTCTACGAAGTCGTATTGGAATCGCGGCTCGCGCTTCTGCGAAACACGCCGAAGGTTCGCTTCTTCTTCGACAAGAGCGAGCCCGAGATCATGCAACAACTCTTGCAGGAGCACGGCTTCAACAAGATTTGGGCGCGCGTGGACATGAAGCTGTATCGGACGTATCGAAAGCGGCGCATCGTCACGCAGTGGCAAGAGTCCGATCTGGCATTCCTCAAGCGGATGTGCGAACGCACCGGCATCTGGTTCGTCTGCGAGGAAGTCCGCCCGCTATGACTACGCCTCTGACCGGCGCAAGAGAACGCCGGACCTGTGCCTTCTGCTCGCGTGTCAGCTTCAGGAGGAAGGCGCGGCACCTTGCACGGAAGCGGCCGTCGCGCTGCTGTTCGCTTCATGGAATCTGCTTCGCGAGAAGAAGCTCAAGCCCAAGGCGCGGCTCTTTCGCTCGATGCCCACGACAACAGACGACATACCTGACGCCATCAAGACGCTTGTCACTGCCGAGCCGACACCGGTCAAGCGCCTGAAGCACATGTGGATGAGCGGTCTGTCCAAACCCGACGGCCACGTGATGCGCGCAGCGGTGAAGGACAGCGAGCCGGAATTGACCTTGCTCGACCTCGATCATGCAATCGGCCTTCCGGGACCGGCCAGCCCGCTGCTGATGCAAGCACTCGCGGCTGAATTGATGCAGTACGGGCAAGGTCCGCAGGTCGTAGTCGCGCCTGCCGCCGAGGGTGTCCGGCTGAATTTGATCGGCAAGGACTATGCACCGATCGCGCGCGCCGTCGAGCCGAACCTGAGCCTGATTCAAATGTCGACTTCATACGGCTTCGTTTGCCTGACCGTGTTGCTGCTGATCCTGGGCGAATCGGGCGAGTTCGGCCCTGGCTGGTTTTGGGGTATCGCGGCCGCCGGGGTAGTCTTTCTGTTGATAGTTCAGCCCGCTGCGCAGATCTTCAAGCGGCGCACAGTGACTCAGGAGTTCTACGAGCGAGCGCGTTCGGGGGGATGAAATCGATCAGGAGAAGCGGATGGATCGGCTGAGGTGGCGACGCGCGCTGTGGCGCGTCGATCGCTGAGCCAGCGCGTCTGCGACGGACGCGCTTGCGCGGTTTGAGGGACGTCATCCACCGATGCCGCCCCGTACGAGCGCAATGTTCTCAAACCCAAGAAATTGAAACCGAGCGGCAAAGACCCTCAAACCACCCCCGCCCCCCGCCGCCGCAACAGCGCATAAAAGATGATAGCGCCGAACGTAGCCGTCCCGATGCCACCGAGCGCGAAACCCCCGAGCTTCAGCGTGAAATCCCCGGTCCCGAGCACGAGCGTCACCGCCGCAACGATCAGATTCCGGTTATCCGAAAAATTCACCTTGTTGACGACCCAAATGCGCGCGCCCGTCACCGCGATAAGCCCGAACACGACGATCGACACACCGCCGAGCACCGGCCCCGGAATCGTCTGAATCAGCGCGCCGAACTTCGGCGAAAACCCGAGCACGATCGCGAACAGCGCCGCGATCACGAACACGAGCGTCGAATAGATCTTCGTGACGGCCATCACGCCGATGTTCTCGGCATACGTCGTCACACCGGTGCCCCCGGCAAAGCCCGATGCAATCGTCGCCAGCCCGTCGCCGATGAACGCGCGTCCGATGTACTTGTCGAGACTCTTGCCGGTCATCGCGCCGACAGCCTTGATGTGCCCGAGATTCTCCGCGACGAGAATGATCGCGACCGGCGCGATCAGCGTCATCGCCGGGGCTTCGAAGACAGGCGCGGTGAAGTGCGGCATGCCGAACCACGCAGCGTTCGCGACGATCGAAAAGTCGATCGGCTTGCCCATGCCCATCCCGTTCGTGAGCGCCGCATAAATGATGTACGCGATCGCGAGACCGATCAGGATCAGCAGCCGCTGCGCCATCCCGCGCGCGAACACCGCGACGCCGCCCACGCACAGCACGGTGACGAGCGCCATCCACGATTCGAAGCTGCTGCCCATCACGCCTTTCACCGCGATCGGCGCGAGATTCAGCCCGATCACGCAGACGATCGCGCCCGTCACGACCGGCGGCATCAGCGCTTCGATCCACTTCGTGCCGACCGCCGCAACGATCAATCCGATGATCGTGTAAGCCACGCCGCACGCAATGATCCCGCCGAGCGCCACCGGTATGTTCGGGTTCGGGCCATGACCGCTGTATCCCGTCACCGCGATCACGAGGCCGATGAACGCGAAGCTCGAACCGAGATAACTCGGCACGCGCCCGCCGACCAGCACGAAAAACAGCAACGTGCCGATGCCCGACATGAAGATGCACAGATTGGGATCGAAGCCCATCAAGAGCGGCGCGAGCACGGTCGAGCCGAACATCGCGACGACGTGCTGAACGCCCATCGCGATCATCTGCGGCCAGGCGAGGCGCTGGTCGGGCCCGACGACGCGACCCTCCTGGGCGTCCGGCTGGACCGGCCAGCGCGGGAAATAGGAATCGGACATCGGCGGGGCTCCTTGGCGGCGGTGAGGCGCCGCTCCGTGCGGCGCGCTCGATCTGAAAAGATCAGGCGCGAGTGTACGGAGCGGGCTCTCGGGTGGCAAGCGAGCCGATATTACGACCGTTTGGCCGTCGCATGCCCGCGACGCGTCACACTTTTCCCGCGCCGGAGACGTCGCGCTCCAGCTCGAAAACCGCGACCGCGCTCTTCAATTGCTCGGCCTGATCGGCCATCGCGCCCGCCGCGGCGGCGGCCTGTTCGACGAGCGCCGCGTTCTGCTGCGTCACCTCGTCCATCTGCGCGACCGCGCGATTCACCTGCTCGATGCCCGCGCTCTGCTCATGCGATGCCGACGAAATCTGCGCCATGATGTCCGTCACGCGCTGCACGGCCTGTGTGACTTCGGCCATCGTCGCGCCGGCACGCTCGGCGAGCGCCGCGCCGCTGTCCACGCGCGCCGTCGACGCTTCGATCAGCTCCTTGATTTCCTTCGCCGACGTCGCGCTCCGCTGCGCGAGCGAGCGCACTTCGCCCGCGACCACCGCGAAGCCGCGCCCTTCCTCGCCGGCGCGCGCCGCTTCCACGGCCGCGTTCAGCGCGAGTATGTTGGTCTGGAACGCGATGCCCTCGATCACCGCGATGATGTCCGTCATGCGCTTCGAGCCCGACGCCAGTTCGCGCATGTTGTCGACGACCTCGCCCACGAGCTCGCTGCCGCGCGCCGATACATCCGACGCGCCGCGCGCGAGTCCGCTCGCCTCGTCCGCATTGCTCGCATTCTGTTTCACGGTCTGCGTGAGCTGCTCCATGCTCGACGCGGTTTCTTCCAGCGACGCCGCCTGCTCTTCCGTGCGCTGCGACAGATCGGTGTTGCCCTGCGCGATTTCGCGCGATGCGTACAGGATCGAATCGCTCGAATGCCGAATCCCGCCGACGATGTCCGCGAGCTTCGCGCTCATGTTGCCGAGGCTCGCGAGCATGCTGCTGTCGTCGCCGGGACGCGTGGCGACGCGCGTCGCCAGATCGCCGCGCGCGATGCGGTCGGCGATATCCGCCGCGTACGCCGGCTCGCCGCCGAGTTGCGCCGACAGACGCCGCCCGATCAGCACCGCGAGCAACGCGCCCGCGACCATCGCGCCGAACACGAGCGCGAGCATCACGACGCGCATCGTTTCATATTCCGATGCCGCGCTGCTGCGCGCCTCGGTCGCGCGCTTGCGCTTGAAGTCGGCGAGACGCTCAAGCGATTCGCGCGCCTTCTCGCTCGCGGCGATCGCGCGCGCGATGAGGCCCATCTGATCGACGTCGACGGGCATCGCTTTCTTACCCATCTGCATCAGCACGATGCCTTCCCACGCGGCGACGGACTTGCTGGCCGCATCGTAGAGCGCGAGGCTTTCTGCCGAGCGCATCGTCGGGCGCATGCGCTCGAACGCGCGGTGCATGCTGTCGAGCGATCCGGCCATGCCTTCCTTCAGCTTTTCCTTGCCGGCATCGTCGGCGAAAGTGAGGTTGGCGGCGGCGAGGTCCGTGTTGAGCTTGTGCTTGTTGATTTCCTCGACCCAATAGAGGCCGTCCATGTGACGGTCGCCGATTTCCTCGATCAGGAAGTTCATCTTCGCGAGCGAAACCACGCCTGTGGCGCCCACGCACGCAGTGAACAGAATCACGACCGCGAAAGACAGCAAAAGCTTGCTGAGCACGGACAGGCGGTCAAACCATTTCATCGAAGTCTCCTCTTTCACGCCCCGCGGACGACGCCCGCGGACGGCGCGGCGCAAACTTCGGTTCGCGCACAGAGTGGCTTTACGGCGCTCGCTGCAAAATTCTTGAGCGCGTATGAAGGAGATAACGCCGGCGAAATGGACGCTGAAACGAGGACGAAAGAACCGCGAAAGCTCGTCCGAAAGAAATCCGCAAATTGCTGCTAAGTAGCAGACAACCTAAGCAAATTCCTAATTGGGAATTTTCTGATTTGGGCGCCCAACGCTGCAACGTATGCTTTGTCCATGCGTGTTCCATGTACGCGCATGTCGTTGCAACTCTCCGATTTCCGCCCTTGGCACCCGGCTTGGGCGGTTCTTTTTTTGGGCGCCCGTTTTCGTCGATGCGATTTTCGAACGCATCGATATCGAAACGACGCCCGAGCTTCCTCGGGCGTCATCCGCCTTACTGCCGCACCGGTTTCTTCGCCAATTTGCGCTGCAGCGTGCGCCGATGCATGTTGAGCGCGCGCGCCGTCGCGGAAATATTGCCGTTGTTCTCCGCCAGCGCGCGCTGGATGTGCTCCCATTCGAGCCGCGCGACCGAAAGCAGCGTCGGGTTCTCGATCGCCTCTTCGGCCGTCTGCTCGCTCGCCTGCTCGTGCAGCGCGGAAAGAATCGATTCGACGTTCGCCGGCTTCGCGAGATAGTTGTCCGCGCCGTCCTTCACCGCCTGCACGGCCGTCGCGATGCTCGCGTAGCCGGTCAGCACGAGAATGCGCGCGTCCGGTTGCAGGTCGCGCAGCGGCGCGACGAGGCGCAGGCCGGAATCGTTGCCCAAGTGAAGATCGACGGTGACCATGCCGAATTTGTGCTGGTTGGCGAGTTTCAGCGCTTCGTCCGCATTGTGTGCCTGATGCGGCGTGAAACCGCGCCGTGTCAGGCCGCGGGCGAGAATGCCGGCAAAGACTTCATCGTCGTCGATGATCAGGAAGTTGGTATCGCTCATGTGTTTCTTCTCCAAAATGCCGCTCGCGTGCGCCTGAGTTCGAGTTCAGGCCGCGCCGCTTCGTTCAGTTCTTGCCGTCTGCGCGGGCGCCGCCACCGCGCCGCGATTCGGCAGGCGCAACACGGCGCACGTGCCGCGCGGCTTGCCGTCGATCAGTTCGATCGAACCTGCGAGCCGCGCCGCCGCTGCGAACGCCAGATATAACCCGACGCCGTGTCCGCCCTGCGTGCTGTCCACCGGTCCGGCGCCCAGCGTGCCGCGCAGCGCGGCAGGAATGCCCGGACCGCGGTCGCACACGTCGAAGCGCACGTAATCCAGTTCGTCGACGGTTTCCGCCGACGCCTGCAGCGTCACCGATTCGCTGCTCGCGCGCGCGGCGTTGTCGAGCAGGATCGTCAAAATCTGTCCGACGGCGACGGCATCGTCGATCGATGCATCCGCGGGCGTCCGGTCGATTTGCGCGAATTTCACCTGCGGATGCCGCAGACGCCATTGCTCGATGAAACTCGACAGCCACTCGTCGAGCGCCTGGCGGCTCGACGGCCCGGTCGCGCGGCTGCGCAGGCGCGCGAGCGCGGACGTGCACAAAGCCATCTGCTGTTCGAGCAATTCGAAATCGGCCGCGTAGGGCGCGAGGTTCTTGTCGTGCGCGGCGGAATCGCGCAATTCCTCCGACAGCATCGCGATGGTCGAAAGCGGCGTGCCCATTTCGTGCGCGACGGTCGCCGCCTGCACGCCGAGCGCGACGGCCCGCTCATCGCGAAGATGACGCTGCTGCGCGTCGGCAAGCGCGGCGTCGCGCACGCGCAGCGCCCGCGACATGCGCGCGACGAACCAGCCGATCAGCACAACGCTCACCATGAAGTTGACCCACAGGCCCGTGCGGAAATAATCGAACAGATTGGCCGGATTCTCGATGTTGAGCGGCACATAGTTGTAACTAAGCAGCGCGTAACAGGTGACGGCGAAGAGCGCGAGGCAGGTCATCATCGTCCACGGCAGGACGGCGGCGGCGATCGCGAGCGACGGCAGATAAAGCGTGACGAACGGATTGGTCGCGCCGCCGGACAGGAACAGCAGCGCCGACAGCGCGCCGAGGTCGACGAGCATCTGCCCGAACAGTTCGAGATTGGTTTCCGGACGCGCCCGCGCGACGCGCATCCAAGTGAGGCCGTTGAAGACCATTTCGAGCGCGATGACGAGCAGCATCGCGGGCAGCGGAAGCTTCGCGCCGAAGAATATCTGGACGACGGCGATGGTCGTCAGCTGGCCGATGATCGCGAGCGAGCGAAGCCAGAAAAGATGGCCGAGATTGACCCGTCCGGTGTTGGTTATGCGATGCATCTGATTGAGTGCGTGTTAGCGCGTGCGCGCTCCGTGCGACATTATCCCGTTTGCATCCCGCCTGCTGCGACATCTGGCGCGATTTGTCGCACCTCGGCACGCGCTCTGCTAACTGGAAGTCGTGCCGCGCCCGGCTTCCGTTGTGAGACACGCGGGACACAGACAACGAATGCCGGGCCGCAATCGATCCAGCGGCAACGCGGGCAGCGACGCGCACCAGCAGGACGCATCGCCCGCGAGCGCGCCGCAGCGAAACGTCGCGCCGCAGCGTTCGCAAACCTGCGCGCCCGGCGCTTCGCGTTCGTTCGTTTCCGTGGATGGGTTCATCATCTTGTCATCAATCTGCCGAAACGATGATCGCACGCCGGAACGCCCGCCGGAAAACGTGGCGCGACCGCGGCAATTCGTCCTGCCGCGGAGCGTCGGTCCTGTACAATTCGGCGTGTTTAAACGCTCCTCGCCTCACTTGCCGCCATGTCCGAGCTACCCGACCTCACGCAAATCGCGCCGACCCTGAAGGCTGAAATCCTGGCCGAGGCGCTGCCCTACATCCGTCAGTATCACGGCAAGACGGTCGTGATCAAATACGGCGGCAATGCCATGACCGAAGAGCGCCTGAAGCAGGGCTTCGCGCGCGACGTCATTCTGCTGAAGCTCGTCGGCATCAATCCGGTGATCGTGCATGGCGGCGGCCCTCAGATCGATCAGGCGCTGAAGAAGATCGGCAAGCAGGGCACCTTCATTCAAGGCATGCGCGTCACCGACGAAGAGACGATGGAAGTCGTCGAGTGGGTCCTCGGCGGCGAAGTGCAGCAGGATATCGTCACGCTGATCAATCACTTCGGCGGCCACGCGGTCGGTCTGACCGGCAAGGACGGCGGCCTGATCCACGCGCGCAAGCTGATGATGCCGGACCGCGACAATCCGGGCCAGTTCATCGACATCGGTCAGGTCGGCGAGGTCGAGGCGATCAATCCGGCGGTCGTCAAGGCGCTGCAGGACGACGCGTTCATCCCGGTCATTTCACCGATCGGCTTCGGCGAAGACGGCCTCTCGTACAACATCAACGCGGACCTCGTCGCGGGCAAGCTCGCCGTCGTCCTGAACGCGGAGAAGCTCGTCATGATGACGAACATCCCCGGCGTGATGGACAAGGAAGGCAATCTGCTCACCGATCTTTCCGCGCGCGAGATCGACGCCCTGTTCGCCGACGGCACCATCTCCGGCGGCATGCTGCCGAAGATTTCGTCCGCGCTGGATGCCGCGAAGAGCGGCGTGCGCTCGGTGCACATCATCGATGGCCGCATCGAACATTCGGTGCTGCTCGAAATCCTGACCGAGCAGCCGTTCGGCACGATGATCCGCTCGCATTGAGCTCGTTCCCTTGCTAAAGACGCCCGCCTTCGCGCGGGCGTTCTTACGATAACGGCGCACGATGACCGCGCAACGCATTTCCCGCCGACGCCGCGTCAAGACGCGCGGCCCCGTCTGGCTCTTCGATCTCGACAACACGCTGCATCACGCGTCGCACGCGGTGTTTCCGGCGATCAATCGCGGCATGACGCAGTACATCATGGATCGCCTGAACGTCGACGTCGACGAGGCGAACCGGCTGCGCGTCGGCTATACCGTGCGTTACGGCGCGACGCTGCTCGGGCTCGTGCGGCATCACGGCGTCGATGCCGCCGACTTCCTGCACGAGGTGCACACGTTTCCCGATCTTGCGTCGATGCTGCGCGCCGAACGCGGCCTCACGCGCATGCTGCGCGCGCTGCCCGGACGCAAGATCGTGCTCACCAACGCGCCGACGCTCTACGCGCGCACGGTGCTCGCGGAACTGGGCATCGCGAAGCTGTTCGAGCGCGTGATTGCCATCGAAGACATGCGCAGCGGCCACCATTGGCGCGCCAAGCCCGATGCGCCGATGCTCCGCCACGCGATGCGCCGCGCGCACGTGCGTCTCGAGGACGCGATTCTCGTCGAGGACACGCGCGGGCATCTGAAGTCGTATCGGCGGCTCGGGATTCGCACCGTGTGGATCGTCGGACATCTGCCGGTCGCGAAAACGTCGAACGGCGGGCTGTCGATTCGCAAGCCCGGTTCCGGGCGGCCGCACTATGTGGATCGCACGGTGCGCTCGCTGCGCGCGCTGACGCAATCGCGCCGATTGCCGCTACATCCGAAATAAGCGGCGCGCGAGTATGTCTTCGAGGTCCGAGCGTGCATCGACGACGAGATGCACGTAAATCGTGTCGCCATCGACCTTGTAGATGATGCGGTTGGTGCCGCTCGGCACTTCGTAATAGCCCGACATGCGAAAGTCGACGAGCTCGGGCGGCGTCGAGCCGTTGCGCGGCGCGGCTTCGATCTCGGCAATGGTTTCCGCGAACTTGTTGCGCGTAGCGGCCCACGCCGTGCCGCCGAACTTGTTGATGACATAGCGCCGGAAATCCTGCAGATCCCGACGCACCGGATCCAGGAAAACGGTCTTCATTTGAAGCCTTCCTCGCGGTCCATGCGCTCGATCTCGGCGAAGACATCGCCGGCGCTCACGCAGTGGCCGGCTTCGATGGTCTTCTGTCCCATCGCGAGAATCTTCAGCAAGGCAAGCGTCTGATGCAGGTCTTCATAGGACTGCACATCCTGCACGACGACCCTGCCTTCACCGTTCTGCGTGATGAGCATCGGCTCGCGGCTCTCGACGATATTGCGGATCATCTCGGCCGCGCGGCTCTTCAGGTGACTGAGCGGTCTGACCCGGCTCGGTTTCATGTCCTTTCCTCGGGACGACGAGGCGATTAGACAATATAGACGCTAAAGCGGGCCGCATCCAAGGCGCGGCAGATGGCGGCATTATTGACGGCGTTATGACGTTTTCCGCTATACTTCCCCGCTAACGAGATTTTCTCGAACATGAACAGTGCGCCGATTTGCTGACTCGATTGCGGGCGCGCGAACCTCAGTGATCTTTCGCGGGGTTCACTATAAATGCGGCTAAAGAGGTCGTCAGCCGCGCTCGATTTCTCAGGCAGCGCATCGCCGACACCGTTTAGCCGCCAGGTCAAAGGCGGAATGAATGGAATCGATCGGCATCGTCACTCCCCAAACAATGCGCTTCACCGAGCCGCTGCGGATGCAGAACGGCTCGTCGCTCGGCGACTACGAACTCGTCGTCGAAACCTATGGCGAACTGAACGCCGCGCGCTCGAACGCCGTGCTCGTGTGCCATGCGCTGAACGCGTCGCATCACGTCGCCGGCATTCACGCCGATAACCCGAAGAACGTCGGCTGGTGGGACAACATGGTCGGCCCCGGCAAGCCGCTCGACACGAACCGCTTCTTCGTCATCGGCGTGAACAATCTCGGCTCGTGTTTCGGCTCGACCGGACCGATGAGCATCGACGGCGCAACCGGAAAACCGTATGGCGCGAGCTTTCCGGTCGTCACCGTCGAGGACTGGGTGAACGCGCAGGCGCGTCTCGCGGACCGCTTCGGTATCGAGCGCTTCGCGGCCGTGATGGGCGGCAGCTTGGGCGGCATGCAGGCGCTCGCGTGGAGCATGATGTATCCGGAGCGGCTCGCGCATTGCATCGTGGTGGCGTCGACGCCGAAGCTGTCCGCACAGAACATCGCGTTCAACGAGACGGCGCGCTCCGCGATCCTCTCGGACCCCGACTTCCACGGCGGCGATTACTACGCGCACGGCGTGAAGCCGCGCCGCGGCTTGCGCGTCGCGCGGATGATCGGCCACATCACGTATCTGTCGGACGACGACATGGCCGTGAAATTCGGCCGCGCGCTGCGCCGTGCCGAAGGCGCGCTCGACGCGTACAACTTCAATTTCGATGTCGAATTCGAAGTGGAGTCGTATCTGCGCTATCAGGCCGACAAGTTCGCCGAATACTTCGATGCGAACACGTATCTGCTCATCACGCGCGCGCTCGATTATTTCGATCCCGCGAAAGCCTTCGACGGCGATCTAACGAAAGCGCTTGCCAATACATCGGCGAAATATCTCATCACCAGCTTTACGACCGACTGGCGTTTCGCGCCGGCGCGCTCGCGCGAGATCGTGAAGGCGCTGCTCGACAACAAGCGCACGGTGAGCTACGCGGAAATCGACGCGCCGCACGGCCACGACGCCTTCCTGCTCGACGACGCGCGCTATCACAATCTGATGCGCGCCTACTACGAACGCATTGCCACGGAGATCGGCGCATGAACCAGCACACTCTCGATTCCCTCGCGCTGCGCTCGGACTTTCGCGCGATCGCCCGCTGGGTCGAACCGCGCTCGACGGTGCTCGATCTCGGCTGCGGCGACGGTTCGCTGCTGTCGCTGCTCGGTGAAGAACTGGAAGTGAAGGGCTACGGCATCGAAATCAACGATGCCGGCGTGCTCGCGTGCGCGCAAAAAGGCGTGAACGTGATCCAGCAGAATCTCGAAGACGGCTTGCGTCTCTTCGAAGACGACAGCTTCGACTTCGCGATCCTCTCGCAGACGCTGCAGACGATCCATCAGACCGCCGCGATCCTGCGCGAAACGGTGCGCGTCGGACGCGAATGCATTGTGTCGTTTCCGAATTTCGGTTACTGGCAGCATCGGCTTTCGGTGATTCAGGGACGCATGCCGGTGTCGAAATCGCTGCCTTATCAATGGCACAATACGCCGAACGTGCGCGTGCTCACGATCAAGGACTTCGAGGCGCTCGCGCCGGAAGTGGGCATCGAGATTCTGGATCGCGTGGTGCTGCACGGCGGGCAGTCGGTCCGTTGGGGCGCGAACTGGCGTGGTAGTCTTGCGGTCTATCGCGTGAAGCGCCGGTAACATCGACCGGCGGGTTCCCGCATCGACAACTGCCCGTTATCTGACATGCCCGATACGCCACACGAGGCGCCCGCTCTAACTGCTCACGAAGATCATCCCGGATGGCGCGCGTTCCTCAACAAGCGCATCCTCATTTGCGTCTTTCTCGGCTTTACGTCCGGATTGCCGCTCTTCACGCTTTATAGCCTGTTGCAGGCGTGGCTCACGACCGCGCACATCAACGTCAAGGAGATCGGTCTCTTCGCGCTGATCGGACTTCCGTACACGTGGAAATTCGTCTGGTCGCCGCTGATGGACCGTTTCATTCCGCGCTTTCCCGGCTGGAGTCCGGGCAGGCGGCGCGGCTGGATGTTCGTCACGCAAGTGCTCGTGATGATCGCGATCGGCTCGTTCGGCTTCTTCTCGCCCGAGCAGAATCTCTGGGCCGTCGCCGCGATCGCCGCGCTCGTCGCGTTCTTCAGCGCGAGTCAGGATATCGTCATCGATGCCTATCGCCGCGAGCTCCTCGCCGACACCGAACAAGGGCTCGGCAACGCGGTGCACGTCAACGCATATAAGGTCGCGGGACTCGTGCCCGGTTCGCTGTCGCTGATTCTCGCGACCGTCCTGCCGTGGAAAAGCGTCTTTCTGATCACCGCCGCGTTCATGCTGCCGGGACTCATCATGACGCTCGTCGTGAAGGAGCCGCAGATTCATGGCGCGCCGCCGAAAAATCTGCGCGAGGCGATCGTCGAGCCCTTTCACGAGTTCGTCACGCGTGACGGCTGGCGCGCGGCGCTGCTCGTGCTCAGTTTCATCTTCCTGTACAAGCTCGGCGATACGATGGCCACCGCGCTCGCGACGAAGTTCTTCATCGACGTCGGATTCTCGCTCGCGCAGATCGGCGTGATCGCGAAAGCGGTCGCGTTCTGGGCGAGCATCGCGGGCGGCTTGCTCGGCGGCATCGCGCTCGTGAAGATCGGCATTGCGCGCGGATTGTGGATCTTCGGCATTCTGCAGATCGTCGCGACGCTCGGCTTCGCATGGCTCGCGAAGATCGGGCCGTCGCCGTTCGCGCTCGGCGTGCTGTACGGCTTCGAAACCTTCGCGACGGGTCTCACGCTCGCGACCTTCACGGCGTATATCGCGAGCACGACCGACCCGCGCTACACCGCGACGCAATTCGCGCTCTTCACGAGCCTCGCGGCCGTGCCGCGCACCTTCGCGGCGGCGGGCAGCGGCTACATCGTGAATGAAACCGGCTGGTTTCCGTACTTCATGATCTGCGTCGCGCTGTCCATTCCGGGCATGTTACTGTTGCCCAAGATCGCGCCCTGGAGAATTCGACGATGACGGTTTCTTTCAAGCTTCGCGCCTTGGTTTGCGCATGGACATGGGCGTCGCTCGCGCCTTCGTCCGCGCATGCCCAGGACGAACAAAAGACGCCGCCGCCGTACTCCGCACCGAACAACCAGATCCGTTTCGGCAATACGGCGCTGTTTCGCAACTTGATTGCGCCCGCGACGCTCGAAGCGCAGGCCGCCGACGAATACGCGCAGGTCATCCACGATGCCGAGCGCAACAAGACGCTGCTCCCCGATACCAACCCGCTCGTCAAACGCGTGCGCGAAATCGCGAATCACGAGATTCCGTTCGCGCTCAAGTGGAACGATCGCGCGAAGAGCTGGAAGTGGGAGATCAACGTCATCAAGTCGGCCGACGAGCGCATGGTCTGCCTGCCGGGCGGGAAGATCGTCGTGTACAGCGGGCTGATCGACAAGCTGCATCTGAACGACAACGAGATCGGCATGATGATCGGCCATGAAATCGCGCACGCGTTGCGCGAGCATGCGCGCGAGCGGCTCGGGCGGCAGCAGGCGGCGCAGCTCTCGTCGAACGGCATGCCGCAGCTTTTCGGCTTTTCGAATTACGCGTCGCAGCAGCCCGATATCGGCGATGAACTGCTGACGATGCGCTATTCCCCCGCCGACGAAACCGAAGCCGACGTGATCGGCAGCGAGATCGCGTCGCGCGCGGGCTACGATCCGCGCGCGGCCGTCACGTTGTGGAACAAGATCGATTCGGGCACGCGCCGCGCGGACGATGGCTTCATCTGGCTGCATCCGTACGGGCCGGATCGCCGGCAGGATCTGCTCAAACGCATGCCGGACATGATGCCGCTCTATGCGAAGGCGGTCGGCAAGACCATCGATCAGTTGCCGAATTACGCCGGGATGGGGCGGTTCAAGAAGAGCGGGCGCTAGCTCACTTCTTCTTCGCGATCTTCCAGTCGTAATCGATCGTCAGCGGCGCGTGGTCGCTGAACTTGATATCCCGGAAAATCGACGTCTTCTTCGCGGTCGCGGCGACTTCCTTCGTCGCGATCTGATAATCGATACGCCACCCGACGTTCTTCGCATACGCCTGGCCGCGATTGCTCCACCACGTATATTGCTCGGGACGCTGATCGAGCGTGCGGAATACATCGACATAACCGACGTCCTCGAAAAGCTTCGTGAGCCACGCGCGTTCTTCGGGCAAACAACCGGAATTCTTCTGGTTGCTCTTCCAGTTCTTGATGTCGATTTCCTTGTGCACGATATTCACATCGCCGCACAGGATGACTTCGCGCTCCTTCGAAAGCGCGTCCAGATGCGGCATGAACTCGTCCATGAAGCGATACTTCGCCTGCTGACGCTCGTCGCCGCTCGAACCCGACGGCACATACACCGACACGACCGACAACTTGCCGAAACGCGCTTCGACATAGCGCCCTTCCGGATCGAACTCTTCCGAACCGAAGCCGATGATCACGTCATCCGGTTCGTGGCGCGTGTACAGACCGGCGCCGCTGTAGCCCTTCTTCACCGCGTGCTGGAAATAGCCCTGGAAACCGTGCGGCGCGAGAAATTCCGGCGTCAGATCGTCCTGCGAGCATTTGATTTCCTGAACGCACACGACGTCGGATTTCTGCTCTCCGAACCAGTCGAAGAAACCTTTCTTGGCGGCCGAACGGATGCCGTTGAGATTGGCGGTTATCACGCGAAACATGTTCTTCCTTTTTGATCTTGATTATTCGACCTTCACGCCCTTCAGCGATTCTTTCGCCGGCGGGAATTCGAGCTTCATGTCCTGCATCGTGCGCAACAGCAGCTCTGCGACCATCACGTTGCGATGCGTCTTCGAATTGCCCGGAATGATGTACCAAGGCGCGTAATCCGTCGATGTCGCCGCGAGCGCGTCGGCGTATGCGGCCTGATAGTCGTCCCATTGCTTGCGCGCTTCGAGATCGGAGACGTCGAACTTCCAGTGTTTCGTCGGATCGTCGATGCGCGCCTGCAGTCGCTCGCGCTGCTCGTCCTTCGAAATGTGCAGGAAGCATTTGACGATGGTGGTGCCGCTGTCAGCGAGCAGCGCCTCGAATTCGCGAATATGCCGATAACGCCGTTCGCATTCGTCGGCATCGATCGACTTCAGCACGCGCGGCACGAGCACGTCTTCGTAGTGACTGCGGTTGAAGATCGCGAATTCGCCGGCCATCGGCGCCTGCGCGTGCACGCGCCACAGAAAATCGTGCGCGGCCTCGCGCTCGGACGGCGCGCGAAACGGCACGATGCGCAAGCCGAGCGGATCGACATCGTGAAACACCGCGCGCACCGTGCCGTCCTTGCCGCTCGTGTCCATGCCCTGCAGCACGAGCAGCACGCGCCGGCGGCGCTGCGCGTGCAGTTTCTCCTGAAGATCGTCGAGTTGCACGCCGATCGCCGTGAGACGCTCGCGGTCGATGTCCTTCGTGCCGCTGGAAAACGGCTTCGCGGACGGATCGATCGCGCTCAGGTCGAATGGCTTGCGCTTCTTGCCGGCGTCGAAGAAAGGCACACGGAAGTCGTCGAGTTCGGGTTTTTTTGCCATATTTTTGTGATCACCAAAAAGAAAGGCCGTCGCCTAGCTTAACCGGCAACGGCCCTGTCTTTCACGCACCGAAACAATCAGCCGAGCTTCTTCTTCAAAAGCTCGTTCACCTGCTGCGGATTCGCCTTGCCCTTGGTCGCCTTCATCGCCTGGCCGATCAGCGCGTTGAACGCCTTCTCCTTGCCCGCGCGGAATTCCTCGACCGACTTCTGGTTTGCCGCAAGCACCTCGTCGATGATCGCCTCGAGCGCGCCGGTGTCGGAAATCTGCTTCAAACCCTTCGCGTCGATGATGCGATCCGCGGCGGCCTCGTCGGTCGCCTTCTCTTCCCAGATCGTCTGGAAAATGTCCTTCGCGATCTTGTTGGAGATGGTGCCATCGGCGATGCGCTGAATGATGAGCGCGAGCTGCGCGGCCGATACCGGCGATTCGCTGATATCGAGCGATTCGCGATTCAGTTGCGCGGAGACGTCGCCCATCATCCAGTTCGCGGCGATCTTCGCCTGGGCCGCGCCCGCCTTCTGCACGAGCGCTTCGAAGTAGGACGCCATCGCCTTCGACGAAGTCAGCACGCCCGCGTCATACGGCGTCAAACCGTACGTGTCGACGAAACGCTTCTGCATGTCCGCCGGCAGCTCGGGCATCTCGCCCTTCACGCGATCGATCCACGATGCATCGATCACGAGCGGCATCAGATCGGGATCGGGAAAATAGCGGTAATCGTGCGCGTCTTCCTTGCTACGCATCGAACGCGTTTCGCGCTTGTCCGGGTCATAAAGACGCGTTTCCTGAACCACCGTGCCGCCGTCTTCGATCAGCTCGATCTGACGGCGCACTTCGTACTGGATCGCTTCTTCGAGAAAGCGGAACGAGTTCAAGTTCTTGATCTCGGCGCGCGTGCCGAATTCCTTTTGGCCGACCGGGCGCACCGAGACGTTCGCGTCGCAACGGAACGAGCCTTCCTGCATGTTGCCGTCGCAGATGCCGAGCCACACGACGAGACCGTGCAGTGCCTTCGCATACGCGACCGCTTCCGCGGCGCTGCGCATTTCCGGCTCAGTGACGATTTCGAGCAGCGGCGTGCCCGCGCGGTTCAGGTCGATGCCCGTCATGCCCGCGAAGTCTTCGTGCAGCGACTTGCCTGCGTCCTCTTCGAGGTGCGCGCGCGTCAGGTTGATGGTCTTCTCGTACGCTTCCTTGCCCGCCTTCTCGTTGGCCGGCACCTGAATCGTGATCTGCCCGCCCTGCACGACCGGAATCTCGTACTGGCTGATCTGATAGCCCTTCGGAAGATCCGGATAGAAGTAGTTCTTGCGCGCGAAGATGCTGCGCGGCGCGATGTGCGAACCGATCGCGAGACCGAAGCGGATCGCGCGCTCGACGGCGCCGCGGTTCATCACAGGCAACACGCCGGGCAACGCGAGATCGACGGGACTCGCCTGCGAATTCGGGCTCGCGCCGAACTGCGTGGGCGCGCCGGAAAAAATCTTGGAGACGGTGGAAAGCTGCGCGTGCGTTTCCAGACCGATGACGACTTCCCACTGCATGTTCACACTCCCGATGCCAATGCCGATGCAGGTGCCTTGCGGTGCCAGTCGGTCGCGCGCTGATAAGCGTCGGCGACCTGGAGCATCCGGGCTTCGTTGAAATAGTTGCCGATGATCTGCAGACCGACCGGCCGATTCGCATTCGCGCCCGCGCCGAAACCGCACGGCACGCTCATGCCGGGCAGGCCCGCGAGGCTCACGGAAAGCGTGTAGATATCGGCGAGATACATCTGCACGGGATCGTCGGCCTTCTCGCCGAGATTCCACGCGACCGACGGCGCGACCGGTCCCATGATGACGTCGCACTGCTTGAACGCTTCCTGGAAATCGCGCGCGATGATGCGGCGAATCTTCTGCGCCTGCAGGTAGTACGCGTCGTAATAACCGTGCGACAGCACGTACGTGCCGACGAGAATCCGCCGCTTCACTTCCGGCCCGAAGCCTTCCGCGCGCGACTTCTTGTACATGTCGAGCAGATCGCGGTACTCGGCCGCGCGATGCCCGTAGCGCACGCCATCGAAGCGCGACAGATTCGACGATGCCTCCGCCGGCGCGATGATGTAGTACACGGGAATCGAAAGCTCGGTCTTCGGCAGCGACACTTCGACGAGCGTCGCGCCGAGCGCTTCGTATTGCTTCAATGCGGCGTCGATGGACGCGCGCACGTCGTCGGCGAGACCCGCGCCGAAATACTCCTTCGGCATGCCGATGCGCAGGCCCTTCAGCGGCTTGCCGGCATCATCGCTGCCGTTCCACGTCTTGCCGAGGTAGCGCGTGTAGTCTTCGTTCTCGCGTTGAAGGCTCGTGGAATCGCGCTCGTCGAAGCCGCCCATCGCGTTCAGCAGCAGCGCGCAGTCGTGCGCCGTTTGCGCCATCGGGCCGCCCTGATCCAGCGACGACGCGAACGCGATCATTCCATAACGCGAAACGCGGCCATACGTCGGTTTGATGCCGGTGATGCCGGTGAACGAAGCGGGCTGGCGGATGGAGCCGCCGGTGTCCGTGCCGGTCGCGGCGGGCGCGAGACGCGCGGCCACGGCAGCAGCCGAACCGCCCGACGAACCGCCCGGCACGGCCTTCATATCCCACGGATTCTTCACCGCGCCGAAGTACGAATTCTCGTTGGACGAGCCCATCGCGAACTCGTCCATGTTGGTCTTGCCGAGCGTGACCATACCGGCGTTCGCGAGGCGATCGACGACGGTCGCATCGAACGGACTCGAATAGTTTTCGAGCATGTGCGAGCCGGCGGTCGATGTCCAGCCGCGCGTGACGAAGACGTCCTTGTGCGCGATCGGCAAGCCGGTGAGCGCGCCCGCGCGGCCTTCGCCGATGAGCGCGTCGGCGGCTTTCGCCTGTTCGAGCGTGAGCGCGGCGTCGACGCCGATGAACGCGTTCAGTTCCTTCGCGCCCTCGATGCGCCGCAGATACGACTGCGCCAGTTCGACCGCGGATACTTCCTTCGAGTCGAGCGCCGCGCGCAGTTCGGTCAAGCTTTTCTGATGCATTGCAGTTTCCTGATGAGCGCGGTGTGAATCACGCGCTGACGCTGAATGTTTGATGCTTATTCGATGACTTTGGGCACGAGATAGAGTCCGTCTTGCACGGCGGGCGCGCAACGCTGGAACTCTTCGCGTTCGACACGCTCTGAGACAGCGTCGTCACGCAGACGCAGCGCGACTTCCTCGATCTGCTCGATCGGGTGCGCGAGCGGTTCGATGCCGGTCGTGTCGACGGCCTGCATCTGCTCGACGAGACCGAAAAAATCGTTGAGCCGCGTGAGCGTGGGCTCGGCTTCGTGGTCGGGCAATTCGAGCCGCGCGAGGTGCGCGATGCGTTTTACGTCGGTCAGGGTCAAAGACATGGATTCACCGGAGAAAGCGTGGACAGCCTCAATCTCGAAAACTTTCGCTGCAGCAGCCAGTTGCGATCTTGAAAGGAGCCCTCGGAAACAGGTCTGGCGATGGCAAAAACTGCCATCCTTTTCCTATAGATACCCACAAATTATAAGGTATCATTACACGTTCGACTCACCTCTGGAACGGCTTGTCGGTGGCTTTCTCCCGCATTTGATGGATTCCGAGAAACGTTTGCGTCCAGCGTTCCGTTCTGCAGTAGATTTCTTCCCGGATTTGCCCTTCCCGGCGAGCGTTCGCCGCCCCGGCAAACCGTTATTTTTTCCGCTGCCGTCCCCGGCGCTCCTCGCGACGAACGGCCACCCAGCGAGACAGGATTTTTGAATGTTCGGTTTTTTGCGCAGCTATTTCTCCAACGACCTGGCGATTGACCTCGGCACCGCCAACACGCTGATCTACATGCGCGGCAAGGGCATCGTCCTCGACGAACCCTCGGTCGTTTCGATTCGCCAGGAAGGCGGCCCCAACGGCAAGAAGACCATTCAGGCGGTCGGCAAGGAAGCCAAGCAGATGCTCGGTAAAGTGCCGGGCAACATCGAGGCCATCCGCCCGATGAAGGACGGCGTGATCGCCGACTTCACCGTCACCGAGCAGATGATCAAGCAGTTCATCAAGACCGCTCACGAATCCCGCATGTTCTCGCCGTCGCCGCGCATCATCATCTGCGTGCCGTGCGGCTCCACTCAAGTCGAGCGCCGCGCGATCAAGGAAGCGGCACACGGCGCGGGCGCCTCGCAGGTCTATCTGATCGAAGAGCCGATGGCCGCGGCAATCGGCGCGGGCCTGCCGGTTTCGGAAGCAACGGGCTCGATGGTCGTCGACATCGGCGGCGGCACGACGGAAGTCGGCGTCATCTCGCTGGGCGGCATCGTGTACAAGGGGTCGGTGCGCGTCGGCGGCGACAAGTTCGACGAGGCCATCGTCAACTACATCCGCCGCAACTACGGCATGCTGATCGGCGAGCAAACAGCCGAAGCCATCAAGAAGGAAATCGGCTCGGCGTTCCCCGGCTCCGAAGTGAAGGAAATGGAAGTCAAGGGCCGCAATCTGTCGGAAGGCATTCCGCGCAGCTTCACCATTTCGAGCAATGAAATTCTCGAAGCGCTGACCGACCCGCTGAACCAGATCGTGTCGTCGGTGAAGATCGCGCTCGAACAGACGCCGCCGGAACTCGGCGCGGACATCGCGGAGCGCGGCATGATGCTGACGGGCGGCGGCGCGCTCCTGCGCGATCTCGACCGCCTGCTCGCGGAAGAAACCGGCCTGCCGGTGCTCGTCGCCGAAGATCCGCTGACTTGCGTGGTGCGTGGCTCGGGCATGGCGCTCGAGCGCATGGACAAGCTCGGCAGCATCTTCTCGTACGAGTGATCTGCTGCTTCGGGCGTCCGGATATCGACGCAACGCCGAAGCACGCTTGCAAGCACCCGCGTAACGCGACGCGCGCACGGCCCGGCCTCTGTCCGGGCCGTTGTCGGAACAGCGTAGGGCAGGTTTCGCCGCCGGCGAAGTGACCTGCAGCATCGATCCATCCGTTCACGCCCTCGGCGCCGACCATGGAATACAGTCCGCCGCCCCTTTTCAAGCAAGGCCCTTCCGCGCTCGCGCGCCTGATTTTCTTCGTGGTGCTCGCCATCGCGCTGCTCATCTCGGACGCTCGCTTCAGCACGCTGGAAATCGTTCGCGGGATGCTCGGCGCCGGGCTGTATCCGTTGCAGCGCGCGGCGCTGGTGCCGCGCGACATCTTCATGGGCGCCGCCGATCTCGCCGTGACCAGCGCGACGCTGCGCAGCGAAAACCGCAAGCTCAGCGACAAGAATCTGGAGCTTTCCGTCAAGGCGGGCGACGCGGCCCAGCTCGCCATCGAGAACGCGCATCTGCGCGCGCTGCTGAATCTGCAATCGCGCGCAACGACCGAAGAAACGCCCGCCGAAATTCAATACGACACGCGCGATCCGTTCACGCAGAAAGTCGTGATCGGCAAGGGTTCGCAGCAGAATATCCAGGACGGCGCGCCCGTCGTCACCGAAGACGGCGTGATCGGTCAGGTGACGCGCGTGTTTCCGCTGCAATCCGAAGTCACGCTGCTCACCGATAAAGACCAGGCCGTGCCCGTCCAGATCTCGCGCACCGGCTTGCGCAGCGTGATTTACGGCACGCCGAAGGGCGACACGCTCGATCTTCGCTTCGTGCCGATCAGCGCCGACGTCCAAGCCGGCGACGAACTCGTGACGAGCGGCCTCGACGGCATCTATCCGCCGGGACTGCCGGTCGCGAAGGTGCTGCGCGTCGACAAGCAGGCGGATACGGCGTTCGCGCGCGTCGTCTGCGTGCCGATCGCGGCCGTGCGCGGCGCGCGCCAGTTGCTCGTGCTGCACTACAACTTGAATCAGCCGCCGAATCCGGTCGAAGTCGAAGCAGCCGCGGCCGCCAAGGAAGCGAAGGAAAACAAGGGCAAGAAGAAGCCCGCGCCGAAGGCTGCCGCCGCAGCGGGCGCGAGCGGCGCTTCCGCTCCGGTGCCGGGTTCTGCGCCAGCGGCTGCAACACCGGCAGCGCCCGCGCCCGCGAAGCCGTCGGAGAAGGCGGCCGAGCCGAAAGCTGCATCGGGCGCGGCGGCGAAACCGTCGAAGAAGGCGCATGCGCCGAAACCCGCATCATCGGGAGCCGCGCGATGAACCGCCCGCAATACATCCTGCAGCCGGTCAATCCGTACTTCATCACGTTCAGCCTGGCCGCCGCGTTCCTGCTGAACCTCATGCCGTGGGGACGGCTCATCGGCGTGCCGGATTTCGTCGCGCTCGTGCTGCTGTTCTGGAACGTGCATCAACCGCGCAAGGTCGGCATGGGCATCGCGTTCATGCTCGGCATCCTGATGGACGTGCACAACGCGAATCTCCTTGGCGAACACGCGCTGGCCTACACGCTGCTTTCGTACGGCGCGATCACGATTCATCGCCGCGTGCTGTGGATGACACTGCCCGTGCAGATGTTCGTCGTCGCGCCGCTGCTGGTGGGCGCGCATCTCGTGCCTTTCATCATCCGCCTGATGACGGGCGCCGCGTTCCCCGGCTGGAGCTATCTCATCAACGGATTCGTCGAAGCGCTGCTCTGGCCGATCGCGAGCTTCCTCCTGCTGATGCCGCAACGCCGCGCCGCCGACCCGGACGATACGCGTCCAATCTGAGTCTTGCCGCGCGGCGCCGGGTCGGCGAAAAAACCGCCGCGCGCGAACTACACTTGAATCGCGAGCACACCGCGAAAGCTGCATGACCGAAATCAAGAACACCGAGCAACAGTTGTCGAAGTTCCGCCTGCGCGTCGCGGCGGCGGGACTGTTCGTGTTCATCTGCTTCGGGCTGATCGGGCTGCGCTTCCTCTATCTGCAGGTCTGGCATTTCAGCAAATACTCGTTGCAGGCAAACGAGAACCGCATTTCGGTCGCGCCGATCGTGCCGAATCGCGGCATCATCACCGACCGCAACGGGGTCGTGCTGGCGAAGAACTATTCGGCGTACACGCTCGAGATCACGCGCTCCAAGATCAACGGCACGCTCGACGAAACCATCGACGAGCTGTCGCAAGTCATTCCGATCGACGCGCGCGACCGCCGCCGTTTCAAGAAGCTTCTCGAAGACTCGAAGAATTTCGAAAGCCTGCCGATTCGCACGCGTCTCACCGACGAGGAAGTCGCCAAGTTCACGGCGCAGCGTTTCCGCTTTCCCGGCGTCGAAGTGCGCGCGCGCCTGTTCCGCCAATATCCGCTCGGCACGACCGCAGCGCATGTGATCGGCTATATCGGGCGCATTTCGCAGCGCGATCAGGAGCGCATCGACGACGCGAGCGACGCCAACGACGAAAGCTCGGATCACTACGATCCGCGCCTCGACGCCAACAATTACAAGGGCACGGATTACGTCGGCAAGATCGGCGTCGAGCAGAGCTACGAAACGGAGCTGCACGGCCTGACCGGTTTCGAGGAAGTGGAAGTGACCGCGGGCGGCCGTCCGGTACGCACGATGTCGCGCACGCAGGCGACGCCGGGCAACAATTTGCAGTTGTCGCTGGATATCGGCTTGCAGCAGGTCGCGGAGCAGGCATTCGCGGGCAAGCGCGGCGCGCTCGTCGCGATCGAGCCATCGACCGGCGACGTGCTCGCATTCGTCTCCGCGCCGAGTTTCGATCCGAATTCGTTCGTCGACGGCATCGATCAGCAAACCTGGGACGCGCTCAACAATTCGCCGGATCATCCGCTCTTGAATCGTCCGCTGCACGGCACGTATCCGCCGGGCTCGACTTACAAGCCGTTCATGGCGCTCGCCGCGTTGTCGCTGCACAAGCGCACGCCGGGCTGGGGCTTCCAGGATCCGGGCTACTTCACGTTCGGCGGCCACACGTTCCGCAACGACGTGCGCTCGGGTCAGGGCTGGGTGGACATGAACCGCGCGATCGTCGTGTCGAACGACACGTACTTCTACATGCTCGCGCGCGATCTCGGCGTCAATGCGATGGCCGGCTTCATGAAGCCGTGGGGCTTCGGCCAGATCACCGGCATCGATATCGCGGGCGAGGCGAAGGGCATTCTTCCGTCGACGGAATGGAAGCGCAAGGCGTACCGCAAGCCCGAGCAGCAGAAATGGTACGAAGGCGAAACGATCAGCCTCGGCATCGGACAGGGCTACAACTCGTTCACGATCCTGCAACTCGCGCACGCGACGGCGACGCTCGCGAATAACGGCGTCGTGATGAAGCCGCACCTCGTGCGCAACATCGAGAATCCGATCAACAAGGACCTGCGCGCGGTCGTGCGCGATCCGAGCAACAAGATTCCGGTGCAGCAGAAGGACATCGACGTCATCAAGCACGCAATGGAAGGCGTCGTGACGAACGGCACGGCAGCGAAGGTTTTCGCGGGTGCGCCCTATCTCGCGGCGGGCAAGACGGGCACGGCACAGGTCTATTCGCTGCAGGGCGCGAACTATCGGGGCCACGGCGGAACGGCCGAGCATCTGCGAGACCATGCGTTGTTCATCGCGTTCGCGCCGGCGGAGCAGCCGAAGATCGCGATCGCGCTGATCGTCGAAAACGGCGGCTGGGGCGCGGAGTCCGCCGGTCCGATCGCGCGCAAGGTGCTCGACTATTACCTCGTCGACCGTCTCAAGCCGGGCGCGGAAGCGGCGGCGGTCGCAGCGGCGGCTTCGGCCACGACCGAAGCGACCGTGCCGGTCATCGGCGGCACGCAACCGCCCGCCGCCGTCGCGCTGCCCGCGTCGGTCGCGAATTCGTCGCCGGCGTTTTCGCCGCAAGCGGCGTCGAATCCGGATGCCGCGAAGGCGGCGTCGGCGCCTGCGGCATCCGCTCCGAAAGTCTCGAAACCGCGCGCTGCGTCGGCGCCGCCCGCTGCGCCTGCGGCTGCGGTGCCTGCATCGACGCCCGGCCGATCGCCCGCGCCGAAGAAGCGCCCGAGCGAGCCGACGCCCACCATGGTGCGCAGCAACGAAAACGACGGGGTGCGCGTTCTCGCGCCGTCCGGCGGCATCGACGAGTAAAGGAAACCGCCATGCAACTGCACGTCCAATTCGACAAGCGCGAGCTGCTGGACCGCGCCAAGCGCATGTTCGCGGGCTTCGACAAGCCGCTCGCGCTGATCGTGTTCCTGCTGCTCGGCGTCGGAATCGTGACGCTCTATAGCGCCAGCCTCGACATGCCGGGCCGCGTCGAAGACCAGTTGCGCAACATCATGCTGACCTTCGGCCTGATGTGGATACTCGCCAACATTCCGCCGCAAACGCTGATGCGCTTTGCCGTGCCGCTCTATACGGTCGGCGTCGCGTTGCTGATCGCGGTCGCCGCGTTCGGCCTGACGCGCAAGGGCGCGAAGCGCTGGCTCAATGTCGGCGTGGTGATCCAGCCATCGGAAATCATGAAGATCGCGATGCCGCTGATGCTCGCGTGGTACTACCAGAAGCGCGAAAGCAACATTCGCTGGTGGGATTACATCGTCGGCTTTCTCATTCTGATGCTGCCCGTCGGCCTGATCGCGAAGCAGCCGGACCTCGGCACCGCCGTGCTCGTGTTCGCGGCGGGCATGTTCGTCATCTATTTCGCGGGGCTGAGTTTCAAGCTGATCCTGCCGGTGCTGATCGCGGGCGTCATCGCGGTGGCGGGCGTCGCGACCTTCCAGGAAAAGATTTGTCAGCCCGAAGTCGTCTGGCCGATGATGCACGACTACCAGAAGCATCGCATCTGCACGCTGCTCGATCCGACTTCCGATCCGCTCGGCAAAGGCTTCCACACGATTCAGGCGGTGATCGCGATCGGCTCCGGCGGCACGCTCGGCAAGGGTTGGCTGAAGGGCACGCAGGCGCACCTCGAGTTCATCCCCGAGAAACACACCGACTTCATTTTCGCCGTGTTCTCCGAAGAGTTCGGGCTCGCGGGCGGGCTCGTGCTGCTCTTTCTTTATATGGCGCTCATCGCGCGCGGACTGTTCATCGCGGCGAACGGAGCGACCTTCTTCGGGCGATTATTGGCGGGATCGCTCACGCTCGCGTTCTTTACTTACGCGTTCGTCAACATCGGCATGGTGAGCGGGATTCTGCCGGTGGTCGGCGTGCCGCTGCCCTTCATGAGTTACGGCGGAACCGCGCTGACGACGCTCGGCGTCGCGGCCGGGCTCATCATGAGCGTCGCGCGGCAAAAGCGGTTGATGCAGAGTTAGCGGGCTATCTTCCGCCACATGAGCCGCGGCTTCGACCGCGGTTTTTTTATCGACGCGCGCCGTCACTGCGGCTTTTGCTGCTCGAGTTCGGTGCTGAGCTGCAGATACTTGAGCTTCGCCGCCGGATCGCCCTGCGCGGCCGCTGCCGCGTAATAAGCCCGCGCGACATTCAGATTGCGTTCGACGCCATCGCCGCCGCGCTCGTAGAACGATCCCGCGACGTATTGCGCCGTCATGTCGCCGCCTTCCGCAGCCTTCTTGTACCAGGTGAACGCCTGTGTGTTATCGCGCGCGGTGCCGCGTCCGTCGAGGAACTGGTTGGCGAGCGCGAGTTCGGCCTGTACGTGACCCTGATTCGCCGCGCGCAGGAACCAGCGATGCGCCTCCGCCGGATCTTTCTCGACGAACTGGCCGTCGTCGTACATCTTGCCGTACACGTATTGCGCGTGCGTCATGTTGGCGTCGGCGGCGCGGCGCAGCCATTTCTTGCCTTCGGGCACATCCGCCGGGCCGCCCTCGCCGTTGAGCAGCATCATCGCGTAGTTGAATTCGGCGAGGCGGCTGCCTCTTTGCGCCGCACGCCGAAACTCCGAGCGCGCCGCGACGAAATTGCCCGCGTTGTAATCGGCGACGGCGTTTTGCGTCGCGATGTCGGTCGGCTTCGGCGCGTTGTCGGCGCGGGCCGCACCGGCGAGCGCCAGCGCGATGATCGCAGCGGCGGCGGCTTTCATGATCTCGCCTCCTGCAACGCCTGACGCGTCGCCTTCAACAGCCACATTACATCCGCGCCGATCGCGACGAGCTTGACGCCCGCCTGCGCGTACTGCTTCGCGCTCGCGGCATCGAGTGCGAAGATGCCGCTCGCGATGCCCGCGCGATTCGCCGCGTCGACGATCTTCGTGATCGCCGCCTGCACATCCGGATGCTTGCCGTCGCCGAGATGACCGAGGCTCGCGGCCAGATCCGCCGGCCCGATGAACAGGCAATCGACGCCCGGCGTCGCGGCAATTTCATCGACGGCTTCGAGCGCCGCGACCGATTCGATCTGCACGATCGTCGCAATCTGCGCATTCGCGCTCGCCATGTAATCGCGACGCATACCGTATGCCGCCGCGCGCACCGCGCCCGCCACGCCGCGCAGGCCGTGCAGCGCCGCTTCGGTCGGATATTGCGTCAGCCTCACGATGCGCGCCGCCTCTTCCGCCGATTGCACGTTCGGGAACATCAGCGTGCGCGCGCCTGCGTCGAGCGCGCGCTTGACGAGCCAGCCTTCGTTCGCCGGCACGCGCACGATCGGCTCGCTCGGCAGATGCGCGGCGGCGATCGCGCGCAACTGGGCGACGACGTCGGCGCTATCGTTCGGCGAGTGCTCCATGTCGATGCAGAGCCAGTCGAAGCCCGCGTGCGCGAGCGCTTCGGCGGCATCGGCGCTGCCGAGCGACAGCCACAGGCCGAACAACGTGCCCGGTTCGGAGAAGCGCTGCTTGAGGGGATTGGTGAAGGTGCTCATCGCGCGTCTCCTTCGAGCGGTTGAAGGACGGCCACGCGCGGCCACTGGAAAAACGGATGAAGTGACGGCATGCGTGCGCTCCGTGTCTCGCCGCCTCGGAGGATGGGCGACTCATCGGACGATCATACCGTGACAAAAGCACGCGCGCCGGAGGTGCTTCCGGCCGCGCGCACGCCTGAAATCAGCCGCGCGCGACGTCGGCCCAGCAGTTCGGCGTTTCGTACAGACGCACGCGCTTCAGCTTGAGATTGACGCCGTAGTGCGCGTCATAGACTTCCGCGAGAATGTTGAACGCGACGGCCGCGAGGTTCTCGACGGTCGGAATGCGATCGAGCACGACGGTCTTGTGATCCGACAGCGTCTGCAGAAATTCGCGCACCTTGACATCGCCCTCGTAGACGATGAACGCGTGATCCCATTTGTTGACGAGATGCTCCATCGCGAGCGCTTTCACGTCGGCGAAGTCCATCACCATGCCGCGATCGGGCGCGCCTTCCACATCGACGAGATCGCCTTGCAGCGTGATTTCGAGCACGTAGCGATGCCCGTGCAGATTGCGGCACTGGCTGCGGTGATCGGGAATGCGGTGGCCCGCATCGAATTCGAGTTTTCGGGTAATCGTCTGCACGGCGTTCAGGGGATATTCAGGTATTTGTGCGTCTGCATCGACAGGCGCCACTTCGGATGCCGCTTGCACCAGTCGATCGCGAGCCTCGTATTGATGTCGCGCGATGCGTTGTCCATCGGTTGCACGAGAAAGTATTCGAAGTCGAGCTTTTCGTACTCGGCAAGACGCTGGTTGTCCTGCGGCACCACGACTTTCAGCTCGTTGCCTTTCCTCACGACGAGCGGCGCGTCGGCTTTCGGACTCACGCAGATCCAGTCGATGCTCTCGAGCACCGGCAGCGAACCGTTCGTTTCGATGGCCATTTCGAAGCCGGCTTCGTGCAGCGCATCGACGAACGGCTGGTCGATCTGCAGCATCGGCTCGCCGCCCGTGCACACGACGAACTTGTGCGCCTCGCCTTCCGGCCACAGCGATGCGATCTTCGCGACGAGTTCCGCCGGCGTTTTGTACTTGCCACCGTTTTCGCCATCGGTGCCGACGAAATCGGTGTCGCAAAACTGGCAGACGGCGTCCGCGCGATCTTCCTCGCGCCCCGACCACAGATTGCAGCCCGCGAAACGGCAGAACACGGCCGGACGCCCGGCATTGGCGCCTTCGCCCTGCAACGTGTAGAAAATTTCCTTTACCGCGTACGTCATGACTGCTCTGTGAACCTCTAAAAAAATCAGACCGGCGCGGTATCGACCTGCTCGCCCGCGCGATACGCCTCATAACCACGTTTGCGCAGTTTGCATGCCGGGCATTGGCCGCAGCCGAAGCCCCAGTCGTGCAATTCCGCGCGCTCGCCGACATAGCAAGTGTGCGTCTCGACGCGCACCAGTTCGACGAGCGCCTCGCCGCCGAGCGTTTCCGCGAGCCGCCAAGTATCGGCCTTGTCGAGCCACATCAGCGGCGTTTCGAGCGCGTAGCGCGTTTCCATGCCGAGATTGAGCGCGACTTGCAGCGCTTTCATCGTGTCGTCGCGGCAATCCGGATAGCCGGAGAAGTCCGTCTCGCACATGCCGCCGACCAGCACCTTCAGCCCGCGCCGATACGCCACTGCTGCAGCAATCGTCATGAACAGCAGATTGCGGCCCGGCACGAACGTGTTGGGCAGGCCGTTCGCGGTCGCCTGAATCTCGATCTCGCGCGTCATCGCGGTATCGCTGATCGCGCCGAGCACGGACAGATCGATCATGTGATCTTCGCCCAGCCGTTCGGCCCACTGCGGAAACTCGCGCATGATCGCGGCGCGAAAGCCCTCGCGGCACTCGAGTTCCACGCGATGGCGCTGTCCGTAATCGAAACCGAGCGTCTCTACCGTCTTGTAACGTTCGAGCGCCCAAGCGAGGCACGTGGCCGAGTCCTGGCCGCCGGAGAACAGCACGAGCGCGCTGTCTTTAGCGTCTATCCGAGTCACCGTGAAAACTCCGTACTCCGTGAATTTGATGGCGTCGCACGCCGCACAGGCAGTCGGAGTGACCGGACTTCGCGACGAGCGGCGCGGGCAAGACGCCCGCGAGTCCAGTATAGGCCGGCGGCCTTCGCCCTGAAGCGCACGCCTTTTATGCCGCCGATAGCGGAATGCGAGACGGATGACCAGCGCCGGACGAATGTTCCGGCGCGTCGCACGAGCAATTCGGAGCGCCGAAAAGAAAAGGACTTGCGGGGTCCGAGGACGAGGCAAGTCCTTAATTCGGCGCGAATTTTAACACGGAGGGCGGTTGTTCGCCGAGCTCGGCGCGCTGGCGCGCGGGGAATCGGTAATTCGTGCCATCATCGGAAGAAATAAATCGGCAATTCCGACGAAGTCTCTAAACCCGCCACCGCGCGCGCCGTTATACATGTAACAAAATGGCGCGGCCTCGTTACAGTTTCAGGTATTTTTTTCCTTTCGTTGCAGGACACTGGCGCGCCATCAAAGCCCCGTCGACTGACGGCCGCCGTTAATTCGCACTTCGAAGTTACTCGGCTTGAAACCCTCCCGCAGGGTTAAGCGGGACCGCAGGTCCGTTTCCGATCCGCCCTTTGGCTCGCGGCGCTCCTGAAGACGTACCTACTTCACCGATACACAACATCTCCATTAGTAGTACATACAATGAAAAAATACATTCAGACCAGCTTGCGCGTCATTGACGCATTACGGGCGCCCAAGGCGAGCCTTATCACCGCTGCCGTGGCAACCAGCGTGGTGCTGGCAGCGTGCGGAGGCGGCGGCAACGACGCGCTCGACACCGCATCGACCACAGCCGCGGCGAGCCGCAAGGCGGCGGCCGCGACAACCACGAGCACGATCTTCTACGGCGCCAACGGCCACAACAACGAAGGCGGCGCGTACGACATCTCCAGCCCGGCAGTGCAGCTCTCGCAGTTGCAGGATCTCGGCGTGAAGCTGTATCGGAACGAGGTGTACAACCAGTCATCGGCGAACAAGCTGGCAGGCATCGCGAAGACGATGGCAGCGGGCGGCGTGACCGTGTATCCCGTCATGCTGATGAGCATCGACTTCAACACCGAGACCGACGCGTATAACGCCGGCTATCAGTTGGGCGTCTGGACGGCCACCGCCTACAAGTACCCGTACTACGAAGTGTCGAACGAACTCGACGCGATGACGATTTACAACAACGTCGACGGCGTCTATCCGCAGCAGTTCGACAACGCGAAATTTCAGATCGCGCGCGGCGTCATTCGCGGCATGATCGCCGGCGTGAAGTCGGTCGATACGAACGGCAAGATCATCATGGGCGGCGGTACGTGGATGCATTACGCCGTGGATCAGATGCTCGCGGCCGGCACCCAGCCGGACGGCACGACGGGGCACCCGGTCGTGAACTGGGACATCACCGCGTGGCACTGGTATTCGGATATGGGCGACATCACCAACGCGTGCGGCGGCACGGGTTGCCATGACGTACTCGGAACACTGCAGCAGTTCGGCAAGCCGATCTGGCTCAACGAATACGGCGTGCGTCCGTGGTATGGCTCGGATCAGCAGATCGCGTCGTATCTCGTCGGCAACAAGATGATGGCGCAGTTCGTCGCGCTGGCGTCGAAGTACAACATCCAGGCGATTCAGACGTACCAGTTGTATGACGATCCGGCTGGCGGCGAAGGCGCGTACGGCCTGCTGAAGAACGACGGCAAAACGCAGAAGGCGTCTTACACCGCGTTCAAGAATTTCGTCGCGGCCAATCCGAAGTAAGCGCCGGATCGCTGAAAAAAGAACGCGCAGTCGGCTTACACGGACTGCGCGTTTTTCACATGCGGAAAACGAAAAAGCCCGAGAGCGATAACACTCTCGGGCTTCTTGCATTCTGGTGGCCTGGGACGGAATCGAACCATCGACACGCGGATTTTCAATCCGCTGCTCTACCAACTGAGCTACCGGGCCAACGAAGAGGTGAAACTATAGCAGAGACTATCCCGCGCCTCAAGCCCCTTTGCGCATTTTTCTGAAAATGTCCGGGGCCGCGCTCACACCTCGTTCTTGTTCTTCCCAAGATCGACGCCGAGCTGCTTCAACTTGCGATACAGGTGCGTGCGCTCCAGCCCCGTCTTTTCGGCGACGCGCGTCATGCTGCCGTTCTCGCGCGCAAGGTGATATTCGAAGTACGCGCGTTCGAACGCATCGCGGGCGTCGCGCAACGGAATATCGAACGAGATCGACGCCGTCTGCCCGGGCTGATTCGGCGCCGCGCCGCTCGCCGCCGCATCGTTCGATGCATTCAGCGCCGATGCCGTCGGCAGCGCAGCCGCGACCGGCACGCCCGATGCGTTCACGCTCGACGGAGGCTTCGCCGCCGTCGCCGCGGGCGCCGCCGCAGTGCCGTGCGCGAGTCCCTGCTCGACGGCCTTCAGCAGTTTCTGCAGCGCGATCGGCTTTTCGAGGAAGTTGAGCGCGCCGATCTTCGTCGCCTCGACGGCCGTGTCGATAGTCGCATGCCCCGACATCATGATGACCGGCATCGTGAGCTTGCCCTGCGCGGCCCATTCCTTGAGGAGCGTTACGCCGTCGGTATCGGGCATCCAGATGTCGAGCAAAACGAGATCGGGCGTTTGCTGTAGACGGTAGTCGCGCGCGTGCTGCGCGTTTTCCGCCACTTCCACAACATGGCCTTCGTCGCTCAGGATCTCGGAGAGCAGTTCCCGGATCCCCATTTCATCGTCTACCACCAGGATGGTTGCCATTTACGCTGCCCTTGTCTGCACTGTTGCTTTTGTCGTTCCATGATTCGCCGGCGCACCGGAGCCAGGCGTCGCGCCGGGCGCCGCGGTATCGTCCGCGAGTTGTAGAAACAGAATCGATATCTGCGCGCCTTCGATCACATCCGCGCTCTTCGAGCGGTTGCGTATGTCGATGCGCGCGCCGTGCTCGTCGACGATCTTCTTCACGGTCGCAAGTCCCAGGCCCGTGCCTTTCGCTTTCGTCGTCACGTAAGGCTCGAAAGCACGCGAAAGAATACGCGCCGGAAAGCCCGAGCCGTTGTCCGACACAGTCAGGCGAACCGCGACGCGCGCATGACCCGATGCATCGGGCTCGCCATATTCTACTGTCCTCGTTTCGAGCAGCACGCGCGGCTCCGCGACTTCGGCCACCGCATCCTGCGCGTTCTGCAACAAGTTGTGGATGACCTGGCGGATCTGCGTCGCATCGCCGCGTATCACCGGCAGCTTCGCGAGATCGACTTTGATCGGCGTCTTGCCGTCCTCGATGCCGTACAACGTCAGCACTTCCGCGACGAGATCGTTCAGTTGCAGATTGCCGAGCACCGCGGGCGGCGTGCGCGCGTATTCGCGGAAGTCGTCGACCATCTGCTTCATCGCCTGCACCTGATTGACGATGGTCGTCGATGCGCGCTTCAGCACGTCCGCATCCGGCGGCGCGAGCTTGTCGGCGAGCTTCATCTGCAGACGTTCGGCTGAAAGCTGAATAGGCGTGAGCGGATTCTTGATCTCGTGCGCGAGACGCCGCGCGACTTCGCCCCACGCGACGGAACGCTGCGCGGAGATGACATCCGATATGTCGTCGAACACGACGACGTAGCCCGTGGTTTCCGCGTCGTCGGTGTCGCTCTCGGTCACGCTCAACAACTGCGTGCCGCGCACGAGCAACGTGAGCGGATCGCTCTCGCCCGGCACCGTCACCGCGACCTGCTGCTGCCAGTGACCGCGATCGCCGACAGGATGATCGCTGCCGACCGCCGCCGCGTCGCGCTCGGCGAACGCCTTTTTGACCATCGCGCCGAACTCGGCGAGCACCTCGATCTGATCGAGCGGCTGATTGAGCAACGCGGCGAACGGTTGGCGGAAGATGCGCTCCGCGCCGCGATTCGCGGTGGAGAGACGGAACTGCCGGTCGAACACGAACACGCCCGCGGTGAGGTTCGCGAGAATGCTCTCCAGATACGCCTTCGAATGCTCCAGTGCGATGCGATTGTTCTCGACCGCCGCGCGCGCCTCGGAAAGCTGGCGCGTCATCGCGTTGAAGGACTGCGTGAGAAAGCCGAGTTCGTCGCGTGAATTGATCTCGCGTTTGGGCGTGTAGTCGCCTTCGGCCACTTCCTTCGTGCCCTGCGCCAGCAGGAACAACGGCCGCGCGAGCTGATTGCCGAGCGCGAGCGCGAGCATCATCGCGATGAAGGTCGCGAGAAAAAGCGCGAGCGTCAGCGTGCCGATATACATCTTGCGCAAGCCGGTGCGCCCGAGCCGCTTCTCCTGATATTCGCGATACGCGCGCTGCACGGCGTCGGCGTTGCGCGCGAGCTCCTGGCTCACGGGCTGCTCGATCTGCAGGAAACGGTCGACGTGCTGAAATTCGGTGGTCGTCGTCGGATCGGGAATCTTCGTGAGCACGCGCAATCGCAATGCGCCCTTCGGCCCGTTCGATTTCGGATCGCCGTCGATCTCGCCTTCGATCGCGCCGTACGGATGATCCTGCGCCTCCCGCAGCATCGTGCCGGTCGGCTCGTTGGCCGGCAGGAGCGCGTAGTAATTGCCCGATGCCTGCGCGACCGTGCGCAATCCGGGCACGCGTTGCGAACTGTTGTTCGCCGCGAGATCCTCGCGGTTGTACTGATCGCGCGGCCGCTCGAACACGACGGCGTCCTGCACGCCGTACTGATCGCGCAGCCGCAAAAGCGACAGCGTGAGACTCGATGGATCGGCGCTCGCGAGCTGATCGCTCATCTGCCGGCCGCGGTTCTTGAAATCGGCGAGCGATGTCTGGAGCATGCCGCGCCCGAGCGTCAGACCGGAGGTGAGCGCGGTTTCGACATTCACGTCGAACCACGACTCGATGCTGCGCGACACGAACTGATACGAAACCACATAGATGATCGCGCCCGGCACCACGCCGACGAGCGCGAAGATGAACGCGAGCTTGGCGAGCAGGCGCGTGCCGAAGCGCCCTTGCCTCACCCTCGACACGATGATGATGAACAGGCTGATGACGATCAGCATGAAGACCATCGCCACCGCGACATTCGCCGCGTAGAGCCAGCCGTAGTAGCGGTCGAAGAACTCGGTGTTCGCGCTCGCGAGCGCGAGCATCACGAGCAGCAGGACTGCCGTGAGCGCCACCGTGGAGACCAGCAAGCGGACGACGAAACTCTTCATGTCCGTGCGGCCGCGTCGAAATCTATTTCGCACGTTCTGCCGCCGTAAAAGTAAAACGCTTCCAGTCCGAGGAAAGGTTCCAGTCGCGATTGTTCACCGCGTCGATCTGGAACGGCTTGGGCATCAATGCGATGTCGAGCTGCATACGCACCGATGCGGTATAGGTTTCGCCGCCATGCACCTGATTACGGTCGATGACATGCCACGAAGTCACATGCTTGATGACCGCGAGCGCTTCGTTCAACGATGCGAAGCGCAACTGCAGGCCGCCCGTCGACACGCGATATTCGTTCGTGAGCGGTTGAAATGACAGACGGATGCTCTGCGACACGTTGACCGGCTCTTCATCGAACCAGTACCAGCGCGGTCTCGACAGGTTGAAGTCGATCGTGAAATAGAGCGGCACGCTGCGGTTCACGGCATCTTCGAGGCTGTTGTTCAGGTCGAAGTCGAAATGCGCGTCCAAGCTCCAGCCGGCATTGTCCGCTTGCAGCGACGCGCGCTGCACGGCGATCGTCTCGGCGAACGCGGAATCGGCCGCGGCGAACGTCAGCCAGAGCGTCAGCGCAGTCCAGATGACGGCCGCGAGCCGAAGCGGAAAAAAGCGTTTGATCGTCACCGTTTCTGAAAGCGCGCGTAGAAGAATCCGTCGTGGTCCGCGAGAGTCTCCGCGTCCCGATGCGGGCTCGCGAGATTTGTACTGTCCGGTGAACCTTGCGCCGCGACCGCGCTTGCGCGCGCCGCTGTCGGCAACAATTGGCCCGGCGCGTCCAATCGTACCGCATCTTCATGTGCGGTTCCAAACCAGCGGGCCTGCTCTTCGCCCTCCTCGGGAAAGATGGAGCACGTCACGTAGAGCAACTCGCCGCCCTTCGCGACGAGCGGCCACAGCGCGCTCACGATGCGCCTTTGCTCGGCGACGAGCGCATCGATATCCGATGCGCGCCGCAGCCAGCGGATATCCGGATGACGCCGCACGATGCCCGACGCCGAGCACGGCACGTCCGCGAGAATGCGGTCGAAGGGCGCGCCGTCGAACCATTGCGCGGGATCGCCCGCGTCGCCGATCTTGATTTGCGCGTCGAGTTTCAGACGCTGCAAGTTTTGTCCGATGCGGCCAGAACGCTCGGCGTCGCTTTCGAGCGCGATCAGATCGACGGTCGCGAGTTCGAGAATGTGGCCCGTCTTGCCGCCCGGCGCGGCGCAGGCATCGAGCACGCGCATGCCGTCCTTCACGCCGAGCAGTTGCGCGGCGAGCTGCGCGCCGGCGTCCTGCACCGACACGACGCCTTCGTCGAACCCGGGAATGCGATCGACGGGCATCGGCGTTCTCAGGCGCACCGCGTGCAGGCCGGCGGCGTCGGCTTCGATACGCGCGTCGCGGAGGCGCGCGAGATAGTCGTCGACGCTCGCGTGCCGCGCGTTCACGCGAAGCGTGAGTGGACCTTGCGCGTTGCCCGCTTCGAGGATGCGCTCCCAGGCATCCGGCTGGCCGCGCTTCACCGCGTCGATCCACCATTGCGGATAGTTCCAGCGCGCGACTTCGCTTGTGCGCGTTTCGTCGATCAGCGTGTCGCGCTCACGCAGAAAATTGCGCAGCACCGCGTTCACCAGGCCCTTCGCAAACGCGAATTCGCGGCGCGCGGCGATCGCGCTCACCGCCTGATCGACCACGGTGAAGGGCGAGTAAGCGGCATGCGCTTCGTCGTCGGTCAGCAGCGCGAACGCGCAGACGAGCACGTTCGCCACATGCGGCGGCGGCACCTTCTTCACGAGCCTGTGCAGCAGCGCATCGGCGAGCGCGAGACGGCGCATGGTCCGATACGCGATGTCCTGCACCGCCCCGCGCGCGCTCGCGTGCTTCGCCGACGCGACGACCGTCTGCAACGCCGCCGGCAGCGCCGAGCCCGCGCGCACCGCGCCGACGGCCTGCGCCGCGCTGTCGAGCGCGAACGCGAGCGAATCGGGCGCGAGACGCAACGCGCTCAGACGGAAATGCGCGGCGGCGGGCCGGCGGGAAGGCTTGTCGGTCATGGCGAAACGGGGACGGTCAACGGCGACGCGCAGAGTTCGCGCGAACGGGGAATTGTAACGTGCGGGAATTGCGCGCCCGGACGGCGGCGGCCGAACAAGAAAAAGGCCGCTCCGGCGTAACCGGAACGGCCTTGCTTTACGAC
This sequence comes from Caballeronia sp. ATUFL_F1_KS39, assembly GCF_023630985.1. Taxonomy (NCBI): domain Bacteria; kingdom Pseudomonadati; phylum Pseudomonadota; class Betaproteobacteria; order Burkholderiales; family Burkholderiaceae; genus Caballeronia; species Caballeronia sp. ATUFL_F1_KS39. The sequence continues at coordinate 110,310 of NZ_JALQDZ010000001.1, read as the reverse complement.
GTTGCAGGTTTTAGAAGCGGCCGGTGCGCGCCATTTCCATCAGGCGGGCGACGCGCTCTTCGGTCGCCGGGTGCGTCGAGAACAGATTCGCGATGCCGCCGCCCGACAGCGGATTCATGATCATCATCTGCGCAGTCGCCGGATGCTGCTCGGCGGTCGGGAACGGCACGCCGGTCGCGTATGCGTGAATCTTCTCGAGCGCACTCGCGAGCGCTTGCGGATCGCCCGAAATTTCCGCGCCGCCGCGATCGGCTTCGAATTCGCGCGCGCGGGAAATCGCCATCTGGATCAGCGCACCCGCGATCGGGGCGAGAATCGCCACCAGAATGCTCGCGATGGGATTCGCCGGACGACCTTCGTCGTCGCGACCGCCGAAGAACATCGCAAAGTTCGCGAGCGCCGAGATCGCGCCGGCCATCGTCGCGGAGATGGTCGAGATGAGGATGTCGCGGTGCTTCACGTGCGCCAGTTCGTGCGCCATCACGCCGCGCATTTCACGCTCGGACAGCACGCGCAAAATGCCCGTGGTCGCCGCGACCGCCGCGTGCTCGGGATTGCGGCCCGTGGCGAACGCGTTCGGCGCGTCTTCGTTGATCAGATAGACGCGCGGCATCGGCAATTGAGCGCGCGTCGCGAGCTCGCGCACCATGCGATAAAACTGCGGCGCGGTGGTTTCGTCGACTTCCTGCGCGTTGTACATGCGCAGGACCATCTTGTCCGAGAACCAGTACGAAAAGAAATTCATGCCGAGCGCGACGATCAGCGCGAGCATCATGCCCTTCGATCCGCCGATCATTCCGCCGATCACGACAAAGAGGGCCGTGATCGCAGCCATCAGCATCGCGGTTTTGACCCAGTTGAACATGTCCGGAGCTCCTCTCCCTGTATGCAGTGCGCGAAGTGCGCGGTTGCCCCGGCCAACATGACCGGGACGACAATTGTAAGCAAAATGTTAGATAGTGGCAGCCGGCAATAATTCAATCCGAGATTGCGCGATTTATCGATGCGTCGTCGCGAGTTTGATACCGAGTCCGACGAACGCGCTGCCGACCCCGCGATCCAGCCACTTCTTCACGCCCGATTTGCCCGCGAAGCGCTCGGTGACGCTGCCCGCGATCCACGCGACGAAGCTGTTCCAGACCGTGCTCATCGCGATGAACACGACCCCGAGCGCGAGAAACGCGAGCGTCTTGTGCTGGCTGTCGGCGGCGACGAACTGCGGAAAGAACGACACGAAGAACAACACGACCTTCGGATTCAGCACGTTCGTGACGAAGCCTTGCGCGAAAAGCTGGCCGAGCGATTTCGGCGTGGCTGTTTCGTTTTGCGTCTCGCGCGCGGTTTCGGTGTCGTCGTGCTTCGCGAAAACGAGGCGCACGCCGAGATAAATCAGATAAATCGCGCCGGCAATCTTGATGACCGTGAACGCCGTCGCCGATGCAGCGAGAATCGCCGTCAACCCGAAGGCGCACGCGAGCGTATGGACGATGCAGCCAGCGGAAATCCCGAGCGCCGAAACGATGCCCGCGCCGCGTCCTTGAGCGACGCTGCGTCCGACGATGTAAGCCGTATCGGGGCCGGGCGTGACGTTGAGAAGAAAGACGGCGACGAGAAAGAAGGTGAAACCGGTAATGCCGAGCATCGAAAAACTCCAGACAGACAGGCGCGCGTTGACAACGATTTATTTTAGCGCTGCGTCTGTCCTGCCGTCCTTCACTGCAGCGTGAAACGCTGGCCCTTCGCGAGCGGCGCGCCCGCGAGAAATTCCCGCGCGGGCAAGCGCTTGCCGCCCGGTTTCTGAAGTTGCGTGAGTTTGAGCGCGCCGCTGCCGCACATAACGACGATACCGTCCGGGGAAACATCGGCGATGGCGCCCGGTTCGCCCGCACCGTCGACCGGTTGCGCCGCCCAGATCTTGATCGGCGCACCGTCGAGCGTGCCGAACGCGCCGGGAAACGGATCGAACGCGCGAATCTGGCGCGCGAGCTCTTCCGCCGGACGACGCCAGTCGAGCGCGGCTTCGTTCTTCGCGATCTTTTCCGCGTAGGTCGTGCCTTCGTCCGGCTGCGGCGTGGACGGCAATGCGCCATCGCGTTCGAGATCGCGCAGCGCGGCGACGATCAAATCCGCGCCCATCTGCGCGAGCCGGTCGTGCAGCGTGGCGGTCGTGTCGTCGGCGAGAATCGGCGTGCGCGCCTCACGGATCATCGCGCCGGTGTCGAGGCCGGCGTCCATCTGCATCAGCGTGATGCCGGTTTCTGCGTCGCCCGCTTCGATCGCGCGATGGATCGGCGCCGCGCCACGCCAGCGCGGCAACAGCGAAGCGTGAATGTTGATCGCGCCGCGCGGCGGAATATCGAGCACCTCCTGCGGCAGGATGAGCCCGTATGCGGCGACGACCATCACGTCGTGCGGCGTGGCCTTCAGCAAATCGATGGCTTCCGCCGCTTCCTGCGGATACTTGCCCGCGCGACGCAGCGACGTTGGCTGCGCGACCTTCAGACCATGCTCGACGGCGAAGCGCTTGACCGCACTGGCGGTCAGCTTCATGCCGCGTCCGGCGGGCCGGTCGGGCTGCGTCAAAACCAGCGGCACGGAAAAACCGGCTGCGTGAATGGCCGCGAGCGCGGCGGCAGCGAATTCCGGCGTACCGGCGAAAACCACGCGCAGCGATTGAGTCATCGGTTACAGCGCCTTTTCCAGCTTTTTCATCTTGCCGCGAATGCGCGTCTGCTTAAGCGTCGACAGATATTCCACGAAAACGTGGCCAGCCAGATGATCCATCTCGTGCTGGATGCACACCGCGAGCAAGCCGTCGCAATCGAGCTCGAAGGTTTCGCCCTTCTCGTTCAGCGCCTTCACGCGCACCTTGTCAGGGCGCTCGACGAAGTCGTAAATGCCCGGCACCGAAAGACAGCCCTCTTCCCATTCCTTCTTCTGCTCGCTCGTCCAGACGAGCTCAGGGTTGATGAAGACCATCAGCTGGTCGTGCGCGTCCGAGACGTCGATCACGATCACGCGCTCGTGCACATCCACCTGCGTCGCGGCGAGGCCGACGCCGGGCGCGGCGTACATCGTCTCGGCCATGTCGGCGACGAGCTTGCGGATGCGGTCGTCGACCACGGCGACAGGTTTCGCCACCTTGTTCAGACGCTTGTCCGGGTAGTTGAGTATCTTGAGCAGAGCCATGATTCGGATTGTCTACGCGCGCCGCGACGCGTGTAAATCGGCCATTCGGCCAGGTTGCGGGTAATGGGGCGGCATGCCGAAGATATGCGGGTGAATCCAGTGGATTCAACGCCGCCGGCAAGCGGCCGATGGGCGTCGCTGCGGGCTTTCAAACGTGCCTGAGCGACCTTTCTTTATCTATTCCGGATCAAAAATCTTAACATGACGACCGCCGACCTGCCGACCGAGGAAGCCGCCTCCACACTCGATGCCGACGAACTGCGCGCCTGGCTGCGGCTCGCGCACGCCAAAGAGCTGCGCCCGCTCGCGCTGCGCACGTTGCTCGGTACTTTCGGCGGTCCGCGCGAGGTTTTGTCGGAGAGTTTTGCGACGCTCGCGGAAACCACCGACGCCCGCACAGCCGAAACCGTGCTCGCGCCACCCGCGGACATCGAAGGCGTTTCGTTCGACCACTATATTGAAGCGGCTTTGGCGTGGGCATCCGAACCGGGCAACCACGTCCTGACGCTCGCCGACGCCGCCTATCCGCAAGCGCTGCTGACGATGCCCGATCCGCCGCCGTTGCTCTATGCGAAGGGCCGGCTCGATCTGCTGCAGGCGCGCGCGGTGGCCATCGTCGGCAGCCGGCATGCGACGCCGCAAGGTCTGGAGGACGCGCGCCGCTTCGCCCGCGTGCTGTCGGATGCGGGACTTGCGGTCGTGTCGGGGCTCGCGCTCGGCATCGATGCGTCCGCGCATCGCGGAGCGCTGGAGGGTGCGACCGGCACGGTGTCGGTCATCGGCACGGGCGCCGATCTCGTGTATCCCGCCGCGCATCACACGCTCGCGCACGAAATCGCCCGCGACGGCGCGATGCTCTCCGAATGGCCGATCGGCACGCCCGCGCGCTCCGCCAACTTCCCACAGCGCAACCGGCTGATCGCGGGATTGTCGGGCGGCGTGCTGATCGTCGAAGCCGCGATGCGCTCCGGCTCGCTCATCACCGCGCGGCTCGCCAACGAAATGGGGCGCGATGTTTTTGCGATGCCTGGCTCCGTCCACGCGCCGCTTTCGCAGGGTTGTCATCGGCTGATAAAGGAGGGCGCGAAGCTCGTCGAAACGCCGGAAGAAGTGCTCGAAGAGTTCGGTTTCTCGTCGGCGCAGGCAAGCGCGGCGGGGTGGCGGCAAAGCGCGGGAGGCTGCGGCCGGTGAGCGCATCGTGGGCATCGGCGGCGTTGCACGACACGCCGATGAACGCCGATGCCGCGCGCGTGCTCGGCGCGCTCGGCCATGCGCCCGCGACGCTTGAAATCCTCGCGACGCGCACCGATCTGGACGGGGCGGCGTTGCAAGGCGCGCTGCTGCAGCTCGAATTGTCGGGCCAGGTGGCCGCGCTCGCGGGCGGTCGCTACGCGGCGGTGCAGCGCTCGTGATTCCTCGTCGTGCTACATTCGCGGAAAAATGAGCCGTCCCCGCAGCCGATACCAATAAGGATCTCGCACCCGTCATGTCCGCGCTGAATCTCGATACCGACGCCGATCTCATCGCGGAACGCATCGCCGTGCCCGGCACGCTGTTCGTCGCCTGCCTGTGCGCGGAATGGTGCGGAACGTGCCGCGAGTATCGCGAAGGGTTCGACAAGCTGGCGGACGCGCATCCGGACGTCTGCTTCGCGTGGATCGACATCGAGAATCACGCCGACCGTTTCGACGATCTCGACGTGGAAAATTTTCCTACCATCCTGATCGAGGACTCGGTCACGACGCGATTCTTCGGCACGGTTCTGCCGCAGGCTTCCATCGTCGACCGGATGCTCACCGATCTGACCGCGCTGCCGGGCATGGTCGGTGCGCCGAAACTGCGCCCGGCGCTTGCTACGGCCTGATTGCGACGCCCGCGAAACGCACCTTTCGCGTCTCTCGCAACGCGCTTCGCGGGCCGGATATCGAAACGCCCGGATTCGCGGTTCGGCGCCCGCCGCGCAAAGCGTGTGCTATAAAGCGGTCGTTAAAGCAGTCCAAACCGGGCCGCTGCCAGTTACCAACCCTTTTGAGTCATGTCCAAAGCCCTGATCATCGCTGAGAAGCCTTCCGTCGCGAACGACATCGCGCGTGCGCTGGGCGGCTTCACCAAGCATGACGAGTACTACGAGAGCGACGACTACGTGCTCTCGTCCGCGGTCGGCCATCTGCTCGAGATCGCGGCGCCCGAGGAGTACGACGTCAAGCGCGGCAAATGGAGCTTCGCCAATCTGCCGGTCATTCCGCCGCATTTCGACCTGAATCCCATCGCGAAAAGCGAGTCGCGCCTCAAGGTGCTGACGAAGCTGATGAAGCGAAAAGATATCGACCGCCTCATCAACGCATGCGACGCGGGGCGCGAGGGCGAGCTGATTTTCCGTCTGATCGCGCAGCATGCGAAGGCGAAGCAGCCGGTCCAGCGCCTGTGGCTGCAGTCGATGACGCCCGCCGCGATCCGCGAAGGCTTCGCGAACCTGCGCAGCGACGCCGACATGCAGCCGCTCGCCGACGCCGCACGGTGCCGCTCGGAAGCGGACTGGCTCGTCGGCATCAACGGCACGCGCGCGATGACCGCGTTCAACAGCAAGGGCGGCGGTTTCTTCCTGACGACCGTCGGCCGCGTTCAGACGCCAACGTTGTCGATCGTCGTCGAACGCGAAGAGAAGATTCGGCGATTCGTGCCGCGCGATTACTGGGAAGTGCGCGCCGAGTTCATCGCCGCGAAGGGCCTGTACGAAGGCCGCTGGTTCGATCCGAAGTTCAAGCGCGTCGAAAACGATCCGGAGCAGCGCGATTCGCGCCTGTGGAGCCTGCCGGCGGCGGAATCCATCGTCGCGGCCTGCCGCGGCAAGACCGGCACCGTGACCGAGGAATCGAAGCCGTCGACGCAAATGTCGCCGCTGCTGTTCGATCTGACCAGCTTGCAGCGCGAAGCCAACAGCCGCTTCGGCTTTTCGGCGAAGAACACGCTCGGCCTCGCGCAAGCGCTGTACGAAAAGCACAAGGTTCTCACCTATCCGCGTACCGACGCGCGCGCGCTGCCCGAGGACTACCTGAACACGGTCAAAGACACGATGACCATGCTCAAGGAGAGCAACAACTATCTGCCGTTCGCGAAGCAGGTGCTCGACAAGGGCTGGGTGAAGCCGAACAAGCGCATCTTCGACAATTCGAAGATCAGCGACCACTTCGCCATCATCCCGACGCTGCAGGCGCCCAAAGCGCTGTCCGAGCCCGAGCAGAAGCTGTATGACCTCGTCGTCAAGCGCTTCCTGTCGGTGTTTTTCCCGGCGGCCGAATATCTCGTGACGACGCGCATCACCGAAGTTTCCGGGCATCACTTCAAGACGGAAGGCAAGGTGCTGGTCGAACCCGGCTGGCTGCAGGTCTACGGCCGCGAAGCCGCGGGCGAGGAAGGCAATCTCGTGCCGGTGCAGAAGGACGAAAAGGTCGATGTCGAAAAGGTCGAGGCGCACGGTCTCGTGACCAAGCCGCCCGCGCGCTACAACGAGGCGTCGCTGCTTTCGGCAATGGAAGGCGCGGGCAAGCTCGTCGAAGACGAGGAACTGCGCGACGCGATGGCCGCGAAAGGTCTCGGCACGCCGGCGACGCGCGCGGCGATCATCGAAGGTCTGCTCGGCGAGAAGTACATGGTGCGCGAAGGCCGCGAGCTGATCCCGACGGCCAAGGCATTCCAGTTGATGACCTTGCTGCGCGGTCTCGGCGTCGAGGAGCTCACCGCGCCCGAATTGACGGGCCAGTGGGAGCACAAGCTTTCGCAGATGGAGCGCGGCAACCTGCATCGCGATGCGTTCATGCAGGAAATCGCGCGCATGACGCAAACCATCGTCAAACGCGCGAAAGAGTACGACTCCGACACGATCCCCGGCGATTACGCGACGCTCGAAACGCCCTGCCCGAATTGCGGCGCGCAGGTGAAGGAGAACTATCGCCGGTTCGCCTGCACGAAGTGCGAGTTTTCGATTTCGAAGATTCCGGGCGGACGTCAGTTCGAGATTCCTGAAGTCGAGGAATTGCTGCGCGAGAAGACCATCGGGCCGCTGTCGGGCTTTCGCAGCAAGATGGGCCGTCCGTTCTCGGCGATCCTCAAGCTCGCGTTGGACGACGAAATCAAGAACTACAAGCTCGAATTCGACTTCGGTCAGGATTCCGGCGGCGAGGACGGCGAACCGCCCGATTTCTCCGAGCAGACGCCGGTCGGCGCATGTCCGAAATGCCAGTCGCGCGTGTTCGAACACGGCATGAGCTATGTGTGCGAAAACTCGGTGTCGAATCCGAAGACTTGCGACTTCCGCTCCGGCAAGGTGATCCTTCAGCAGGAAATCACCCGCGAACAGATGGAAAAGCTGCTGGGCGCGGGCCGCACCGATCTGCTGACGAACTTCAAGTCGTCGCGCACCGGACGCAACTTCAAGGCATTCCTCGTGAAGCAGCCGGATGGCAAGATCGGCTTCGAATTCGAGAAGAAAGAGGCCAAACCGGGCGCGAAGACGGCGGCGAAGCGCGGCGCGACAGCGGAAGCTCAAGCCGACAGCGGCGACGACAACGGCGACAGCGATGTCGCAGTCGCCGCCAAGACCACGTCCGCGAAGACTGCAGCCAAGAAAGCGCCCGCGAAGAAGGCGGCAGCGAAGAAAGCTCCGGCGAAGAAGACGAGCTGATCGTTCTCGGAGTCCGTCAGAAAGAAAAACCCCCGCGAGAAACGTCGCGGGGGTTTTTTATTTGCGCCTGGCGCGAGCCTTTCAGAAAGGCGATGCCGCCGGCACACGCCCTCGCGTACGCGACGGTTTCGATAGCTTCGGCGCGAGTTCGCCGTCGATCGGGCGCGCGCGCGGCGCGGGCGTCGCCGGTTCGTCGGCGTGCTCGTAGTGCGAATGCGCCACCGGCCTGCCGCGGCCATCGCGAATCCACTGCTCGCCGAGTTGATGATTCGGCGTCTGGCTGAAATGCTCGACGAGGTGATCGATGAACGTCCGCACCTTCGCCGGCAAATGACGGCGGCTCGGATACGCGACGTTGATCTCGACCTGCGGCAATTGATAGTCGCCGAGCAGACGCACGAGCTGGCCGCGCGTCGTGTCGTTGCCGATCAAATAGCTCGGCAAAATCGCGATGCCCATGCCGAGCAGCGCGAACTGCCGCAGCATCTCCGTGTTGTTCGCGATGATCACGTTCTGCGGCCGCACACGCACTTCGCCTTCCGGACCGGTGAACACGCGCTCGTCGCCCCAGTATTCCGACGGCAAGCTCAGGCACGGATGCTCGAGCAGATGCTCGGGGCGCGTCGGCGTGCCGTGCGTTTCGAGATACGCGGGTGTCGCGCAGACAGTCATGCAGCCCGTCGTCAGACGCCGCGTGACGACGCTTGCGCTTTTCACCTGCCGCGCGATCACGATGCCGACATCGAAGCCTTCCTCGACCAAATCGACCTGACGATCCACCAGCGTCACGTCCGGCACGACTTTCGGATAACGCTGCGCATACGTCTGTAACACGGGCGCGAGATTATGCAGACCGAACACGACGGGCGCGACGATCCTGAGCGAACCGAGCGGTTCGTGATTGCGCGCCACCACCATTTGTTCGACGTCTTCCAGTTCGTCGAGAATTTGCCGCGCCCGCTCCAGATAAACCTGGCCGGACTCGGTGAGCGAGAGGCTGCGCGTCGTGCGGTTGAGCAAGCGCGTGCCGAGGCGTCCTTCCAGGTCCGCGACGTGCCGCGTAGCCACCGCATTGGAGATGTCCATCGCGCTTGCGGCACGGGCGAAACTCCCGTGATCCGCGACGCGGACGAATACTCTCATCGACTGCAAATGATCCATAAGACAACTCCTGCCGCTAGACGGCTCGAATTCTGCTGCAAAGCAATTCAGGATTATCCTAGGACCGGCGTTTTTGTGCAGAAGTTGCCCGGAAGCACAAAAAAATCGAAAAAAATCTGGATGTTAGGCGCGTTACGCGGATGAAAGATCACCGATTGTTGCGATTTGCACAACACCAAGATCAGTGCAATCCGATTGATGGAATTTTGAAAGCACTTGCCGCGTCAATTTCGGCGGTGTACGCGAGGAGCAAATCGGGCCCGTCGCTGCGGGCCCGATAAAAAGGGATTGATTCAGTTTTCGATATAAATCCGGCGCGCGAGCGCGCCGGATGCGGCGCTTATGCGGCGAGGCGCTTCTCCATACCGGCCTTGGCGTCCGGCAGAGCTTCCGGCAAACCGTGCTTGAGCTTCGAAAAAAGCTCGTCGTGGAGCGCGAGTTCGTCGCGCCAGGCGGCATCGCTGACGGAGATGACCTGCTCGAACTGCTCGCGCGAGAAGCCGAGCGCGCCCCAGTCGATGTCCTCGTAGCGCGGCGAAATGCCGAACGCGTGCTCCTCGCCCTTCGCGGTGCCTTCGATACGGCCGATCATCCAGTTCAGCACGCGCATGTTTTCGCCGAAGCCCGGCCAAACGAACTTGCCGTCGTCGCCCTTGCGGAACCAGTTGACGCAGAAGAACTTCGGCGCTTTCGCGTTCGTCGCTTCGAGGCGCTCGCCCATTTTCAGCCAGTGGCCGAAATAATCGGCCATGTTGTAGCCGCAGAACGGCAGCATCGCGAACGGATCTCGGCGCACGACGCCTTGTTGCCCCGCGGCGGCGGCGGTGGTTTCGGAGCCCATCGTCGCGGCCATGTAGACGCCTTCCTTCCAGTCGCGCGCTTCAGTGACGAGCGGCACGGTGTTGGAGCGGCGTCCGCCGAAGATGAACGCATCGATCGGCACGCCAGCCGGATTTTCCCAATCGGCATCGATCGACGGACATTGCGACGCCGGCGCGGTGAAGCGCGCGTTCGGATGCGCGGCTTTCGCGCCGGTTTCCTTCGCGATTGCCGGCGTCCAGTCGCGGCCCTGCCAGTCGATCAGATGCGCGGGCGGCGTGTCGGTCATGCCTTCCCACCAGACATCGCCGTCGTCGGTCAGCGCGACGTTCGTGAAGATCACGTTTTCCTTCAACGTGGCCATCGCGTTGAAGTTGGTCTTTTCGCTCGTGCCGGGCGCGACGCCGAAATAGCCCGCTTCCGGATTGATCGCGTAGAGACGCCCGTCGCGGCCCGGCTTGATCCACGCGATGTCGTCGCCGATGGTCGTGACCTTCCAGCCGTTCAGGTCGCTCGGCGGAATCAGCATCGCGAAGTTGGTCTTGCCGCACGCCGACGGAAACGCCGCCGCGACGTGATACTTGCGCCCCTGCGGCGAGGTCACGCCGAGAATCAGCATGTGCTCGGCGAGCCAGCCTTCGTCGCGGCCCATCGTCGAGGCGATGCGCAGCGCGAAGCATTTCTTGCCGAGCAGCGCGTTGCCGCCGTATCCCGAGCCGAAACTCCAGATTTCGCGCTTTTCGGGAAAATGGACGATGTACTTCGTGTCGTTGCACGGCCAAGGCACGTCCTTGCGCCCATCGACGAGCGGCGCACCGACGGAATGCACGCACGGCACGAACTCGCCGTTCTCGCCCAACACGTCGTACACGGCGCGTCCCATGCGCGTCATGATGCGCATGTTCGTCACGACATACGGGCTGTCCGACAATTCCACGCCGATATGCGCGATCGGCGAGCCGAGCGGGCCCATCGAGAACGGCACGACATACATCGTGCGGCCGCGCATGGACCCGTCGAACAGGCCGTCGAGCGTGACGCGCATTTCCTGCGGATCGATCCAATTATTCGTGGGGCCGGCGTCTTCGCGCCGCTGCGAGCAGATGAACGTGCGATCTTCGACGCGCGCCACGTCCGAGGGATCCGAGCAAGCGAGGAAGGAATTCGGGCGCTTCTCGGGATTGAGCTTCTTCATCGTGCCGGCTTCGACCATCTGCTGGCAGAGCCGATCGTATTCTTCCTGCGACCCGTCGCACCATTCGATGCGATCCGGCTTGGTCAGGGCCGCGATTTGCTGGACCCATTCGATGAGTCTTCGGTGCCGGACATAGGCCGGCGCTTCGATTTCGACGGCGTTTTTATGGTTGTCTTCGACTACTGCGGGCTGGTTCATCGAGCTGTCTCCGTTCTTCTGCAATGAAAACCAATGGCCCCACTGACGCTGCATGCGAGAGGCGTGTGCGACTCGAACCGCCGGGCGCTTTCATGAATTTTGCAGCGCTGCTTTACGCGCTTTCATCGCATGAAATGCGGTTCGCGAGCCAATGCGGCGTCACGGGCATGAATCCTTACGCAGCAAACCGTACCTTTTCGCGGCTTGCGTCGCAAAGGAACAAACTGTTAAAAAGAGATACTAAGTGGCCTGTCTCCTCGCGGATCATCGTGTTTTCCGCTACTTGTGCCGAATTTCTTTATTTTGGCGCGGCCTGACGAGGCTCCTGAAAAATGGGAGTCAAGCATAACACTGCATTGCATGAACTCGTTGATGCAGCGCAATAACGACGAATAGAGCGCAATTTATCGGTATTTACCCGAACTTAGCGCTACATTCTCGCCTTCGATTAAAAAGCAGCACGTTTGATGCCTAACAAAAGCCACCCAATGCCCATGAAAATCGCCATTCTCGACGACTACCAGGATGCCGTCCGGAAGCTCGATTGCTTCCATCTGCTCGATGACCATGAGGTGAAGGTCTTCAATAACACGGTGCGTGGTCTCGGACAGTTGGCCAGCAGACTCTCGGAAGTGGACGCGCTCGTGCTGATTCGCGAACGCACGCGCATCAGCTCGCAACTGCTCGACAAATGTCCGAAACTGCGCATGATCAGCCAGACGGGACGCGCGGGCGGCGGGCATATCGATATCGATGCGTGCACGGAACGCGGCATCGCAGTGCTGGAAGGCACAGGTTCGCCGATCGCACCCGCCGAACTGACGTGGGCGCTCATCATGTCGGCGCAGCGGCGCATTCCGCAGTACGTCGCAAACCTGAAGCAAGGCGCGTGGCAGCAGTCGGGGTTGAAGACATCGGCGCTGCCGCCGAATTTCGGCTTGGGCCAAGTGTTGCGCGGACAGACGCTCGGCATCTGGGGCTACGGCAAGATCGGCAAGCTCGTCGCGGGCTACGGCAAAGCGTTCGGCATGAACGTGCTCGTCTACGGACGGGAGCATTCGGCAAGCGCCGCGCGCGAAGATGGATTCGCGGTCGCCGAAAGCCGCGAGGCGCTTTTCGAACAGAGCGACGTGCTCACGCTGCATCTGCGTCTGACGGACGAGACGACTGGCATCGTCAAGCAGGACGATCTGATGCGTATGAAGCCGACCGCGCTGTTCGTCAACACGAGCCGCGCCGAACTGCTCGAAGAGAACGCGCTGCTCAACTCGCTGCACCACAACCGGCCGGGCATGGTCGCCGTCGATGTGTTCGAAAGCGAGCCGATTCTGCAAGGCTACGGCCTGCTGCGTCTGGAGAACGTGATCTGCACGCCGCACATCGGCTATGTGGAGCGCGAGAGTTACGAGCTGTATTTCGGCGCGGCGTTCAGGAACATCCTCGCGTTCGATGCGGGCGATACCTCGAGCGTTTTCAACAAGGAAGCGCTTCACCACGCGCGCCGCCGTTGAGTTTCGTCGCGGCGAAGATCAGAGCGTCGAGATTTCGATCGACGGCTCGCAGCGCACCGGAAAATTCACCGAGTTCGCGATGAAGCAAAAGCGGTGCGCCTCTTCGTGCAGGCGCGCCGCGAGACCGGCGTCGCTGCCCGCGCCGATCGTCACCTTCGGACGCAGCAGCACATCGACGAAACGTCCGTCGCCCTTCGATTCCTCCTGCATCGTGCCGATGGCTTCATCGACATAACCGGTCACCGCGATCTTGTTCGTCGCGCACAAGTGCAGATACCAGAGCATGTGGCACGACGAGAGCGACGCCACGAACAACTCTTCGGGATTGTGACGCGCGGGATCGCCGCGAAACGCCGGATCGCTCGACGCCTCGATCGCCGTCTTCGTGCCGACGCGCACGAGGTGATCGCGCGAATACGCGTCGTAAGCCGATGTGCCGGAACCGAGATTGCCGGTCCAGTCGACGGTCAGTTCGTACGTGTGTTTCTTCGCCACGGTCTGCTCCTCAAGCGAGATGCGAAGCGGTTTCCATCAGGCGCGGAAGACGTTCCAGGAAGTCTTCGCCGTCCGCGCGGCCCAGATCATAAGCATGTTGCATTTGCGCCGGACTCGTATAGTCCCAGCTCGAAATCGGCACTTTGCGCGACGGCTGGATGTAAAGGCGCTTCTGCTCGCCGTGCGGCACGACGAACATGCGCTCGCGCGGATAGAGGCGCGTGACCATCACGAGGACGAGTCCCGGCGATGGATCGAGCGCGGAGACGGGCACGTTGTCGACCATGCCGCCATCGAGAACCGGGCGGCCGTTGCGCCGGAGGATCGGCGTGAACGGCGGCGTGCTCGACGATTGCAGGATGAGATCGGCGAGATCTTCGATCGTCGCGCATTCCTGCGCCTTCACGAATTCCGGATGAAAGCCGAGCGCCTGGCCGAGCGTCGGATGCAGCGTCTTGCGCACGTATTTTTCGATGTTGTACGCGATGAGGCCCGCCGCGACCGCGCTGCGCGCGCCGAGCCAGCGCGGCAGATGCGACACGCCGATGCGGATCTCGGGCGCCGACGCGAGTTCGTGGAAGCGGTTCGCGAAGATGTCGAGCAGCGCCTGGCGATAGATGCGGTAGTGCGGAAACACCGATCGGCCGCGCAGCAGGTTGCCCCAGTAGGCGTTGCGCGTGTTGTCGCGCAGGGCGTGGGCGTAGTAGTCCATCACCCAGCGCGACTGGTTCGTGTAGAGCATGCACGCCGTGGCCGCGCCCGCCGATATGCCCGCGATGATGCGCGGCCTGAGATCCAGTTCCGGCTGGATGACGTCCCAGAAGCCGGCTTGCCACCAGCAGCGGTTTCCGCCGCCGGCGAATACGACTTGGTCGAACATTTATTTGTCGTTCACTTGTTGATGAGCGCGTAGGTAGTCGTGGCGTGCGCGGCGAGTTCGCCTTGTTCGTCGTGCATCTCGATTTCGCCGAAGACGAGATTGCGGCCGCGGCGCTGGATGTGCGCGGTGATCAGCACGTCGCCGGTTTTGACCGGGCGCATGAATGTGGTGTTGAGGGAGACGGTGGTCATCGGCTGGAACCCGCCGAGAATGTGCGAGACGGCGATGACCATCGCGGTGTCGGCGGCGGCCATGAAAACTTGCCCACAGATGACGCCGCCCGCGTGACGCAGATGATCCGAATACGGCAAGCGCAGCGTGACGGCGTTTTCGGCGATGAATTCGGGCGCGAGGCGCAGTTCCTTGACCCACGGCGCGAGGATGTCGTCGAGCAAGGCGCGGATGGCGGTTTCGTCCATGGTTCTTCTTTCGCGATGCGGTGGCTGAAGATGCGTCATGATACCGGGGCGTCGCGCGCTCGCAGACGCCCTTCAGGGACGGTTTCGTCAGAAAGTTAAGAATTTTCGCTGCGAGGGCTTGCGCTTCTGCAAAAGCTCCCGCTATAATTTCGCTTCTGTTGGGGCGTTAGCTCAGTTGGTAGAGCAGCGGACTCTTAATCCGTAGGTCGAGTGTTCGAGTCACTCACGCCCCACCAAAGAATTCCGAAGCCCGGTTAGCGAAAGCTGACCGGGCTTTTTGCTTTTTGCTTTTCGTGCGCGTCGGATCAGCACGGCGCCCTTCTCATGCAACGACCGTCGCGCGCGCAGTGCATCGCAAACCCGGCCGAACGTAGCGACCTCCAACCGGGTTGATTTTGTTTGTCAGTTGTCGCATACACCTCGCCGACAACCTACGCGTCGACAATTCTCAAAGCACTTCGAACCAGGCCTTGATCTTGAGGGCCATCAACTTTCGACGCTCCTCCAGAAAGACGTCATATTCGTCGACATTTCCATACAGCATGGAGACCGGAACGCAGTTGGCTTCAAGATTTGCGATGAGATCCTCTCGCTTGTCGATGCACTACTAACTACTTGCCCCATCGCGACATCCGTTCCGGTTGAATTCAGACATCCGAATCAGATTGCCGACGCGCCCGCCCAGCCGCGGGCGCTCACTTGAAGCCGAATTATAGACTCCGGCTTTGGAGTTATCGGACTCTCAAACCACCTCCGCCCCGCGCGCCTGCAACAACTCCCGCAACACCGAGCGATGACACCGCGCCTCATCCTCGCAATAACACCCGACCGAAAAGTTCGCGGTATGCGACAACGCCGCCAGCAAATCGAGCGTCTTGCTCGCATCCGACTCAGCCATCTCCGCTTTGAACTTCTTCACGAACGCGCGCCAATCCTTGTCGTTCTCGGCATGAAGCGCCTGCGTCACCAGTTCCGGCGTCGGCGCTAGCACCGGATACCACACGTCATAAAAATCGCGCTTCGCGAACTCGGCCTTCGGCACGCCGCGCGGCGGCCGCCGCACCGTGCCGATCCGCAATCCCTCGTTCTCCGCGCGCGGCGTTCCCAGTCTCACGATCCGTATCGTCATCATCGGTCTCCTTCGATGAACCAAAGCCGTAAAAGCATAACCGCTGACATCGCTTTGAAAGCTCCCGGGCACCCATCCAGCGAAACCGCGAATCTTCCCGTATCGTTTCGGATTATTCTCCGTCCGCTTACATCCGGAATGCCCGTCGTGCCCACCGAAGAACGCCCGCAAGACCTGCCTCACGACCCCGACGCCCCGATGACCCCGCTCGAGCGCCGCGGCATGGCCGCGATCCTGCTCTCGGTCGCGCTGGCGACGCTTGACACCGCCATCGCCAATACCGCGCTGCCCGCGATCGCCGCCGATCTGCACACGACGCCCGCGGCCTCCGTCTGGATCATCAACGCCTATCAGCTCGCGATGGTCGCGACGCTGCTCCCGTTCGCCGCGCTCGGCGGCATTCTCGGGCATCGGCGCGTCTATCTCGGCGGGCTGATCGTGTTTCTGATCGCGTCGGCGGTATGCGCGTTTTCGTGGTCGCTGCCGACGCTCGTCGCCGCGCGCCTGCTGCAAGGCCTCGGCGCGAGCGCGATCATGAGCGTCAACGCGGCGCTCATCAGCGCGATTTTTCCGCCGCACCGGCTCGGACGCGGCGTCGGGCTGAATGCGCTCGTCGTCGGGATCGCGTTCGCGATCGGGCCGACGGTCGCGTCGATCGTCCTCTCGCTCGGCACCTGGCCGTGGCTCTTCGCGGTCAACTTGCCGGTCGGCGTGTTCGCGTTGATGATCGCGTGGCCGTCGCTGCCGCAGACGAAGCGCGCAGCGCACGGCTTCGATCGTTTCGCGGCGCTGCTCAACGTCGTCACGTTCGCGTCGCTGATTTTCGCGCTCGGCGAAGCGGCCCAGCGCGCGCCGGCGCACACCGTGCTCGCGTCCTTCGGCGTCGCGCTCGTCGCGGGCTTCCTGCTGCTGCGACGCGAACGCGGCCATCCCGCGCCGATGCTGCCCGTCGATCTCTTCCGCCGCCCGATGTTCGCCCTTTCGACGATGACCGCCATCTGCTCGTTCGCCGCGCAAGGGCTCGCGTTCGTGTCGCTGCCGTTCTTCTTCGAAAGCGTGCTCGGTCGCAGTCAGGTCGAAACAGGATTTCTGATGACGCCGTGGTCCGCGCTCGTCGCGCTCATGGCGCCGATCGCCGGACGTCTTTCCGATCGTCACGCGCCCGGTCTGCTCGGCGGCGTCGGGCTGGCGATTCTATGCGTGGGAATGGTTTCGCTCGCGATGCTGCCCGCAGAGCCGCATGTGCTGGAGATCTGCATTCGCATGGCGATTTGCGGCGCGGGCTTCGGTTTCTTTCAGTCGCCGAATCTGAAGGCGTTCATGTCGAGCGCGCCGCGCGAACGCAGCGGCGGCGCGAGCGGCATGATCGCGACGTCGCGTCTGATCGGACAGGCGACGGGCGCGGCGCTCGTCGCGTTGTGTTTCAGCATCGCCGGAAAGCATGGCCCGGCGCTCGCGTTGTCGCTGGGCGCGGCGTTCGCGGGCGCGGGAAGCATCGCGAGCGGATTGCGGCTCGTCACGCGCAAACAGTCGTCCGAGCGCATCGTGGGAGACGCGTCGCGCGAGGCGTGAGCGCGCTCACATCCGGCGCACTTTCACTTTGCGGCCTTTGAGCTTGCCCGCGCTCAGCTTGCGCACGGCGTCGTCCGCGACCTTTCGCTCGACGGCCACGTAGGTGACCATGTCCATCACGTTGATCTTGCCGATCTGCTTGCCGTCGAAACCCGCTTCGCCGGTGAGCGCGCCGAGCACGTCGCCGGGGCGAATCTTGTCCTTGCGGCCGCCGAGAATTTGCAGCGTCGCCATCGGCGGCTTCAGATGACCCGGTTCCGCCGACGTCAGTTCGTCGAGCGGATGCCATTCCACTTCCGCGCGCTGCGCCTCTTCGATCGCGCCGACGCGCCCCATTTCGTCCATGCTCGCGAGCGACAGCGCCCAGCCTTCCTCATCGCCGCGACCGGTGCGGCCAATGCGATGCACATGCACTTCCGGGTCCGGCGTCACATCGACGTTGATCACCGCTTCCAGTTGCGCGATGTCGAGCCCGCGCGCGGCGACATCGGTGGCGACGAGCACCGAGCAACTGCGATTCGCGAACTGCACGAGCACCTGGTCGCGCTCGCGCTGCTCCAGTTCGCCGTGCAAGGTCAGCGCTTCGAAGCCTTGCGCGGACAGAACGTCGAGCAGATCGCGGCATTGCTGCTTCGTGTTGCAGAACGCGATCGTACTGACCGGGCGATAGTGATCGAGCAGCAAGCCGACGGCATGCAGGCGCTCGTGATCCTCGACCTGATAGAAGCGCTGCTTGATCTTCGCGTTGCTGTGCTGTTCCTTGAGCTTGATTTCGCGCGGATTGCGCAGGAACTGCTGGCTCAGTTTCGCGATGCCTTCCGGATACGTCGCCGAAAAGAGCAGCGTCTGACGATCTTTCGGGCATTGGCGCGCGACCGACGCGATATCGTCGAAGAAACCCATGTCGAGCATGCGATCCGCTTCGTCGAGGACGAGCGTGCGGACCGCATCGAGCGAAAGCGTCTCGCGCTGCAGGTGATCCATGATGCGTCCCGGCGTGCCGACGATGATATGCGCGCCGTGCTCGAGACTCGCGATCTGCGGGCGCATCGGCGTGCCGCCGCACAGCGTCAGCACTTTCACGTTCTCTTCCGCGCGCGCCAGGCGGCGGATTTCCTGCGTGACCTGATCGGCGAGTTCGCGCGTCGGACAGAGAACGAGCGCTTGCACCGCGAAGCGGGTCGCATCGAGTTTGGCGAGCAGCGGCAGCGTGAAAGCAGCGGTCTTGCCGCTGCCCGTTTTCGCCTGCGCGATGAGATCGTGGCCCGCGAGCGCCGGCGGCAGGCTCGCGGCCTGGATCGGCGTCATCGACAGATAGCCGAGCTGCTGCAGATTCGACTGCATCGCCGGCGAGAGCGGCAGGCTGCTGAAAGAGGTGTCGGTGGTCATGTCGGTTATCGCTTGCCGTGCGGCGTGATGTCCTGGACTTGCTCGTAGGTCACGTCGCCGTCGTTGGTCTCGTGGCGCGTGACGTAGTTGCGCGCGCCGCACATCGGGCAGCGGAACAGCAGGCCTTGGCCCTCGTTGTGAATATCGACGTCCGACAGCGCCCAATCGGCGCCGCAGGACTGGTTTCGGCAGGTGAACATGTTCGTATTTCTCGGTTCGTGGCGCGTTCGTGCGCTCAAAGGCGAAAGTGTACGCGTGTCTCGTGGCGGCGCGGTCGGCGCAAGTCCGCAAGAAATGCTAAAGCGGGTCGTGCTACGTTTCCTGACATCGGGTTTTCTTTCCTTTCGGAGCTGGCGATGAGCGAAAAGTCTTATGAGACGCGGCTCGCGCGCGTGGTCGCGTATATCCACGATCATCTCGACGACGCGCTCGATCTCAATCGGCTCGCCGAGGTGGCGTGTTTGTCGCCGTATCACTGGCATCGGGTTTATCACGCGTTTTATGGAGAGACGGCGGCGGCGACCGTCCGACGCTTGCGGCTGCATCGCGCGTCGAACGAGCTTTTGCAGGGCGCCCTGCCGATCGATTCGATCGCCGAACACGCGGGTTACAGCAGCGTGCAGGCGTTTTCGCGGGCGTTTCAGGCGAGTTATCGAATTCCGCCGGCGCAGTTTCGCAGTGAGGGCGGCGCTTCGAGATTCGTTCCTTTGGATGAAGTTCGATCAGGAGATACGGCGATGCATCAGGTCGATATTCGTAGTCAGCGTGGATTTACGGTCGCGGCGATGGAGCATCGCGGGTCGTACATGAATATCGGGCGGGGGTTCGAGATGCTGTTTCACTGGCTCGCGGTGCGCGGGCTGGTCGATCCGCGGGCGCGCTCGCTCGGGATTTATTTCGATGATCCTTCCGCCGTTGCCGAAGACGATTTGCGCTCGATGGCTTGTTGTGAGCTCTTCTCCCCCGACGATGTGAAGTTCGAACCGCCGGTTTCGCGCGTGGAAGTCGCGGGTGGGGAGTTTGCGGTGCTCACGCATATCGGGCCGTATGCGCAGCTTTGTTTTGCGTATCAGTGGTTGTATGGGGAATGGTTGCCGCGCTCCGGGCGTGAAACCGGAGAGGCGCCGGTTTTCGAGGTTTATGTGAATGATCCGAGGGAGACCGCGCCGGGGGATCTGGTGACGGAGATTTGGTTGCCGTTGCGGCAAAGCGCGTGATGCGCGAAAAGAAAAACCCGTGCCGCTTGCGCGGACACGGGTTTGGATGATGCAGAGACAATCAGCAATCAAACATCAATATTCCCCGCCCGCAGCGCGTTATTCTCGATAAACGCCCGACGCGGCTCGACATCATCACCCATCAGCGTCGTAAAGATGCCATCCGCCGCGATCGCGTCCTCGATCTGCACGCGCAGCAAACGCCGCACGTTCGGATCCATCGTCGTTTCCCACAGCTGCTCGGGATTCATCTCGCCCAAGCCCTTATAGCGCTGCTTCGAAACGTTGCGCTCGGCATCCGCGATCAGCCACTTCATCGCGCTCTTGAAATCCGTCACCGCCATCGAGCGCTCGCCGCGCTTGATCAACGCGCCTTCGCCGATCAAGCCCTTGAAGGTATCCGCCGTCGAAACAAGCTGCTTGTAATCCGCGGTCAGCTGCAGGTCTTCGTCGAACACCGTGACCTTCACGTTGCCATGATGACGCCGCTTGACATGCAGCGAGCGCAGCTCACGCACCTGATCGTAAGCCGGTTCGACGCTCACTTCCGGCTTCAGCGGGTCGGCACGCAGACGCGCTTCCAGACGCTTCGCCGATGCCTCCGCCGCTTCTTGCGACGACAGATCGATCACCACGCCGTCCATCACGGCCTCCAGCGAAGCCGCGTCGTAAATGCGGCTGAGACGATCGACGACGGCCTGCGCCAGCAAATAAGCACGCGCGAGCTCGCCCAACGCATCGCCGGAAATCGGATCGGCGCCTTCGCTCGGGATGAGTTCGGACCCTTGCAACGCCAGCTTCAACATATGCTGATTGAGCTCGTGCGCGTCCTTCATATAGCGCTCGTCCTTGCCCGCCTTGATCTTGTAAAGCGGCGGCTGCGCGATATAGATGTACCCGCGCTCGACGATCTCCGGCATCTGCCGATAGAAGAACGTGAGCAGCAGCGTGCGGATGTGCGCGCCGTCGACGTCCGCATCGGTCATGATGATGATGCGGTGATAGCGCAGCTTGTCGAGGTTGTAGTCGTCCTTGCCGATGCCGCAGCCGAGCGCCGTCACCAGCGTCACGATCTGCTCGGAAGACAGCAGTTTGTCGAAGCGCGCCTTCTCGACGTTCAGCACCTTGCCGCGCAGCGGCAGGATCGCCTGGAACTTGCGGTCGCGTCCCTGCTTCGCCGATCCACCCGCCGAGTCGCCCTCGACGATATAAATCTCGGACTTCGCCGGATCCTTCTCCTGACAATCCGCGAGCTTGCCCGGCAAACCGATGCCGTCGAGCACGCCCTTGCGACGCGTCATCTCACGCGCCTTGCGCGCGGCATCGCGAGCACGCGCGGCATCAACGATCTTGCCCGTGATGATCTTCGCGTCGTTCGGCGTTTCCTGCAGATAATCTTCCAGCGCCTTCGCGACGATTTCCTCGACCGGCGCGCGCACTTCCGACGACACGAGCTTGTCCTTCGTCTGCGAGCTGAACTTCGGCTCCGGCACCTTCACCGACAGCACGCACGACAAACCTTCGCGCATGTCGTCGCCGGTGGTCTCGACCTTCGCCTTCTTCGCGATGTCGTTATCGGTGATGTACTTGTTGATGACGCGCGTCATCGCCGCGCGCAGGCCCGTCAAGTGCGTGCCGCCGTCGCGCTGCGGAATGTTGTTAGTGAAGCACAGCACGCTTTCGTTGAAGCTGTCGTTCCACTGCATCGCCACTTCGACGGTCACGTTCTCGCGCTCGCCGACCGCGTGGAATACGGTCGGATGCAGCACCTGCTTCGCCTTGTTGATGTACTCGACGAAACCCTTCACGCCGCCCGCGAACGCGAAATCGTCTTCCTTGCCGGTGCGCTGATCCGTCAAGCGAATCCGCACGCCGTTGTTCAGGAACGAAAGCTCGCGCATGCGCTTGGCGAGAATGTCGTAGTGGAATTCGACATTGCCGAAGATAGTCGCGTCCGCCAGAAAGTGCACTTCGGTGCCGCGATTTTCCGTTTCGCCGACGACCGGCATCGGCGAATACTGCACGCCGTCTTCCTCGACGAGCTCGCGGTTCTGCACGACGCCGCGCGCGAACTCCATGAAGTGCTTCTTGCCGTCGCGGCGCACGGTCAAGCGCAGCCATTCCGACAGCGCGTTCACGCACGACACGCCCACGCCGTGCAGGCCGCCCGACACCTTGTAGCTGTTCTGGTCGAACTTGCCGCCCGCGTGCAACTCGGTCATCACGATTTCGGCGGCGCTACGCTTCGGATCGTGCTTGTCGTCGCGCTTCAGACCCGTGGGCACGCCGCGGCCGTTGTCGGTGACGGAAATCGAGTTGTCCGCGTGAATGACGACGTGAATGTCGTCGCAATATCCGGCGAGCGCTTCGTCGATGGAGTTGTCCAGCACTTCGAAAACGAGGTGATGCAGACCGGTGCCATCCGACGTATCGCCGATATACATGCCCGGCCGCTTGCGCACGGCCTCCAGACCCTCGAGGATCTGGATCGACGATGCGCCGTAGCTGTTGTCAGGCTTGTTGTCGGGTTGCGAATTTGTGTTTTCAGTCATGGATTTTTTCCGGTTCTGCGTCACTGCTTCGACACTGCTTCGATAACGCTGCGATTACTGCTCGAACTTTTCAAAACACCTTAAAAACGCCAAAGGGGCGCGCCGCCCCTTGGAGTGTTCTCGGTATTGCGTGCGTCAGATACGCATCGGCATCACCACATACTTGAATTCCTCGTTCTCGGGAATCGTGATGAGCGCGCTGGAATTGGCGTCGCCAAGGCTCACCTTGAGCGTGTCGACCTTCAGATTCGCGAGCACGTCGAGCAGATACGTGACGTTGAATCCGATATCGACGGAATCGCCCTGATAAGCGATTTCCAGTTCTTCCTGCGCCTCTTCCTGGTCCGCGTTCGTGGACATGATCTTGAGCTGGCCCGGCTCGACGAGGCAGCGCACGCCCTTGAACTTGTCGGACGTGAGAATCGCCGCGCGCTGCAGCGAGCGCTGCAACTCTTCGCGGCCGATCTCGAACGTGTTCTTGTGCGACTTCGGAATCACGCGCTGGAAGTCGGGGAACTTGCCCTCGACGAGCTTCGACACCAGTTCCACCTGACCGAAGCTGAACTTCACCTGCGTCGCGGCGATGTCGATCTTCAACGAGTCGTCGATGTCTTCGAGCAGGCGCTGCAACTCGAGAATCGTCTTGCGCGGAATGATGACTTCCTGACGCGGGAACGAACCTTCGATCTTCATCGACGAGAACGCGAGACGGTGGCCGTCGGTCGCGACCGCCATCAGCTGGTCGCCATCCACCACGAGCAGCATGCCGTTCAGGTAGTAGCGGATGTCCTGCTGGGCCATCGCGAAATAAACCATGCCGAGCAACTGGCGGAACGTCTTCTGCGGAACCGAAAGGCTCGCGCCGAAGTCAGTAGCCTGGTTGACCGTGGGAAATTCGTCGGCGGCGAGCGTCTGGAGCGCGAAGCGGCTCTTGCCGGAACGCACCGTGAGACGCTTGTCGGAGAGGTCGAGCACGACTTCGCCCGAAGGCATCGCGCGCAGAATGTCGAGCAGCTTGCGCGCTGCGACCGTCGTGGCGACCTGATCGCTGCCGACGCCGAAATCGGCGCGCGTCGTGATCTGGAGTTCGAGGTCGGTCGAGAGGAACGACACATCGGCGCCGTTCTTGGTGATGAGCAAATTCGCGAGGATCGGCAACGTATGGCGGCGTTCTACGATGCCGCTCACGGTTTGCAGCGGCCTTAGAAGATTATCTCGTTCGGTCTTGACCAGTTGCATAGAGTTCCTTCGTTGATGTGACGGCCTGTCCGCCGGTTTCGCCACCAGATTTGCCCGACGGACAACCTCGTAACACGCGTTGCCGGCCCCCCGCCGGTCACTCGCGAAAACTGCGCTCGAATGCCGCCCAGGCCACGGACGGCTAAACCTATATTGTGCCTCAAAACGGAACCGCTCCCTAAAAATGGGGACGTTTTCGTTAAAAAACAGGCCGCCGGGCGCAATAAATGACGCGTGCGTTCCTGGCAAAGCGTCGATCGGTCGCTTAGCCCTTCAGCGTCTGTTCGAGCACGTGCAGTTCGTGGTTCAACTGCGCATCGGTGCCGCGCTCGGCCGCGATCTTGCGCACCGCGTGGAGCACGGTCGTGTGATCGCGTCCGCCGAACAGTTCGCCGATCTCGGGCAGGCTCTTCTGCGTCAGTTCCTTCGCCAGATACATCGCGATCTGGCGCGGGCGCGCAATGTTAGCCGGCCTCTTTTTCGAATACATGTCGGCGACCTTGATGTTGTAGAAATCGGCCACCGTCTTCTGGATGTTCTCCACCGAGATCTGCCGGTTCTGCACCGTCAGCAGGTCTTTGAGCGCTTCCTTGGTCAGTTCGATCGTGATGTCGCGGCCATGGAACTTCGAATACGCGAGGATCTTGCGCAGCGCGCCTTCGAGCTCGCGCACGTTCGAGCGCAGATGCTTCGCGACGAAGAACGCGACGTCCTCCGACAGGCTCACGCCTTCCGACAGCGCCTTCCTCATCAGAATCGCGACGCGCATTTCCAGTTCGGGCGGCTCGATCGCGACCGTGAGACCGGAGTCGAAGCGCGAGATCAGGCGATCGTCGATGCCGGAGATTTCCTTCGGATACGTGTCGCTCGTGATGATGACCTGCGCCTTGTTCGCGACGAGCGCCTCGAACGCGTAGAAGAACTCTTCCTGCGTGCGCGACTTGCCGGAGAAGAACTGAATATCGTCGATGAGCAGCAGATCGAGCGAGTGGTAATAGCGCTTGAAGTCGTCGAACGCCTTGCGCTGGTACGCCTTCACGACATCGGACACGTATTGTTCAGCGTGGATGTAGCGGATGCGCGCGCCCGCCTTGTCCATCAGCAACTGATTGCCGATGGCGTGAATCAGGTGCGTCTTGCCGAGACCCACGCCGCCATACAGAAAGAGCGGGTTGTACGAAATGCCGGGGTTGTCCGCGACCTGAATGGCCGCCGCGCGCGCGAGCTGGTTCGCCTTACCGGTGACGAAGTTGTCGAACGTCAGCACCGGATTCAGCTTCGAGCGCTCGTAGGCGGAATCGTTTTCACCCGCGGCCGAAGGCGCGCCGCCCGGACGCCACGTGCGTCGGCCGGCAGCGGCTTCGTTGGCGTCGAGGCTCGGCAGGTCGAGATCGGCCTGATCTTCCTGCGTGGCTTGCGCCTGCTGTGCCGCTTCTGCGGCGAGCGCGTTGATGTGCGCGGTGGCGTTCGCATGCGCAACGACCGTCGGCGCCTGAGGCGCGGCCGCAGCCGGCGCCGGGGCGCGCGGCGCGACGGGCGCGCTCGCGGTCGGACGTGGCGCGGCATTCGGTCCGCCGCCGATGGCGTTGCG
Organism: Caballeronia sp. ATUFL_F1_KS39; assembly: GCF_023630985.1. Classification (NCBI taxonomy): domain Bacteria; kingdom Pseudomonadati; phylum Pseudomonadota; class Betaproteobacteria; order Burkholderiales; family Burkholderiaceae; genus Caballeronia; species Caballeronia sp. ATUFL_F1_KS39. The sequence continues at coordinate 85,073 of NZ_JALQDZ010000001.1, read as the reverse complement.
CGCGGTCGCTTTCGGATCGAGGACGAATTGCACGTCGATGGGCGCGCTGAAGAAGTCGCGCGCCACATCGGCGATGCGGCCCGAGAACTGGCTCTTCACCCAGTCGAGCTTGAAGCGATTGGGAGCGGCGATGCGCAAGGTGTTCGCGCCGGCATCGAAGTCGACCGGGGTCAGCGGCTTGATCCACGTGACGTACTGCTGCGGCGTGAGTTCGCGCGCAAGCAGTGCGGAACAGTGTTCCCAGAAATCGTTCATCGAATGCGGTCGTTATGGTTTGCTCCGCACCTGCGGGCCGTGCTTGCCGAACGTTCGGACAAGTCCCGGCACGGCCGAGCAGGGATGCTCCGGAGGCTTACGCCGCAAGGGTTTGCGGGCGGACGGCGGGCCGAAGCAGCGGGCGGATATTTGGGAGTAAGGCGAGATTCTAACGCCAAACGAGGGTGGCGCGCGAGTTATCCACAGGGTCAAATCAGCACGTCGGACGCGGTGGAAATGAGCAGGAATACGTGTTCGGTGGCGCTAAACTATTGACGGTCAATAGGAAAACGGTTTAAATAGCGGGTTCCGCGAAAACAGAATTCCTGAACCTCCGGCCATCGCGCTTGCAGTGACCACACTGGAGCCTTAGCCCGCGCGGTCAATCAACTCAAGTGAGAGCACCATGAAACGTACTTACCAACCTTCCGTTACCCGTCGCAAGCGCACCCACGGCTTTCGCGTTCGCATGAAGACCGCTGGCGGCCGCAAGGTCATCAACGCTCGCCGCGCGAAGGGCCGCAAGCGCCTGGCCATCTAAGTCTGCCGAGTGTTCGCTCGCGGTTGGATGTCGCACTCGACGGCGAGCCGCTCACGCGCCGCATAGAAGTCTTGAGACAGGACATCGTTCAGTTGCCGGCGCAGGCCGCGTTCCCCAAGGCCGCAAGGCTGCTGAAAACGGATGAGTTCTCATCCGTTTTTCGTTTGCGCCCCTGGCGCCGTTCGCCGCATTTCGTTCTGTACGGCAAGCCGTCCGGAAAGGAAGCGCGGCTCGGGCTGGTGATCGGCAAGAAGCAGGCGCCGCGCGCCGTCACGCGCAATCTGATCAAACGGCTTGCGCGCGATGCGTTCCGGCTGCGTCGCACGCAGTTGGACGGATTCGACATTCTCGTGCGGCTGCACGCGAAGATCGACCGCAAGGCAATGCCGAGCGCGAGCTCCCCGCCGCTTCGGGCGCTCGTCGGCAGCGAGCTGGAAACTTTGTTCGACCGTGCCGTGCGCGAAGCCGCGCGCCGCAGGGCCGAAACCGTGGCGGCGCCGCCCGAGGCGCCCGCCGTCGACGAATCATCCGGCCCGTCAGGGTCATGAAGCGCGGATTGCGCAGACTCGCCTCCACGGCAAGTCCGGCGCGCGGCGCGAAGCTTATGCAAACGGCACTCATCGCGTTGTTGCGCTTCTACAAGGTTGCTGTGAGCCCTCTGCTCGGCAACCGGTGCCGCTTTTATCCTTCCTGTTCCGACTACGCGCGCGAGGCAATCCAGTATCATGGCGCCGCGCATGGCACGTATCTCGCCGTGAAGCGGCTTTGCCGCTGCCATCCTCTTTCGGCGGGCGGCGTCGATCTCGTGCCGCCTCCCAACGCACAAGAATCTGGCGCGGACGCCGCAAGCCCCGGGCAAGACAAGCTTTCAACACCAAACGGCGCTAAAGCGCTTTCCGATCGACACTGAGACAACGCATGGATATCAAACGCACCGTCCTATGGGTCATCTTCTTCGTGTCAGTTGTCCTGCTGTTCGACAACTGGCAACGCGACCATGGGCGCCCGTCGATGTTCTTCCCGAGCGCGACGCAACCGGCGAAGACCGCCAGCAACCCGGCACCGGGCTCGGCCGCATCCGGCGCGCAGCCGTCCGAACTGCCGAACGCGCCCGCGGGCACGGCCGCTCCCGGATCGACGACGCCGCCCGCCACGGCGCAATCGCAGCTCGTCAAGTTCACGACGGACGTGTATTCCGGTGAAATCGACACGCGCGGCGGCACACTCTCGAAGCTTTCGCTGGTCAAGGAAGGCGACGGCAAGCAGCCGGACCTTTACATCACGCTGTTCGATCACACCGCGAACCACACGTATCTCGCGCGCACGGGCCTGCTCGGCGGCGATTTCCCGAATCACAACGACATCTTCACGCCCGTTCCCGGCCAGACTTCGCTGACGGGCGACGAAAAGACGCTGAAGATCGCGTTCGAATCGCCCGCGAAGGGTGGCGTGAAGGTCATCAAGACCTACACGTTCACGCGCGGCAGCTATGTGATCAACGTCGATACGAAAATCGAGAACGTGGGCACCGCGCCGGTCACGCCGAAGCTCTACATGGAGCTCGTGCGCGACAACACGCCGGTCGAGACGCCGCGCTTCTCGCATACGTTCATCGGGCCGGCGGTCTACACGGATCAGAAGCACTTCCAGAAGATCGACTTCTCCGACATCGACAAGAACAAGGCAACGTTCGAGACCTCGTCGGATAACGGCTGGATCGCGATGGTGCAGCACTATTTCGCGTCCGCGTGGATTCCGCAGCAAGGCGTGAAGCGCGACATCTACGTGCAGAAGATCGACCCGGACCTGTACCGCGTCGGCGTGACGATGCCCGCGCAGACCATCGCGCCGGGACAGACCGTGAACGTCGATGCGCGTCTCTTCGCCGGTCCGGAAGAAGAGCGCATGCTCGAAGGCATCGCGCCGGGTCTGGAGCTGGTGAAGGATTACGGCATGGTGACGATCATCGCCAAACCGCTCTTCTGGCTGCTCGAGAAAATTCACAGCTACGTCGGCAACTGGGGCTGGGCGATCGTGCTGCTCACGCTGCTCATCAAGGCCGTGTTCTTCCCGCTGTCGGCGGCGAGCTACAAGTCGATGGCGCGCATGAAGGAAATCACGCCGCGCATGCAGCAGATCCGCGAGCGCTTCAAGAGCGATCCGCAGAAGATGAACGCCGAACTGATGTCGCTGTACAAGACCGAGAAGGTCAATCCGTTCGGCGGCTGTCTGCCGGTCGTCGTGCAGATTCCGGTGTTCATCTCGCTGTACTGGGTGCTGCTGTCGTCGGTGGAAATGCGCGGCGCGCCGTGGATCGGCTGGATTCACGATCTGTCGCAGCAAGACCCGTATTTCATCCTGCCGGTGCTGATGGCCGTCTCGATGTTCCTGCAGACGAAGCTGAACCCCACGCCGCCGGACCCCGTTCAGGCCAAGATGATGATGTTCATGCCGATCGCGTTCTCGGTCATGTTCTTCTTCTTCCCGGCCGGTCTCGTGCTGTACTACGTGGTGAACAACGTGCTGTCGATCGCGCAGCAGTACTACATCACGCGCATGATGGGAAAGAGTAAGAAGGCGGCGTAAGCGCTGCGTCTGCTTCTGATGCGAAAACGCCCGGCTCTGGCCGGGCGTTTTGTTTTGGTGGAGTGGGAATTTACCGCTTCATCGATCCGTAGAACTGCTCGACGAGCTCCTCGAGCAAGTATCGATGATGCGGCGACAGCGCTTCGATCTTCGTCGCCAGTTCGAGCGTCTCCTCGGACGCGGGATATTGCTCGTCGCGCGCAAGCGGCTTCGGCGTGACCTGCGGATTGCCGCTCGGCGGCGGCCCGTAGTGCAGCCAGTGCTGGTCGACCTTGAACCAGTCGGCGAGCGTCTTCAGCTTGTCGGCGGTCGGGATCGAACGCGCGGTGAGCCACTTGTGCGCCGTCTGCGGCGAAACGGGCTCGCCTTGATAGCGCAGGTTGAAGTGCAATGCGAGATCAGTCGCTCCGCGCATCTTTTCGGGTGCGCGGGTCATCGAGAATTTGAGCCGCTCGGAGAAATCGGCCTTTTCTTGTGGTGTAGGCATGGGCTGGATTGTGCGAGGCAATCGCTGCTTACCAGTCAACCAATTGCGCTACTTTTGGCGCGAGGCTGCGCCTCTTTATCTTGATTAAGTGTTGTTGTTGATTGCCGTTTGGCAGCGAGCTTGCATCATATCGCCAATCGCTGCGCGGCTTGCGTTCTTCAATGCATGAAGTTTCGCTTTCCGTTTCGTTGGGATCCTCTATCTCAAAAAAGATAATTCATACGGGACGCTTTCGACAGCGCTGGACAAAGGGAATCAGACGCCGCGATACAATGCCCGCACTTTGAAACCATCACATTGCGCATCGACATGCTGAGCAACGACACCGATCCAATCGTCGCAATCGCCACCGCACCGGGGCGTGGCGGGATCGGCGTCGTGCGGCTGTCGTTCGGTCGCGCAGGCGAGGCCGCCGCGCAAAAGGCGATGCACGCGTTGTGCGGCCAGGCGCTCGCGCCGCGTCATGCGAGCTACGTGCCGTTTAGCGACGGCAACGGCGAAGCGCTCGACCGCGGCATCGCGCTCTATTTCCCCGCGCCCAACTCCTACACCGGCGAGCATGTGCTGGAGTTGCAAGGACACGGCGGCCCGATCGTGCTGCAACTCGTCCTGCAACGGGCGATCGAAGCCGGCCGCGATTTCGGCCTGCGGCTCGCCGAGCCGGGTGAATTCACGCGACGCGCGTTTCTCAACGACAAGCTCGATCTGGCGCAGGCGGAGGCCGTCGCCGATCTGATCGAAGCGAGCACCGAAGCCGCCGCGCGCTCGGCCGGGCGTTCGCTGGAAGGCGCGTTCTCGCGCGAGATCCATGCGCTGGTCGAAGACGTGATCACGCTGCGCATGCTCGTCGAAGCGACGCTGGATTTTCCCGAGGAAGAGATCGACTTTCTCGAAGCCGCGGACGCGCGCGGGAAGCTCGCGCGCATCCGCGAGCGGCTCGACACGGTTCTCGCCGACGCGCGTCAGGGCGCGCTTTTGCGCGAGGGTTTGTCGGTCGTGCTCGCGGGCCAGCCGAACGTGGGCAAGTCGTCGCTGCTGAATGCGCTCGCGGGCGCGGAACTGGCGATCGTCACGCCGATTGCCGGAACGACGCGCGACAAGGTCGCGCAGACGATTCAGGTCGAAGGCATTCCGCTGCACATCATCGACACGGCGGGGCTGCGCGAGACGCAGGACGAGGTGGAGCGCATTGGCATCGAGCGCACGTGGGGCGAAATCGAGCGCGCTGATGTCGTGCTGCATCTGCTCGATGCGCGCGAAGGCGTGACGCCGGAAGATCAGGCCATCGCGGCGCGCTTTCCGGCTGGCGTGCCCGTCGTGCGAGTGATGAACAAGACAGACCTCGCGGGCGCGCCGTCATCTGTGCGCGATGCGGAAGGTCACGCGCGCGAAGTCAATCTGTCGGCGAAAACCGGCGATGGCATTTCGCTGCTGCGCGACGAGCTGCTGAAGATCGCGGGCTGGCAAGCGGGCGCAGAGAGCGTGTATCTCGCCCGCGAGCGTCATCTGATCGCGCTGCGCGAGGCGCGGGAACATCTCGCGCTCGCCGCCGGACATGCCGATCAACAGTCGCAAGTGCTCGATCTTTTCGCGGAAGAACTGCGGCTCGCGCAAGACGATCTCAACGCGATCACGGGCGAATTCACTTCCGATGACTTGCTCGGCGTGATTTTCAGCCGCTTCTGCATCGGAAAGTAGACGTCCAAATAACTACGCGCCCGCCGGTTTGCCGAGCTCGCGCAATTCCACGCTGAGCTTTTCGCTTTCTTCCGGCCGTCCGTGAAACGCGGCAGGCGTGTTCTGGAACATCTCGATCCGGTACACGCCATCGCAAAGCGACAGCACCATCGTCTGAACCGCGCTCAGACTCGGCTCGAGCGCCGTCGCGCCGCGCGGCCACATGCCCGCGACGGCACGCAGCAGCAACGTCTGCCCGTTCGCCATGCGCCTCACCTCGCGCACCTTCGCGACGAAACGCGGCGTCGGATGCTGGGCGAAAATCGGCTGAAGATGCGCCTCGATGCAGGCGCGCCCGTCGATGGCGCTGCCGTCGAAACCGACAAGACTGCCGCGCTCCGTGAAGCGCGCCGCCATCGCGGCCGCGTCCTGCCTGTTCCAGTCGTCGAGCAGGCCGAAATACACGCGCCGCGCGCTTGCGGTCCAATCGTCCGGCTGACTCATGCTGCTTTTTTCCATGCCGCGGCGAAAATGCCCGCGCCCATCAGGAGCGCGCCGCCGGTGCGGTTCACCGCGCGCTGCACGGAAGCCTTGCGGATCGCCTTGCGCGCGCCGGACGCGAGCAGCGCGTAGGCGAACGCGTTGGCGGCCGCCAGTCCGACGAAGGTTGCTTCGAGAATCGCGATCTGCGACACGCTCGCCGCGTGGGGATCGACGAATTGCGGCACGAACGCGACAAAGAAAATGATGCTCTTCGGGTTCAACGTCGTGACGGCGTACGCGTGGGCCATGATTCGGCTCGTGCGCAGTTCGCCGGTAGGCTGGACCGCGTCCGTATCGACCACCGGCGCGCGCCAAAGCTTGATGCCGAGGTACACGAGATACGCCGCGCCGATCCACTTCACGACCATGAACAATTCAGCCGATGCCGCCAGCACCACGCCGAGGCCGAGCATCGATGCGGTCATCGCGGTAAGGTCGCCGAGCGCGACGCCGATGGTCGTCGCGAATGCGTACTTGCGGCCGTGGCCGAGCGCGTAGGACACGACGAGCAGCACGGTCGGGCCGGGAATCGCGACGAGGATCGCCGACGCGATCGCGAACGGCAGCCATTGGGCAAGGGTCATGCTTGATCTCCAGAGTTCGATGCGTCGATTTATCCATGAACGCCGAACGCTTGCAATAGGCCGATTGGCCATCTTGACGCGCGCAGAGCGCATCGGTCGTTATGTGTTGGATTAGTCTCACGGGCGTCTAATGCAACGCACCACGCGCGCGCGGGAGGCAAATTGTCGCAGTCCTTCCGGCATACGAGCGAGCTTTCATTTCCTTTCGCGCTTCGTTTCGCGATTTTTATCTGGATTTCAATCACCGCTTCACATGAAAAGCGCCTGCGACATTCTGACGTGTTGCGGTCGCACATAACATATGCTTGCAAGTTTGCCTCGCTCAACTAGCATGAGTTTTGCGGTCAGCCGCTTTTAAATACATAGCTAATTTCGAAACGGTTTCGTTTGGGGGCTATACATGAAAAGACGCGTCGGTATTCTCTTCGCGATGATGGGTTTGTTTGCAACCGTTTCCGCAGCGCAAGCCCAGGACGGCGTTATTCAGCCTCAGCAGACGTTCACTTTCAGGCCAAACTCGTATGGCTGCTTATCCAAGGACAAGTTCGATTCGGCCGATCAACACGCGAAAGCCGGCGAGCATCAGAAGATGCAGCAGTTCTTCGAGGGTTTCGAATGCATTTCGACTCCGGTCGATTCGCATTTTCGCGTGATTCGCGTGGTGGGCCATGACATCGAATTCGTCAACGCCTCAAATAGCGACACGCAAGGTATGTGGACCGCGGATCGTTTCATCGATCAATAAGCGGTTCCTCGCAGAATATCCAGCCGACGATCCGGCGCGATTATTGAATTGCGCCGGAAGCGGGATTTATCCGTGAATTAATCGTCGGCAACAGGCCATCGATCCATTCCGCCGCGATCGAAGCACGATCGTGCGCGTCGGCGTCTTCCAAATTTGCTTCGATTCCCCGCACAATGTCGGTTTGGCGCGCAAACGCTCGCGCCATCTCGACAATTCGTTTCCGCTGGCCGAAAGACCGGCGTCCGATGCTAAATGGCTCTCAAATCCACGATCTACAAGGCAGACCTGCAAATTGCCGACATGGATCGCCACTACTACGGCGATCATTCCCTGACCATTGCGCGCCATCCCTCGGAGACGGACGAACGGATGATGGTGCGCGTCGCCGCGTTCGGCATGCTCGCCGACGAGCGTCTCGAATTCTGCAGAGGCTTGTCCGACACGGATGAGCCCGATCTATGGCAAAAGGATCTCACCGGACAGATCCAGACGTGGATCGAAGTCGGCCAGCCGGACGAACGGCGCATCGCGAAGGCGAGTGGCCGCTCGGAGCGCGTGATCGTGATCGCGTATGCGGGAAAGACCGCGGATATCTGGTGGAACGGCGTGAAGGGCAAGGTCGAACGGTTGCAGAACGTGACGGTCTGGTCGCTCGCGGATGGCATCGCAGAAGCGCTCGGCAAGCTGGCCGAACGGACGATGCGTTTGCAGATGATGGTGCAGGACGGCGACGTCACGCTAGGCAGCGAGACTGCCGACGCCGTCGCGATCCGCTGGAACGTTTTGAAGGACGGCGCGGCCTGAACATCAGACGTCGGGCCGACCTTTGAACTCGATCATGTTGCCTTCCGGATCGAAGAAATAGAGCGACGGGCCGAAGCCTTCGGCGCCGTATCGTCGCGCCTCTTCACCGATGCGCGCGCCATGCTTTTCGAGATGCGCGCGTAACGTGTCGGCATCGAACCGTTCGACGCGCACGCACAGATGATCCATATTGCGACCCGCGCCGGGCTGACCGCTCTCCGGCCGATCGATTTTCGCGCCGACGGCCAGCAGATCGATCAGCGAACGGCCCGCGCGCATCTGCACGAGGCCGATATCGCGCTGCTCCTTCTCGACCGGACAACCTAATACGACGCGATAGAAGTCCACCATGCGGTCGAGATCGGCGCAGCGGATGACGACGTGGTCGATTTCGCGGATTTCGAAGTGCATGCGGGCCTCGCATGTTTTGTATGGCGATCAGTTTAGCCGGTTGAGGAAGTGCAGATGGGTGCAGAAATGGGAAAGGGCCTGGGGTTTGAGACAGGCCCTTTGGATTCGTGGTGGAGAGGAGGAGGATCGAACTCCCGACCTTCGCATTGCGAACGCGACGCTCTCCCAGCTGAGCTACCCCCCCAACGAATCAAAATTGTACCACAGCAAAATCGCCGTCAGGCAAGCCTTCAGACGACTTCAATCAACACTCACTTCTGCGGCGCCCCCGCCAGAATCCAAGACACGACCGTCTTGATATCCGCGTCGTTCATCTTCGGGTGCGAAGGCATCGGAATCGAGCCCCACACCCCCGCGCCGCCGTTCTTCACCTTCTTTTCAAGCATCGTGCTCGCCTGCGGATCGCCCTTGTACTTCTCGGCGACCTGTTGAAACGACGGCCCCACAAGCTTGCGATCGATCGCATGACAACCCATGCACGCGTTGCTGCGCGCGATCGCCATCGCATTCGCGGATGAACCCGTCTGCTCCGCAGCAGACACACCAAAAGACGCGGCAACGATCACCGCGCCGACAATCGAACGCATCATGTTCATTTCACCGTCGAAGCCGGATTGGCATTCCCCGGACGCACATCCGAGTTCTTCACGGGCGCGGGCGATTGCGTATCGAGCGGACGCGACGTCACGCCCGAATCAGGCACCGTGCCAACCGTCGCCTCAGCCGGCGCGCTTGCCGCCGGCGCCACGCTCGTCCCCGACGCGGCCGCCGCTTCCAGCGCTTGCGCCTCTTCAGGCTTGATGTACTGGAACACCTTCACGACCTGCTCGACGCCCGGCACGCGCGCGGCGACATCCGCGCCATGCGCGCCTTCGTCCGGCGTGACGAGCCCCATCAGATAAACGACACTGCGCTCGCACACCACCTTGTAGTCGTTCGCGTGCAAGTCCTTCTCGCCGACCATCGCAGTCTTCACGCGTCCTTCAAGGTAGGAATCGTTCGCGCGCGATGAGTACGAACTCGCGCCCTGCACCGACAGCTCGTTGACGATGCTGCCGACGTTATTGATGTCGCGCACCACCGCCTCGGCCTTCGCCTTCGATGCGTCGTCCGGCACTTCGCCCGTCAGCAACACGCGCCGGTTGAACACGGTCACGTTGACATGCGACGTATCGGGCACGTTCTCGTTGATCCGCGAAAGCGCCTTCACCTGAATCTCGCGATCTTCGGTCTGCGCGCCGAGCGTGCGGCGATCCGTGGCGATCAACGTGCCGCCGGCCGCCGCGCCGACGACCGCGAGCGCGCAGCCCTGCAACGTCAATGCAACTCCCGACAACATGCCCACCATCAGCGTGGCCTGGGCCAGCGTCGCCTTGACGCGTGTCTTGTTCATCAACTCCGTTCCCCCTTTCAGTTTCAGTCGTCGCCGAGCAGCATCGCATCGATGCCGTCGCACAGACAATGAATGGTCAGCAGATGGACTTCCTGGATGCGCGCCGTTCGTTCGGCCGGCACGCAGATATGAATATCGGTTTCGGCGAGCACGTCGGACATCGCGCCGCCGCCCTTGCCCGACAACGCGATCACGATCATCTCGCGCTCGTGCGCTTCCTGAATCGCAGCGAGCACGTTCACCGAGTTGCCCGACGTGCTGATCGCAAGCAACACGTCGCCCGACTGGCCGAGCGCGCGGACCTGGTTCGAGAAGATCTGCTCGAACGCATAGTCGTTGCCGATGGCCGTGAGTATCGACGTGTCCGTGGTCAGCGCAATCGCCGGCAAGCCCGGACGCTCGCGTTCGAAGCGGCCGATGAGTTGCGCGGCGAAGCGCTGCGCATCGGCAGCCGAGCCGCCGTTGCCGCAAACGAGAATCTTGTTGCCGTTCGCGAGCGCGCCAAAAAGCGTATCGACGGCGGCCGCGATCGGAACCGCCAGCGCGTCGAGTGCTTCGAGTTGAAGTGCCGCGCTGTCGCGGAATTGCTGTTGAATGCGTTCGACTGACATCGACTCTCGATCATCGGCCGCGACATGCGCGGTGTGTGGCTTGAACGCTCAAGGCGTCGGTTGTTGCGCAGTTTACCGCATGCATCATGCGATGAACCGCAGTCACGCCTCGTCGGCGCGAAACGCATCGGGCAGCCAATGGATGCGGCCCGCATCGAACGCGACGACGTCGAAACGGCACGCAGGCAACGCGCCGCGCCATGTCGTCAGGAAATGCTGCGCGGCATGTACGAGGCGCGCGCGCTTCTTCGCATCGACGCTTGCGACGGCATTCGCGTAACGCCTGCTTCTTCTCGCGCGGACTTCGACGAACACGAGCGCGCCGCGTTCATCGAGCATCACGAGATCGATCTCGCCGCCGCGACACGTCACGTTGCGCGCGACAAGACGCATGCGCTGCCGCTGCAGGAACGCGAGCGCGTGCGACTCGAAAGCGTCGCCGAGCGTTTTGGACACGGCTCCTCCGTAAAAGTTGTCGGCGGGCCACCGAATCGCGCATGGCAAAATGACGACCTTTCCTTCGACGCCCGCGCTCATGCTTCAGATCTCCGAACTCGCCGCTGGGCAGCACTATCCGACAGGCGCGCTGTATATCGTCGCAACGCCGATCGGCAACGCGGCGGACATCACCGTGCGCGCGCTCCACGTGCTCGGACTCGCAGATCGCATCGCCGCCGAAGACACGCGCAACACCGCGCAACTGCTCGCGCGCTATGGCATTTCGAAGCCGTCGATCGCCGTGCACGAGCACAACGAGCGCAGCGCCGCCGAACGCGTGATCGAGCATCTCAGGAACGGCGAGCGCATCGCGTGCGTATCCGACGCGGGCACGCCCGGTATCTCCGATCCCGGCGCGCGTCTCGTCGATGCCGTGCGCGAGGCCGGCCTGCCGGTCATCCCGCTGCCGGGCGCGAGCGCGCTCACGACCGCGTTGAGCGCGGCGGGCGCGTTCGTCGGCGGCTTCTCGTTCATCGGCTTTCTGCCGACGAAGGCGAAGCAACGTGCGTCGGAGCTGAAGAAACTCGCAAGTCTTCCGATGGCGCTGGTGTTCTACGAGGCGCCGCATCGCATCGTCGAAACCGTGCGCGCGCTCGGCGACGCGTTCGGCGGCGAACGGCAACTGCTGATCGCCCGTGAGCTGACGAAGTTACATGAGAGCCTGCATCGCTGCACCCTGGCCGAAGGGCCAACGTGGCTCGAAGCCGATGCGAATCGTCAACGCGGGGAATTCGTCCTGGTCGTCGAAGGCGCGCCCGAAGCGCACGACGCCGACGACGCCCACGACGCGCTGCTGTCGACGCTGCTGGAAGAGTTGTCGGTGAAAAGCGCGGCGCGCATCGCGGCGACATTGACGGGCGCGTCGCGCAATGCGCTGTATGAACGCGCGCTGAAGCTCGCCAAACGCGACGAGAAATAAAAACGGGCCGTTGCGATAACGGCCCGTCGGGTTCTGCGAAGCTGTCGGCGAGATCAGTTCACGCTGTCGTCGGCCAGCGCCTGAGCCTGCTCTTCGCGCGCCGCACGCGCTTCCTGCTGCGTGAGACCTTCGATCTTCACCTTCTGCGTGCCGGCGCCGCGCATGCCGAGCACCGCCGCCGCTGCATACGACAGATCGATCACGCGTCCGTGCACATAAGGGCCGCGATCGTTGATCTTCACGACGACGGTCTTGTGATTCGCTTCGTTCGTCACGCGCACCCACGACGCGAGCGGCAGCGTGCGATGCGCTGCGGTCATCGCGTTCATGTTGAACTTCTCGCCGCTCGCGGTCTTGCGACCGTGGAACATGCGTCCGTACCACGACGCCTTGCCCTTCTGCTCGAAGTTGCTGGCGTCGGGACCGGTCGTGATCGGCTCGGCGTCGGAAAGCGACTGCGCCGGTTGCGCCGGCCTCTCGGCGGGCAGCGCGGAAAGGTGCGAATCGAAGGCGAGCGGCGCCGTCGAGCGGGCACTGCTCGTGCTGAAGGAGTTTGTGTTCTGAGGATTGGATGCGACATCGCCCGAACCCGGCGCGGCGCAACCCGCCAGCACGCCAACTGCTAGCAGGCTCCCGACATGTCGAATAAATCGAGCATTCATAGACGTGTTTTCAACGATAAAGGAGCGGCCGCGCTGCGCTGGTCGGCGCGCGCAAGGCTGCTCGAGGCTTTGCCGTGCAAAGCAGAACGCCGCTCGCTGAAGCGAACGGTGGACTGTGCTCGGATGCGGCGCACTCGTGCCGCAAACGCCCGGTTATTGTTCACGTCTGGCGCAACCTGTCCCCGGCAGCCTGACCAGACCCCACAAGCCGCCATCGAACGTGGCATCACGTTCGTGCGCTGGTGAAGCCAAGTGAGCGCAGGAACGGCGGCGTAGGCCCCATCCGGCGTGACGGCGGCAAAGGCCATCTGACAGACGCGCGGCGTCTGGCCGGACAAGACGTGTGCACCTACTGGAGGTGCGTGAGTTGCAATTGCGAGGCTTTTGGCCCCCAACAGCGTACTGACAGCGATTGTAAAAACGCACTAGCGTTTTGGCATTCGCCCAATGACGGCATGGTTTGATCCATGCACAAGTAGTGCCATTATACAAAAAAACCGTGGTCCGGCTCATCGGACCCATCGAATTGTCATTGATTTTCGCTATGAGCGTAAGAATTGCCGCTTTTTTGAGCAACGCCGTCGCGGCGCGCGCTGCCGTCGGACCCGGGGTCGCACCGGTACAATGAACGTTTTTACAGGCCCGCGCGCATCGACGTCAGTCATATGAAAGTCATTCTCGTTCCCGTAACGCCCTTTCAGCAGAACTGTTCGATCGTGATCTGCGAAGCGACCCAGCGCGCCGCCATCGTCGATCCGGGTGGCGACATCGAACGCATCATCGCGGAAGTCGAACGCCAGGGCGTGACCGTCGACAAGATTCTTCTCACGCACGGCCATCTCGATCATTGCGGCGGCGCCAAGGCGCTCGCGGACCATTACGGTATACAAATAGAGGGACCGCATCGCGAAGATGCGTTCTGGATCGATCAGTTGCCCGCGCAGACTCAGCGCTTCGGTTTTTCGAACGCCGAAGCCTTCACGCCGGAACGCTGGCTCGACGACGGCGACGCCGTGCAGTTCGGCAACGAGTCGATGGAAGTCTATTTCTGCCCGGGCCACACGCCGGGTCACGTCGTATTTTTCAGTCGGGAGCACAATCTGGCGTTCGTCGGCGACGTCCTGTTCGCCGGTTCGATCGGCCGGACCGATTTCCCGCGCGGCAATCACGCGGAACTCATCCGCTCGATCCGCGAAAAGCTCTGGCCGCTCGGCGACGATGTCACCTTCGTTCCCGGACACGGCCCGGCATCGACGTTCGGCGAGGAACGGCGCAGCAATCCTTTCGTGCGCGACGGCGCGGCAACGGGTGCGACAGCGTGAACGCAATTCCCGAAATCTACGTCAGCACCGATGTCGAGGCCGATGGCCCGATTCCCGGACCGCATTCGATGCTGAGCTTCGCGTCCGCGGCCTACACCGCGGACAAGCAGCTCATCGGCACCTTCTCCGCGAATCTCGAAACGCTCGAGGGCGCGACGCCGCATCCGGTTCAGGCGGCTTGGTGGAAGACGCAGCCCGACGCGTGGGCCGCATGCCGCAAGGATCTGCAGAAGCCGGAAATAGCCTTGCCGGCCTATGTCGAATGGGTGGAAGCGCTGCCCGGCAAGCCCGTGTTCGTCGCGTATCCGGCGGGCTTCGACTTCACGCATATGTTCTGGTACATGATGCGCTTTGCCGAGCGCTGCCCGTTTTCGTGGTCGGCGCTCGACATCAAGACGCTCGCCTTTGCGATGACCGGCCTGCCGTATCGCAAGGCCATCAAGCCGCGTCTGCCGAAACACTGGTTCGACGAGCTGCCGCATACGCACGTCGCGCTGGACGATGCTATCGAGCAAGGCGCACTCTTTTGCAACATGCTGGCCGACCTGCGGATCTCGCAGGAGAAGCTGGCCAGGCTTGCGAAGGAATCCGGCGACGACACTGAAGGTAAAACCGCGCCCTGAGGCGGGGGAGTTAGGGAAACTCCCTCAGTGCGGGCGCGTTTGCATTGCGTTTCTTTTTCGACGCCTCTACTATGAGAGTCAAATCGCGACCGAACGGAGGCGCAGTTGACTCTCGATACATTCTCACAAAAAATCTTGCGTCTCCTGCAGCTGGACGCACGCCGCTCCGTTCAGGAAATCTCCGACCAGGTCGGCTTGTCGAGCACGCCGTGCTGGCGTCGCATCAAGGACATGGAGCAATCGGGCGTCATTCAGCGCTATACCGCGCTGCTCGATCGCGAAAAGCTCGGTCTGCATGTCTGCGCGCTCGCGCATATTCATTTGACACGGCATACGGAAGGCGGCGTCGAGCAATTCGAACGCGAAATCGCCACTTGCCCGGAAGTCACCGAGTGCTATAGCACGACCGGCGAATCCGATTACATCCTCAAGATCGTCGCGCCCGATATCAAGGCTTACGACGCCTTTCTCCACGATCGCATCTTCAAGATTCCTGCCGTCGCTCAGGTGCGAACGAGCGTTGTGCTCCGAGAGATCAAGTTCGACACGCAATTGCCGCTCTGACGGATTGCGTTTAGCGCCGCGTTTCTAATGCGCGCTTGGACCGTTGGTTCCAGCGCGCGGAATCGGTGCGTCCGTTGGAAGAGCCTTGTAATGCAATGGGCGACCGCGCATCCAATTCCCTTTCAGCCAGTCGATAAAAATCAAACTACCCAGCACGCCCGGCCTGATACGGGCGAAATATCCTGATGGTTGGCGATCCAGGTTCGCTCGCGAGCCAGCATTGCGGCGCGAACCGTGAACAGCAATCCGCCGAGGAAATTAATGCCGAAATTCAACGGCAGAACACGATGATCCGCGTTGCCGCAAGTCTGCTATCTGGCGCAATATTCCTTCAGGAGACGTCCCGGTTTTTCGGCCTGCGCGCTGTTGACGCAAGCGCGATGTAATGTGTCTCCGGTCTTCGAACTTCGGCAAATGACGAAACACCGTTCATCTGATCGCACAAATGAAAAAGCCGCGTCACGTAACGCGGCTCTTCGAATGCATCGATTGATGCTTTGCAATTACTTGCCGATCAGAAAATTATCCCGATCCTGCCCAGCGATCCACTTCGGCGGCTTGCCGCGACCCGACCACGTGCTGCCACTTTCGGGATCGCGATATTTCGGCGCCACGCCCGAGCGGCTGCGCGCGGCCTTCGCGCCTTTTGCGCCACGGCCGCCAGCCAGTTCCTGAAGCGTGATGCCATAATCCGACATTTTCTGCTTGATCTCATTAAGCACTTCCGCGTATTCGCGCGACTTCGCTTCTTCAATCTGACGTTCGAGAGACTCGCGTTGTGCGAGGAGTTCCTTGTATGAAGGCATGGCAATTCCCTAAGTGGTTTGCTGACTTGCGAATCGGCGCGCTCGCTTTCAGTTATCAGTATAGCCTCGGACTGGCACGCAGATTAACACAGTTCCCAATAACGCGGCATGTGCGAATCGCCACTTATTAAAAGTTTAGCAATTTTCTTCGTAACAATTGCCGAAAGCTCAGAAGGTTCGCTTGTTCGCTCTTCGGACTTAAAAAGCTCTGCCAGTCGCGACGACGACTCGACGATGGCATCGGATGAAAACAAAGACAAACGAGTCAGTCGCAAAGTTTCATGAGATGGCAACTTGCCACGAAAAAGCCGCTCTGCAGCGCGTTCCATGCGGTTGAAATCGGGTCGCAACGTCTCGGATTTATCTCGTTCAAATATTACGTTGACGCTCAAAACAATCGATAACCGCGGCCTTCAAATCCTCGTTCGTCAGTTTCGGGTAATCGAATGTAAAACGATTGCGGATGTCGGCGAGCAGCAAATCGCAGCCGTACCGGTCTATCCCCAATAATCGGAGATTCTCCGGACGGCCGCTGTAAGCATCGAAATATTTGCATAACGACGATTCGTCGTCCGCCGAAAGCGGCGGCAGCGAATCCAGTTCTTCTCCGCCGAGCCATCCCATCGCGCCGAATCCGCCTATACAACGCATGCGCTCGAGCGACATCACCCAGAAGGAAAAATCGCCGAGTTCCAGATAGCGTGCCGCATCCGGGTGATACCGCAGATAGCGCCGCGCGAGCTCTTCGCAATCTTCGGGCGCGGCGGGCGCGAAACTGCCGAGCATCGTCAGGCGCTGGCCTTCCAGCACGCCGCCATCCGCCGCGTGGGAAACCAGAAACCCCGCGCGCGCATCGGCCTGAAGATTGCGCGTGTGCTCGGCGAGATGGCTGATGAGCACCATCGGCACATGGCGCTCGGTCGGCGCGAACGGCAGCGCCGTCGGATAGGGAAAGCCGCGCGGCTCGCGGGTAAGCGTGGCGAGCGTGCCTTCGGAGACGCGATGCAGCAGATTCAGCGGCGCTTGCGACGGGATGTTCATCCGGGCCTCGTGCGTGGGTGAATGGTCGGACGATGGTAATGCAGCAGGTCCGAGCGTGTCGCCTGGCCGTTCGATAGAATCGAAAGCCTTCGCGTTCGATGGCAACATGTCCGGTTGTCATCGCATCCCGCGCAACTTCAAAGAACGATTTCATTCGTGTCCGATTCGACCACTGCCTCCGCCGCCTGCGAATCCAATCCGACGCTCGCGCTACATCGCACTCTTCCGCATGCCACACGCGTACGCGCGCGCTACGCGACGATGGCCGTCTTCTTCATCGCGGGCATGATGTACGCCTCCTGGGGCGTGCACGTTCCCACCGTGCGCGACAAGTTCGCACTCAGTCCCGGCATGCTCTCGTTCGCGTTGCTGGCGGTCGCGGGCGGCTCGATCTTCGCGATGCTCACCGCCGGATCGTGGATCGCGCGCGCCGGCACGCGCACCGCGTGCATGGCGGGCGGCATCACGATGATGATCTGCGGCTCGCTGATCCTCGTGACGCCTTCTTACTGGATGCTGCTCGTCGTGCTCGCGATTTTCGGCTTCGGCATGGCGACGCTCGATGTCGCGATGAACGCCGAGGCCAGCGCGGTCGAGCAGGCTCTGGCGCAGCCGATCATGTCGTCGCTGCATGGCATGTTCAGCATCGGCGGGATGGCGGGCGCGGCCGCGGGCGGCGCACTGCTCGCGCACGGACTCGCGCCGGCGGCGCATCTCGCGCTCGCTTCCGGTGTGAGCCTGCTCGTACTGCTCGTATCGATGCCCGCCGTGCTGCCGCACGTTCCGCATCACGACGAGCACGCGAAGGCGTCGTCATCGAATCGCTGGCGCTCGGGCGCGCTGTGGGCGCTCGGCGGCCTCGCGCTCGTCGCGCTGATCGCGGAAGGCGCGATGTACGACTGGGCCACTGTATATATGCGCGATGTCGTCGAAGCCACGCCGTCGGTGTCGAGCGCCGCTTACGCCGCGTTCTCGGGCGGCATGGCGGCAGGCCGCTTCGGCGGCGACGCGGTGCGCGCGCGTTTCGGCGCGCCGCAACTGATCTTCGGCAGCGCGGGGCTTGCGTTCATCGGCATGGTGATGGCGCTCTTGCTGCCGAACACCATCGTCACGATGACCGGCTTCACGCTGATGGGCTTGGGCCTCGCGAACATGATGCCGGTGCTGTTCGCAGCAGCGGCGCGCGTCGAGGGGGTGACGCCCGCGGAAGGGCTCGCGCAGGTCGCGGGCCTCGCGTATTTCGGGCTGCTGCTCGGGCCGGTGTTGATCGGCGGCGTTGCACAGATCAGCAATCTGCCGATCGGGCTGTGCGTCGTCGCGGCGTGCTGCTTCGTCATCACGCTCATCGGACCGCGCATTCTCAGGCGCTGGAAGATATGAAAAAGCGCGCGGTCCTTTCGGAACCGCGCGCTTCTCTTGACTTCGAGAAGTCCGAAGGAAATTACATCTTCACGACGTCGAGCAGCGTCTTCTTGCCGCCCTTGTAGTTGTACAGCGAGATCACGCCGTGCTTCAGATCGCCCTTCGAATCGAAGGTCGTCTCGCCGATCACGCCCTTGTAGTCCGTGTTCGGCATCGCGGCGACGATCTTCGCCGGATCGGTCGAGTTGGCGCGCTTCATCGCGTCGACGATGATGTACACCGCGTCATACGTGAACGGCGCGTAGATCTGGATCGGCTGGCCGAAGCGCTTCTGGAACTTCTCCGCGAACTGCTTGCCGCCGTCCATCTTCTCGAGCGCCATGCCCGCTTCCGAGCACACGACGTTGTCGGTCGCATCGCCTGCGAGATCCGACAGCTTCTCCGTACAGACGCCGTCGCCCGCGAGAACCTTGGCGCGCAGGCCGAGCTGCTTGGCTTGCTTGGCGAACGGGCCGCCGGTTGCGTCCATGCCGCCGTACATCACGGCGTCGGGGTTCTCACCCTTGATCTTCGTCAGAATCGCGCGGAAGTCGACGGCCTTGTCGTTGGTCGCGTCGTGCGAGATCACCTTCAGGCCGAGCGACTTGGCGGTCTTTTCGAACTCGTTCGCGAGACCCTGGCCGTATGCCGTCGAGTCGTCCACCACGGCGACGCTCTTCACCTTCAGGTTCTTCGCGGCGTAGTTGGCGAGCGCCGGACCTTGCTGCGCATCGGTCGCGACGACGCGGTACGTCGTCTTGAAGCCTTGCTGCGTGTAGGTCGGGTTCGTCGCCGACGGGGAAATCTGCACGATGCCCGCGTCGCTATAAATCTTCGACGCCGGGATCGACGTGCCGGAGTTCAGGTGACCGACGACGCCCACGACCTTGTCGTCGACCAGCTTCTGCGCGACTTGCGTCGCCGTGCGCGGGTCGGCCGCGTCGTCTTGCGCGTCGAGTTCGAGCGTGACCTTCTGGCCGTTGATCGTCAGGCCCTTGGCGTTGATCTCTTCGACTGCGAGCCGCGCGCCGTTTTCGTTATCCTTGCCCAGGTGAGCAATGCCGCCGGTCAGCGGAGCGACGTGACCGATCTTGACGACCTGGTCGGCTGCTGCGGACGTTGCCAACGTCGCGAAGAGCACGGCTGCGGCGCTGATCGGCAACAGTTTGTGAAGCTTGGTGTTCATGTAAGTCTCCAGTTTCGGTCCCAAAAACAACGTAATCGCCCTGTGCCCCGTCTTTCATCACGATCGCTCAGTCCCGTGGACGACCACGCCGGATGCATCGTCATGCACTTGGCAAGTCCTTCCGGCAGGCCGTTCGTGGCAGCCGCCATCCGCACTGCGCGCAAGTGTAGGGTTGTCAAATTAATTTAGGGAAGTTTTTTAAGATAGTGGTGTCACTACCAATTAACGGCCAGTTGTGATGCGCCGCCGTTTGTGGTGGCGTTCGCGTGAAGAAGCCCTGTGCATGCGGGTTTGCGCGACATCGGCGCGCAAAGGTTTGGCCGTCATTCGAGTCCGGCAGACGCGCGCCGATAATCCCTGCCCATCGGCACCATTAACCTGTTTTTTAATGACTGTTTTTAGCTGGCGTTTAGATCGGCGCCTCTAAAAACCGGCTGCGCGTCAAAGCGCGTGCCAGAGGGCCCGCGGGCGTTCAGGGCGACTGAAAGGGAAAGCTGGCAAACTCACACGCCTGCATTCCCACACACAAGGAGTTTGACGTGACCGTTTCCACGACTTCACGCTGGATCGACATTCCGGCCGATGGCGGCAGCTTCCAAGGCTATCTCGCGCTGCCGAAGACGGGCACCGGACCCGCCGTGATCATCCTGCAGGAGATCTTCGGCGTGAACGGCCACATTCGCAGCGTCGCGGATCAATACGCCGCCGATGGCTACGTCGCCCTCGCACCCGATGTTTTCTGGCGCACGCAGCCGCGCGTCGAGCTGGGTTACGAAGGCGCGGATCGCGAAAAGGCGATGGAACTGCTGCAAAAGACCAAGCTCGATGCCGCTGTCGCGGACGTCGGCGCGGCTGCGAAAGCGCTGCGCGCGCTGCCCGAAGTGACGGGCAAGATCGCGGCGATCGGCTATTGCTTCGGCGGCCGGCTCGCGTATCTCGCGGCGGCCGAGGGTTCGGTGGATACGGCGGTGGCCTATTACGGCGGCGGCATTCAGAACGCGCTCGACAAGGCCGATCAGGTCAAGGTGCCGATGCAGTTCCATTACGGCGAACTCGACGCGCACATTCCCGCCGATGCCGTCGATGCCGTCCGTCAGAAGTTCGCGGGCCGCGAGGATTCGGAACTGTATGTCTACGCGCAAGCCGACCACGGCTTCAACTGCGGCGATCGCGCGTCGTATAACGGGAAGGCGTCGGCGCTCGCGCACGGACGCACGCTGACCTTCCTCGGCGCTCATCTGTAATAGAAGCACCTTTCGCAAGCGCGCCCTGAACGGCGCGCTTGCTATATCAGCGCGGGCAATCCTTCGACGAGCAGAAAGGCGGCGAGCACACCGAGCAATGCGCCGAACACGCGCAGTACGTTGTTTCTCAGATGCGTCGCGCAGGGAATGGCCCCGAGGAACAGCGCGCCAGCGAGCGCCATCGGGATGATCAGAATGAAGTCGCCGATCGTGAAATACGTCGTCATGGTGCGTCTCCCATCGTCCTGCTTCTGGCTTTATCGTCGCGTGTGAAAAGGTGCATCGACGATTCGAGTATAGGCCGCGCCAACGAAGGCGTTAGCCCAACTTCGTGCGATGGCAAACCACGAAAACGTACGAAAGCCTTGCGCGACAAGGACTTGCAGGCACCTATTTTTAAGCGGACGCGGAAAAACCCTTAGCTTCGGCTTATTTCAATCGGCTTTCGATTGTTCAGACGACAGCGTGCTCGCGCCGGTTCAGATGCACCGCGCCCGCAATCCCGACGAGCAGCAGCGCGCCGATCAACCCGGCGACGCCCTTCCATCCGAACGCGGTCCAGAAGTGTCCGCCGTACGATCCGATCAGACTCGACCCTATGTAATACGCGAGCAGATAGAGCGCGGCCGCCTGGCCTTTCGCTTGCATCGCGAGCCGTCCGACCCAGCCGCTCGCGACCGAGTGCCCTGCGAAGAAGCCGAACGTCAGGCACGCGATACCCGCAATGATCACCGGCAGCGCGTTCGACAAGGTCAACGCGATGCCGAGCATCATCAGCACCAGGCTTGCGATCAGCACGCGGCCGCGCCCGAAGACATCGGCCATCTTGCCGGACCACGGCGACGCGACCACGCCCGTCAAATACACGGTGAAGATCGCGCCGATCTGCGTCTGATTCAGTTCGAACGGCGCGCCCAGCAACCGATATCCGACGTAGTTGTAGAGCGTGACGAAACTGCCCATCAGCGCGAAGCCGATGAGAAACAGAAACGGCAAACCGCGATGCCGCAGATGCCCGCCGAGCGAGCGCCGATGATGCGCGAACCCGACGCCGCGCCGCGGCTTGAAGCGTCGCGACGGCGGCAGCAGCGAGCGGAACGCGAGCGTGGCGAGCAGACCCAGCAGCCCGATTCCGCCGATAGCGACGCGCCAGCCGAAAAGATCCGCGAGGATGCCGCTGATCACGCGCCCGGCCATGCCGCCGATGGCCGTCCCGCCGACGTAGAGTCCCATCGCGAGACCGAGGCCTTCGGGATGCACTTCCTCCGCGAGATACGCCATCGCGACCGCGGGCACGCCGCCGAGCGCGAAGCCTTCGAGCGCGCGCACGACGAGCAGCGCGTGCCAGTCCGGCAGCACGGCGGCGATCACCGTCAGCACCGACGACGCGAGCAGCGAAAGCGTCATCAGCCGATGACGGCTCCAGCTTTCCGAGACGAATCCCGCGATGAAGATGGCGATCGCCAACGCCGCCGTGCTCACCGACACCGCGAGCGCGCTGACCGCCGGACTGACGCCGAACGCCTTCGTGAACTCGGGAAGCAACGGCTGCACGCAGTAGAGCAGCGAAAAAGTCGCATAACCGGCGAACAGCAACGCGAGCGAAGCACGCCAATAGGCGCGCGAGCCGCGTTCGAGATACGGAGCGGCATCGGCGGCCCGGTTTGCGTTAGCATCCACGAATGAAGTCTCTGCTGAAAAAACTCTCGACGATACGCCGATCCTCAGGGTTTTGCCTGATAAGCAAGCCGCGATCCGGCCACGTAGCCCATTAATTGCTGCTATTCGTCTGCGATCGGCAACATAACGAAGCGAATGGCGTCGCGCCGACGCGCCGCCATGCGCTAAAGTTAGAGCACAATCGTTCATGAAAGCCGCGCGTGTCGCGCTTCCCGCAACAGCGACGCGGCGATTGTCTGGTGCACGAGCCGTGAAAAGCCTGTGCTTGGTGAAAACATATGACCGGCGCTTCAATCCCAGCCGGCGTTGAAACGGGGATTCATCATGCAAATCGGTTCGATTGTCCGCTCCGTGCATATTGCCGTGCCTCAGGGCGCGCGCGGCATCGTGATGCGCATTCTCGGCGACATGGCCATGGTCGCTTGGTACGCGGGCGAGCCTGGCGTAACCAAACTGCTCAATACCGAGCCGTTCTTTCTCGAAGACCTGATCGATACGGGCGATGTCGTGCGCCCGTCGAACACGGTCGTGCACTGAGAAGCGACGCGCCGCATTGCGGCACAATGCCGGGATGAACTCGATCCATCCCGACTCCCAGGGCGCGCCCGCCGACGACGCGCCGCCCTTCTCCGGCCTCACGCCCGATTGCGTACTCGATGCAGTCGACCGCGTGCTGATGCCCGCAGGCGCGCGTACCGATGGCCGCCTGCTGCCGCTCAACAGCTACGAAAACCGCGTCTATCAGGTGGGCGTCGAGGACGGCGCACCGATCGTCGCGAAGTTCTATCGGCCGAAACGATGGTCGAATGCGGCGATTCTCGAAGAGCACGCGTTCGTCGCGAGTCTCGTCGCGCGTGAGATTCCGGCCGTGCCCGCGCGCGCGCTCGATGGCACGACGCTGCACGAATTCGACGGCTTTCGCTTCTCCATCTTCGAGCGGCGCGGCGGACGCGCGCCCGACCTCGATCGCAGCGACACGCTCGAATGGCTCGGGCGCTTCATCGGGCGGATTCACGCGGTGGGCGCGGTCGAGCCGTATCGCGAGCGGCCGACGCTCGATATCGACACTTTCGGCTATGAACCGCGCGAGTTCCTGCTGACGCACGGCTTCGTTCCCGCCGATGTGCGCGAAGCGTGGGAAGCCGTCGTGTCGATGGCGCTCGAAGGCGTCGCGCAATGTTTCGAGCGCGCGGGCGATGTGCGGCACGTGCGTCTGCACGGCGACTGTCATCCGAGCAACGTGCTGTGGACCGACGCGGGCCCGCATTTCGTCGATTTCGACGACAGCCGCATGGGCCCGGCCATTCAGGACTTGTGGCTGCTCTTGCCCGCCGGACGCGCGGATGCATCGCGCGCGCTCACCGATCTGCTCGCCGGTTACGAAGATTTTTGCGAGTTCGATCCGCGCGAACTGCATCTGATCGAAGCGCTGCGCACGCTGCGGCTGATTCATTATTCGGCGTGGCTCGCGCGCCGCTGGAACGATCCGGCGTTCCCCGCCGCCTTCCCGTGGTTCAACACGCAACGTTACTGGGAAGACCGAATCCTCGAATTGCGCGAGCAAGTCGGCGCGATGCAGGAAGGCCCGCTTTGGCCCGTTTGAAATTTTTTGTGACATTCGCGGACTGTCAGGCGATCGCAAAGCGTTGAAAAGCGCTTTTCGGCATGTAATGATAACAATTCTCATTTGCCCGCCTGACATCGATCGCCGCGCGCGCGTGCGCGTTTAGCGATCGGGGCGCGGCTTTGCCTGCCAACGCCCGAATTCTGGAGAGACGCGTGAACGCGCCTGAAACCCTCAATACGCCGCCGTCCGCGACGGGCGGCTCGACGCATTACCGTCCGCATGGGCGTCTCATCGACGATGCCGAGCAGATCGTCCGCAAGAATCGCTCGCGCCGCTCGACCTTCCTGAAGTGGCTGCGCAAGGTGCATGGCTGGGTCGGTTTGTGGGGCGCGCTGCTGGGCCTGCTGTTCGGCGCGACGGGTTTTCTGCTGAATCACCGCGCGCCGCCGCTGCGCATTTCGACCGGCGAGCCGCAGGTTTCGCAGATGCAGATGCCGCTGCCCGCCGAAGGCTTCAAGTCGCCGCGCGACATGGGCGCGTGGCTGAAGAAGGAACTGAAGATCGACGGCAATCTCGGACGCGCGCGCAAGGAACCGGCGCATCCGGTCGGCTGGGGCGACAAGAGCACGATGCAGCCGGAACAATGGTCGGTGATGGTGGCATCGCCGGGCGGCAGCGTGATGGCGGAGTACTGGGTCGGCAACAATTTCGTGTCGGTGAAGCGCACCGAAAACACCTTCCTCGCGATGATGACCAACCTGCACAAGGGCGTTGGCCTAAGCGTGGGCTGGGTGCTGCTCATCGATACGTTCGCGGGCAGCATCATCCTGCTGTCGCTTACCGGCGTGCTGCTGTGGACCGAGCTGAACAAGAAGCGCACGGCGGGCGTGGTGATCGTGGCGGCGTCGCTGATTGCGGCGATTGTTTGCGGGTTGATTTGAGGGATTCGGGACGTCGATCACGCGGCCGACGTCCCCTTCCCCTTCCGCGGGTTATGCCGCGTCAGCCACAAATAAAGCCCGCTCCCGAGCACGACGATCGTCAGCACATCGAACGCGGCCCAGAAAATCTTCAGCGGCATGCCGCCGAAATCGCCGAAATGCAGCGGCTGCGAGCCGAGCAGCACCTTCAGATACCACGGCAACTCGCGTGAATCGGTGAGCGCGCCCGTCGATGCATCGACGAGCACAGGTCGCATGATCCGCGTCGTCAGAATGCCGTCGCCGCGCATCCACACGGCATAGTGATGCGGGCTCGCGAAGCGCGTCCCCGGAAACGCGACGAACGACGGAATCATCTCGGGCGCGACGCGTTGCGCTGTCTTCACGGCATCGTCGATGGAAGCGCGCACGACGACCGGCGGCTTGTCACGATACGGCGCGACCATCTGCGCGAGCTGATCGTTGCGCCATGCTTCGAGCATGAGATCGGCGAGCGTGTTGATCGAACCCGTCGCGCCGACGAGCAACGCCCACGCGAGCGTCAACATGCCGATGGCGTTATGCCAGTCGAGCCACACGATCGGCCGCTTCTTCTTCAGGCGCACGCGCCCGAGCCCGACCTTTCGCCAGAACGGGAGATACACGACGATACCCGACACGATCGCCGCGAGAAACACGACGCCCATCGCGCCGAGAAAGAGCTTGCCGAAGAGCCCGGCGAACATGTCGACGTGCAACTTCAGCAGCACGAACTTGAGCGAGCCTTTGCCGGGCGGCATGCCGAGGGGCCGGCCGGTGCGCGCATCGACGGTCGTACTGAGCGTATCGTCGGGCGGCGTGTCGGCTTTCGGCGCGGTGACGACGACCGGCAAAAGCGGATCGTCCGGCTCCCAGATCATGTATTGCGGCACATGGCCCGGATGCTCGCTCAGCGCCGCGCGCAACACCGCGTCGTAGCTCGCGCGCGCATTCGCCTGCGATGCAGGCAGCGCTGGCGCTTCGATCGCATCGCCGGTGAGGATGTCGAGTTCGTGGCCGAACACGAGCGGCAAGCCGGTCAGACACAGCAGCAACATGAACGCCGTGCAGACGAGACTCGTCCACCGATGCACGATCGACCATACGCGCAGCGCGCGCTGGCTGATGTGGCGCTTGTTCGCGGACGAGCGCGAGTCGGGCGATGCATCGGCGCGGGCGGCTGCGCGCTGGTCATCGCCGGCCAAAAACTTGCCGGGCATTCGATTGAATCGTTGAACTGAAGGGAAACGGCGGCGCGTCAGCCGAAGCTGGCCACGCAAATGAGAATGATTATTATATAGCCGTCGCGCCCGTCCGGGCCGCGTTTCGTCAGGATTTTGTAATAATCAGACGCCGCAGACTTCGCCTTTTCCGGCAACCTCGCGCGCCGCTTTCGCGCCTTCCACCTGCAACAGTTCGGGCAACGACACGCCGTTCTTCGCCGCCGTGACTTCCGCGAGAATCGACACCGCGATTTCCGGCGGCGTCCGGCTGCCGATATAAATGCCGACCGGCCCATGCAACCGCGCCAGTTCAGCCTCGCTGAGATCGAACTCCTTCAGACGCTCGCGCCGCGCCGCGTTGTTGCGCCGCGAACCGAGCGCGCCGACGTAGAACGCGGGCGTCTTCAGCGCTTCCATCAGCGCGAGATCGTCGAGCTTCGGATCGTGCGTGAGGGCGATGACCGCGCAGCGTTCGTCGAGCTTCATCTCCATGACCGTGTCGTCGGGCATGGTTCGCACGATCGTCGTGCCGGGCACATTCCACTCTTCCGTGTATTCCTCACGCGGATCGCACACGGTCACCTGATAATCCAGCCCGACCGCGATACTGCACAGATAGCGCGACAACTGCCCCGCGCCGATCACGAGCATCCGGTAACGCGGGCCGTGAATCGTCAGCAGATGCGCGTCGTCGAAGAGCACGCCGTCGGTGGCCTGCGCCGGTTCGAGGCGCGCCGCGCCCGTGGCCATGTCGAGCGTGCGCGCGACGAGCCTGCCGCTTTCCACCGCCGCGCACAATTCCGAGATGCCGCTTTCCATCGTCAGCGGCTCCAGCACGAGCTGGATCGTGCCGCCGCACGGCAAGCCGAAGCGATGCGCCTCTTCCGCGCTGATGCCGTACTTCACCGCCTCCGGCTTCGTCTGCTCGATGCCCCGCTGCCGCACGCGATCGATGAGATCGTCCTCGATGCATCCTCCCGACACCGAACCGACGACGTGGCCATCGTCACGCACGGCGAGCATCGCGCCTTCGGGTCTCGGCGACGAGCCCCATGTCTTCACGACCGTCACGAGCAGCACGCGATGTCCCTCTTCGAGCCATCGCGCGCTGTTCTTCAGGACTTCGAGATCCACGCTGTCCATGATTTCTTTCCCTTTTCCTTCTCTTCTGCGCCGCTTTCGTCTTGGTCGGCGGCTGCATCTTGCGATTCCTGGCCGCCTTGCAGCTGCGCGCTGAATCGCTTGAAGAATTCTCCCGCGATCTTGCGCGCCGCGCCGTCGACGAGCCGCGAGCCGATCTGCGCAAGCTTGCCGCCGACCTGCGCGTTTGCACTGTAACTGAGCTTCGTCGTGTCGGCTTCGTCGCCGGGTTCGAGGTTCACGGTCGCGCTGCCCTTGCTGAAGCCGGCCGCGCCGCCCTGCCCTTCGAAGACGATCGTGTAAGTATGCGGGGCGTCGATATTCGTCAGCTCCATTCTTCCCTTGAAGCGCGCTTTCACCGGACCGACCGCCGCCGTCATCGCGACGTTGTAGGCGTTCTCGCCATCGGCGTCGATGCTGTCGCAGCCCGGAATGCAGACCTTCAGGATCGACGTGTCGTTCAGCGCTTCCCACGCGCGCGCCTGCGGCACCGGCAACGTGTGTGTTTCGGTCAGTTCCATCTCGTGTCTCCAGTGTGCCGTGACAGCGCGGCCAGTTCGGCTCCGACCGCGCCGAGGCTGTCGAGGTTATGTGCCGCGAGCATTGCATCGACGTGTGGCAGGATCGCGCGCACGCCTCGCGCGCGCGGCGTGAAATCGGCGAAACGCAGCAGCGGATTGAGCCACACCAGCCGATGCGCGAAACGCCTGAGTCTTTGCATCTCGGCATCGAGCACGTCGATGGCTTCGTGATCGAGGCCATCGGTGACGAGCAGCACCGTCGCCCGACCGGCCAGCACACGCCGCGCCCAGCGCCGATTGAACTCCGCGAGCGTCGCGCCGATGCGCGTGCCGCCGGACCAGTCCGCGACGTTCTGTCCGAGCGCGGCAATGGCGACATCGGGATCGCGTTCGCGCAAGGCGCGCGTCGCGTTCGTGAGCCGCGTGCCGAACAGGAACACTTGCAGACGCTCGCGCGATTGCAATAGCGCGTGACAGAAGTAGAGCACGGCGCGCGAATACGCGCTCATCGAGCCGGAAATGTCGAGCAGCAACACGAGCGGCGGTCTGCGCTCGACCGCCGCGCGATATTTCCACACGGTCCAGTCGCCGCCCGAGCGCACGGCGTGTCGCGCGCTCGCTTTGAGATCGGCATGCGTGCCGCGCGAGCCCGCCTTCAGCCTGCGCGTCGGCTCCGTCGCGAGCGGCATCCGATGCGCGCGAATCTGATGCCGCAGCGTGCGCCATTCGTCGGCGCTGAGCGTGTCGAAATCGCGATGGCTCAAGCGTTCCTGCGCGCTGAACGTGATGCGCGCGTGCGCCTCTTCCGGCTTCGATTCCGGCGGCGGCGTTGTCGACGATGCCGCCGCGCGCGTCGCCAACGCATCGGCGAGACGGTTGTTGCGCTTCGGCGGCGGCATGCCGCTCTTCACCTTCGGCAGCAACAGCGCGCGCAGCTTGCCTTCCCAGTCGGGATCGCGCCAGAAAAGATCGAACGCCGCATCGAAGATGTCGCGTTCGTCGCTCGCGTGGACGAGCAAACACGCGAGCGTCGCGCGCACATCGTCGCGGCGATTCAGATCGACGAAGCGCAACGCGTCGAGCGCATCGACCGCGTGCGCCGGCGACATGCCGAGCCCCGCGCCGCGCAGAAGCCTCACGAAATGCACGACATTGCGCGCGAACGGTTCCATCGTGGTCGTCATGGCGTGGCCGCGAGGCATTGCGCGAGCGTATCGGCGTCCATGCGCGCGAGATCGTCCTGATACTTCAGCAGCACGCCGAGCGTGTTCTGCACCGATTGCGGATCCAGTTCCGTCACCGACAACGCCGCGAGCGCGCGGCACCAGTCGATCGTTTCCGCGACGCCCGGCGCCTTGAAGAGATCCAGCGTGCGCAGCTCGTGCACGAACGCGACGGCGCGCTGCTGCAACGCCTGCCCCGCTTCGGGCGCGCGCGCCGCGACGATCGCCAGTTCGACATCGCGCTGCGGATAGCCGATCCACTGATAGAGGCATCGCCGCTTCAACGCATCGTGGACTTCGCGCGTGCGGTTCGACGTCATCACGACGAGCGGCGGTTGCGCCGCGCGCACCGTGCCGTACTCCGGAATCGACACCTGAAAGTCCGACAGCAATTCGAGCAGAAACGCTTCGAACGGCTCGTCGGCGCGGTCGATTTCATCGATGAGCAGAACGCGGCGCGCGTCGGGATTCGACGCATCGGGCAGCAAGGCCTGAAGCAGCGGACGCTTCAGCAGAAACTCGCTGCGATACAGCGAATCGTTCGACGGCGTTTCGCCCGACGCCTCCGCGAGCCGCAGCGCCATGATCTGCCGCGGATAGTCCCACTCGTATAGCGCGCTCGCGGTATCGAGCCCTTCGTAGCATTGCAGGCGCAGCAGCGTCGTGCCGCACAAGCCCGCCGCCGCCTTCGCGAGTTCGGTCTTGCCGACGCCCGGCTCGCCTTCGAGAAAGAGCGGCCGCTGCATCTTCAGCGCGAGAAAAAGCGCCGTCGCGAGCTCGCGGTTCGCGAAGTAGCGATGCTCGCGCAAGCGCGCGAGCGTCTCGTCGATGGATTGCGGCGCCTGTTCCGTCATCGCGGACTAGAACGACATCGCGCGCTCGATCGCGCGGCCCGCGAGCACCGGAATCAGATGCGCGCGATATTCGGCGCTCGCGTGCATGTCCGCGTTCAGCTCGTTGGGCGAGATCGTCACGCCGCGCGCCGATGCCACCGAAAAGTCCTTCGACAACGCCGCTTCCAGCTCCGCCGGACGAAACACCGAAGACGCCGCGCCCGTCACGCCGACGCGCACGCCGTCCTTGAACTTCGCGACGAACACGCCGACGAGCGCGAAGTGCGACGCGGGATTGCGAAACTTCTCGTAGCCCGCGCGCTCGGCCAGCGGAAACTCGACGGCCGTGATGAGCTCGTCGGGTTCGAGCGCGGTCGTGTACATGTCGATGAAGAAATCGTCCGCGGCGATGCGCCTTCTGTCGGTCACGACCGTCGCGTTCAGCGCGAGCACGGCTGACGGATAGCACGCCGCCGGATCGTCGTTGGCGAGCGAGCCGCCGATCGTGCCGCGCTCGCGGACCTGTCGATCGCCGATGCGTCCCGCGAGATCCGCGAGCCCCGGCAGCGCGCGCTGCACGTCCGCGTTCGATGCGACCGCCGCATGAGACACCGCGCCGCCGATCGTGAGCTTGTCGCCGTCGAGCGTGACGTTTTTCATCGACGCGATGCGCGTCACGTCGACGAGCGCCGAGGGCTGTGCGAGCCGCAGGCGCATCGTCGGCAAGAGGCTTTGGCCGCCCGCGAGGAACTTGGCGTCGCCGTTGGCGGAAAGCACCGCGACCGCCGCCTTCGCTTCGTCCGCTTTCTGATAGTCGAATGAGTACATTTGCCGGTCTCCTCAGGCGCGTTGAGCGTTATGCATCGCGGTCCACACGCGATGCGGCGTCGCGGGCATCTGCAAGTCCTTCACGCCGAGCGGCGCGAGCGCATCGAGAATCGCGTTGATGACCGCCGGCGGCGAACCGATTGCGCCCGCTTCGCCGCAGCCCTTCACGCCGAGCGGATTGTGCGTGCACGGCGTGCCCTTCGCGGTCTCGACGGTGAAGTCCGGCAGATCGCTAGCGTGCGGCATCGCGTAATCCATGAACGAGCCGGAGAGCAACTGGCCGGTGCTGTCATCGTAGACGCAGCGTTCGAGCATCGCCTGGCCGATGCCCTGCCCCAGCCCGCCATGCACTTGCCCTTCGACGATCATCGGATTGATGACGTTGCCGAAGTCATCGACGGCCGTGAACTTTTCGATGCGCGTTTCGCCGGTGTCCTGATCGACCTCGACTTCGCACACATACGCGCCCGACGGATACGTGAAGTTGGTCGGATCGTAGAACGCGTTTTCGTTGAGGCCCGGCTCCATGGTTTCGAGCGGGAAGTTGTGCGGCACGTACGCGGCGAGCGAGACGTCGACGAACGATTTCGTGCGATCGGTGCCCTTCACGCGGAACACGCCGTTGGTGAACTCGATATCTTCCGCCGACGCTTCCAGCAGATGCGCCGCGATCTTCTTCGCCTTCGCTTCGACCTTATCGAGCGCTTTCATGATCGCGGAGCCGCCGACCGAAATCGAACGCGAGCCGTACGTGCCCATGCCGAACGGGATGCGCCCCGTATCGCCGTGAATGATCTCGACGTTCTCGATCGCGATGCCGAGCCGGTCCGCGACCACTTGCGCGAACGTCGTTTCGTGGCCCTGTCCGTGACTGTGCGAACCGGTGAAGACGGTGACGGAGCCGGTCGGATGCACGCGCACTTCGCCCGCTTCGAAGAGACCCGCACGCGCACCGAGCGCGCCCGCCACGTTCGACGGCGCGAGCCCGCACGCTTCGATGTAGCACGAATAGCCGATGCCGCGCAGCTTGCCCTTCTGCTTCGATTCGTCGCGCCGTTTTGCGAAACCCGCGACATCCGCGAGTTCCAGCGCGCGATTCAGGCACGCGTCGTAATCGCCGATGTCGTACGTGAGACCGACCGGCGTCGCGTACGGAAACTCGCGGATGAAATTGCGCCGCCTCAATTCGACGGGATCGATATTCAGCTCGCGCGCCGCCGTCTCGACGAGCCGCTCGACGACATACGTCGCTTCCGGCCGGCCCGCGCCGCGATAGGCATCGACGGGCACCGTGTTCGTGAAGACCGCTTTCACTTCGGCGTAGATCGCGGGCGTCGTGTACTGGCCCGCGAGCAGCGTCGCGTAAAGCACGGTCGGAATCGACGATGCGAACGTCGACAGATACGCGCCCATGTTCGCCGTCGTATGCACGCGCATGCCGATGAACTTGTTGTCCTTGTCGAGCGCGAGTTCGGCCTTGGTCACATGATCGCGGCCGTGCGCGTCGGAGAGGAAGGCTTCGGAGCGCTCGGCCACCCACTTGATCGGACGCCCGACTTTCTTCGATGCCCACGTCAGCGCGACATCTTCCGGATACAGGAAAATCTTCGAGCCGAAGCCGCCGCCGACATCCGGCGCGATCACGCGCAGCTTCGATTCCGGCAGCGACAGCACGAACGCCGCCATCAGCAAGCGCTCGACGTGCGGGTTCTGATTCGCGACGTAGACCGTGTAGCTGTCGTCGTGCTTCGAATAGCTCGCGTTGACCGCGCGCGGCTCGATCGCGTTCGGCACGAGCCGCTGATTCACGATATCGAGCGTCGTGACGTGCGCGGCTTTCGCGAACGCGGCGTCGGTCGCGGCCTTGTCGCCGTGGCCCCAGTTGTAGCAGACGTTGTTCGGCACGCTGTCGTGCACGAGCGGCTGGCCCGCGTCCGATGCGCTCGCCGTATCGACCGTCGCGGGCAGTTCGTCGTAATCGACCTCGATGAGTTCGAGCGCGTCCTTCGCCTCCTTCACCGATTCGGCGACGACGAGCGCGACCTGATCGCCGACGTGCAACACCTTGTCGTGCGCGATGACGGGATGCGGCGGCTCGTGCATCGGCGAGCCGTCGGTGCTGTGGATGAGCCAGCCGCACGGCAGTCCGCCGACGTTCTCGCCCGCCATGTCCTTGCCGGTGAAGATGCCGATCACGCCCGGCGACTTCAGCGCCGCTTCCATATCGATGCGCGCGATCTTCGCGTGCGCGTGCGGCGAACGCAGGAACACGCCGTAGCTTTGCTGCGGCATGACGACGTCGTCGGTGTACTGGCCCGCGCCCGTCAGGAATCGATAGTCTTCCTTGCGCTTCACGCCAGCGCCGATCAGTTTCTGTTGCTCAGGGGCATTCATCGCGATCTCCTTGGTCAAAGGCGCGATACATCGTGTGGAATGTGGATTGACGCGGAATCAGGCGCCCGCTTTCATGTTTTGCGCGCCCTGCAAGACCGCCTTGACGATGTTGTGATAGCCCGTGCAGCGACACAGATTGCCGTCGAGCTGCTCGCGCACTTCTTCTTCGGAGAGATTCGGCGATTGCGCAGCCAGCGCGCTCGCGCTCATCACCATGCCCGGCGTGCAGAAGCCGCACTGAAGGCCGTGACATTCCCTGAACGCCGCCTGCATCGGATGAAGCTGGCCGTCTTTCGCCATGCCTTCGATGGTCGTGACTTCCATGCCGTCCGCCTGCGCGGCGAGGATGTTGCACGACTTGATCGCGCGGCCATCGAGATGGACGGTGCACGCGCCGCACTGCGCCGTGTCGCAGCCGATATGCGTGCCGGTAAGCCTGAGTTGATCGCGGAGAAACTGGACGAGCAGAACGTGCGGTTCGACGGTGGCGGTCACCGGTTTCCCATTGACCGTCAGGCTGATGCTGAGCGCCATTTTCACTGTCTCCTAAGTGAGGACGATCCAGCTTCACGCCACGCACCTGCCATCTGCCGCCGTGAGCGTTCAGCCGGAATTGGTGTTATGTGTTTGTGACAATGAGTAAAACACAAATCGGCGGGCGTCGCTATCGGCGCGAACGTCCGTCCCAAACTCAAGGTTTTGCAGCTGCAAATGCAAAGCGCCGCCTCGAGGGCGGCGCTCTTGTGTCGAGCAAGGACGCTCAGTGCGTCACGGTCTCTCGCTGCTCGTGCGTTCGACGTCCGAGCACCGAATGGCGTCGCGAGTACAGGAAATAGATCGCGAGGCCGATCACGAGCCACAGCACGAACGCGATCCACGTCATCGCCTGAAGATTGACCATCAGGAACAGACACGACGCCACCGCCAGAATCGGCACGACCGGCACGCCGGGGCAGCGGAACGCGCGCGGCAAGTCAGGATGCGTGCGGCGCAGGATCAGCACGGCGATGGAGACCATCGAGAACGCGGCGAGCGTGCCGATGTTGATGAGCTCGGCGAGCACGTTGAGCGGCACGAGCGCGCCGATCAGACCGAAGAAAATGCCGACGATCCACGTCGTGAGGAACGGCGTCGCGTAGCGCGGATGCACCTTCGAAAGCCGCGCGGGCAATAGGCCGTCGCGCGACATCGCGTAGATGATGCGCGTCTGGCCGTAGCTCATCACGAGAATCACGGTGAGCATGCCGAGCACCGCGCCGAGATCGATGAAGCCCGCGACCCAGTTCTGACCCGCGACTTGCAGCGCGAACGACACCGGATGCGGATTGTTCGCGAACTGCGGCGCGGGCACGATGCCGGTCACGACGGCCGCGACCGCCACGTACAGCACGGCGCACACCGCGAGCGACGAGATGATGCCGATCGGCAGATCGCGCTTCGGATTCTTCACTTCCTCGGCCGCCGACGACACCGAATCGAAGCCGATGAACGCGAAGAACATGACGGCCGCCGCGCCGAACACGCCGGACCAGCCGTTCGGCATGAACGGCTGCCAGTTTGCCGGCTTCACATGGAACACGCCGACCGCGATCACGAGCAGCACGATGGTCACTTTGATCGCGACCATGATGTTGTTCAGGCGCGTCGATTCCTTCACGCCGACCGAAAGCAGCCAGGTGATCGCCATCATCACGAGGAACGCGGGCAGGTTGAAGAACGTGACCTCGCCGGGCAACGCGCCGGGCGCGGCGGTGAGGGCGGTCGGCAGCGAGATGCCGAAGCCGGCGAGCAGCGACTGCAAGTAGCCCGACCAGCCGACCGAAACGGCGGACGTCGCGAGCCCGTATTCGAGCATCAGATCCCAGCCGATGATCCACGCGGCGAGTTCGCCGAGCGTCGCATACGAATACGTGTAGATGGAACCGGCGACCGGAATCGTCGACGAAAATTCCGCGTAGGCGAGGGCGGCGAAGCAGCACGCGATCGCCGCGATGATGAACGAAATCATGAGCGCCGGGCCGGCCTGGACGGCGCCGGTGCCGGTCAGCACGAAAATGCCCGTGCCGATGATCGCGCCGATTCCGAGGAACGTCAGATCCAGGGCGCCGAGCGTCTTTTTGAGCGATGTGCTGTGCGCGCCGGCCAGCATGTGCTCGATGTTTTTCTTGCGGAACAACGACATTGCGATGAGTCTCCTTCTGGCGCGCGCGAGCGGCCGTTACCTCGGGAAAACCCGATATTTTATCGGAGACTCAGAGATTGCCTATCCATTGAGCATGCAACGCAGAATTGCGGCAATTTGTTACGATCCACCCGTTTTATCTAGCACGAGATAAAACCTACCCGGCGATGGCGGGATTCATGTCGACGAGACGGTTGCTCATCACATAGAACGTAAGCTCTGCGTTGTTGGCGAGCTTCATTTTCTCCAGCAACCGCGCGCGATAAACACTTACGGTCTTAACCGAAAGCGATAAGGCGTTCGCGATATCAGTGAGCCGTTTTCCCGAAGCAAGCATGCACAGCGTCTGATATTCGCGGTCCGATAGCTTCTCGTGCGGCAACCGGTCCGTATCGAGCGAAACGTAGGTTGCGAGCGCTTCGGCCATTTCAGGGCTTACGTATTTTCGGCCTGCGGCGACTTGCTGAATCGCGCCGATCATCAGCGCGGGGTCCGCCGTCTTCGACAGATAGCCCGCCGCGCCCGCCTTCAACGCGCGCACCGCATATTGATCTTCGCGATACATCGAAAACATCAGCACCGGCAGACGCGGGCTTTCGCGCTTGAGACGCTTCAACACGTCGATGCCGTTGATGTCCGGCAGCGAGATGTCGAGCATCGCGACATCGAGCGGGCGACGCGCGGCGAGCGCGAGCGCCTGCATGCCGGTCTCGGCCTCCAGCACTTCGGATGCGACGCCGCGTTC
This sequence comes from Caballeronia sp. ATUFL_F1_KS39, assembly GCF_023630985.1. Taxonomy (NCBI): domain Bacteria; kingdom Pseudomonadati; phylum Pseudomonadota; class Betaproteobacteria; order Burkholderiales; family Burkholderiaceae; genus Caballeronia; species Caballeronia sp. ATUFL_F1_KS39. The sequence goes on along the minus strand of NZ_JALQDZ010000001.1, from coordinate 48,875 downwards.
CAGCAGCAATTGCGCGACGCCGCGGCGCACGATGCCGTGATCGTCGGCGAGCAGGATTCTGAGCATCGCGGCGGCCTCAGGCGTTGACCACGCTGAGCGTGAACAGGCCCGGACCCGCCGCAGCCCACGGGAAACGCGCGCGCACGCAGGTGCCGGCGGGCTTCGCCGCCGCGACGCGCAGATTGCCGCCGAGCGCCTCGCAGCGCGCGCGCATCCCGGAAAGGCCGAAGCGTCCGCTCTTGCGACGCGCCGCCGCGCTGATGCCGACGCCATCGTCTTCGACGAGCAGGATCACGCCTTGTCCGTCGAGCGCGACGGACACGCGCGCATGCCCGGCGTGCGCGTGACGCGCGACGTTGCCGAGCGCTTCCTGCATCACGCGAAAGAGCGCGAGCGACATGTCGTGCGACATGCGATCGAGGCGCGCATCGTCGGGGCAGGAGAAATCGACGGCGATCGCCGTGCGCGCGCCGAAATCCGCGATCCAGCCGGCCAGCGTGGCGGCGAAGTTGGCATCGAAAGTCGGCGTCTGCAATCCCTCGACGATGCGATGACTCGTCTCGCAGACATCCGCGAGCGCCGCGCGCGCCTGATGCAGCGCGTCGTCGAGCGCGGCGGGCGCATCGGCGGGCAGCCAGTGCTCGGCGCGAGCGAGCGCGATATTCGCGACGGTGAGCGCGGCGCCGCTCGCGTCGTGCAGGTCTTGCGCGAGCGCCTGACGCGCGCGCTCTTCCGTGGCGGCGAGCAGCGCGGCGAGTTCCTGGACGCGGGCGGTGAGACGCTGAATCTGACGGTCGCCCTTGAGCTTGGCGTCGATCAGCGCGGAATAGGGTGAGGCAAACGACGCGCCGGAGCATTCCGGCGACGGTGACGGAACCGCGCGCAGCGGAGCGCGGCGAATCGGGTTCTCATCGAGCGTGATCGTGGCCGACGGGTTCATTCACTATCCTCGCTTCGAGCGCAACTGGAGCTACGTCCTCGGGTAACTCACGAGCGGCGTAACCGAATTTACACTCAGTAACATCGTTGACGGACTACGGGATGGCCTGCGCCGTCAAAAAGTAAACGCATCATATCTCAAAAAAATGATAAATCCATGTCGCGCAAGGCTCCGGCGGTCGAACTTCATGCCGTTTGCCAAGTCCGCTGCGCATAATGCGTAGGAAAAAGACCTACCGACCGTGGTCAATTTGTAACAGCGACGCGCGTATGGTGATTTCGTCGAGGCGAAAAAAAACCGGAGCGCGAGGCTCCGGTTTGTGCAATCGCGACGTCGAGACAGCTTATCCGACGAACGCCTTTTCCACGACGTAGTGGCCAGGATGGTTGTTGCTGCCTTCCTGGAAGCCCATCGCGTCGAGCAGTTCGCGCGTGTCGCGCAGCATGTGCGGGCTGCCGCAGAGCATCACGCGGTCGTTTTCGACCGAGAACGGCTCGACCGAGAGATCGGCGAACAGCTTCTTGGTCTCGATCAGATCGGTGATGCGACCACGGTTCGCGAACTCCTCGCGCGTGACCGTCGGGTAATAGACGAGCTTTTCGGACACGATTTCGCCGATATGCTCATGCGCCGGCAAGTGCTCGGTGATGAAATCCTTGTACGCGAGTTCGTCGACGAAACGGCACGTGTGCGTCAGCACGATCTTCTCGTAGCGGTCGTAGACGTCCGGGTCCTTGATGATCGACATGAACGGCGCGAGGCCCGTGCCGGTCGACAGCAGCCACAGCGTTTTGCCGGGCAGCAGATTGTCGGCGACGAGCGTGCCCGTCGGCTTCTTGCCGATCAGCACGGAATCGCCCACTTTCAGATGTTGCAGGCGCGAGGTCAGGGGGCCGTCCGGAACCTTGATGCTCAGAAATTCGAGATGCTCTTCGTAGTTCGCGCTCGCGAGGCTGTACGCGCGCAGAAGCGGCTTGCCGTCGACTTCGAGACCCACCATCGTGAACTGGCCGTTCTCGAAGCGGAACGAGCTGTCGCGGGTGCAGGTGAAACTGAAAAGCGTGTCGGTCCAGTGATGGACGCTCAGAACGGTTTGAGAATTAAGGTTGCTCATGGCTTCTTGAACTGTGCTCTAACTGTGCGAAAGCGGTGACGCTCTGACGCTCGCGCCTGGCTGGCGGCGGATGCCACGCCGGGCCGATGTCGAAAACAAAGCGCGCTACGAGGGCGCAACGAGGGGCGCTGCGCTGTCCGAACGGGACGATCGAATGGTGAAGGTCGCCGATTGATCCGAAACCCGCGATGCGAGGACAGCGATTCACGCCGCGCCACGCGTGAACTTCGCGCAAAAAAACTGACAGCCCGGCGCAATCGGCTATTTTAACCCGATAGTCGTTTCGCGGTCCGAACGTCGATACGGCGGCGGTGGCGCGCACGCGCGCCTCGTGGGCGAACGTACGTGCAGAAGAAATGCACTTTCGGCTGACTGCGCGGCCGGTGGCCGGCCTCGGCGGCAACTCTTATCGCTGCGCAAAAGCCGCCGAGTCCGCATGATAGCAACGGATGCCGCGCGTATCTCGAAATACCCTTCTGGCGAAAGGCCGCACGCGTGTCAGATGCGCTGATCCGTCGACGGTTTTTCCCACAGGTTGATGCCGCCTTCCTTCGCGTGCTGATCGATTTCCGCGAGTTCTTCCTTCGAGAAATCGAGATTCTTCAGTGCGCCGACGTTCTCGACGACTTGCTCCGCGCGGCTCGCGCCGATCAGCACCGAGGTCACGCGCCCGCCTCGCAGCGCCCACGCGAGCGCCATCTGCGCGAGGCTCTGGCCGCGCTTCTGCGCGAGATCGTTGAGCTTGCGGACGTGCGCGAGGTTCGCATCGCTCAGATGTTCCTGCTTGAGCGAGCCGCCGCCCGGTTTGTTGACGCGCGCGTCCTGCGGCACGCCATTCAGATACTTGCTGGTCAGCAGACCTTGCGCGAGCGGCGTAAACGCGATGCTTCCCGCGCCGATGTCGTCGAGCGTGTCGAGCAGGTCTTCTTCGATCCAGCGGTTCAGCATGTTGTACGACGGCTGATGGATCAGCAGCGGCACCTTGTGCTCGGCAAGCAGCTTGGCCATCTCGCGTGTTTTGGACGCCGAGTACGACGAGATGCCAACGTAAAGCGCCTTGCCCGAATGCACGGCCGTCGCCAGCGCGCCAGCGGTTTCTTCGAGCGGCGTATCGGCGTCGAAACGGTGCGAATAGAAGATGTCGACGTAATCGAGGCCCATGCGCTTCAGGCTCTGGTCGAGGCTCGCCAGCACGTATTTGCGCGAGCCGCCGCCTTGGCCGTACGGACCGGGCCACATGTCCCAGCCGGCTTTCGAGGAGATCAACAGTTCGTCACGATAAGGGCGGAAGTCGTCCTTGAAGATGCGCCCGAAGTTCGTTTCGGCGCTGCCGTACGGCGGGCCGTAATTGTTCGCGAGATCGAAATGCGTGACGCCGAGATCGAACGCCGTGCGCAGAATTTCACGTTGCGTGGAGATCGGCGTCGTATCGCCGAAGTTGTGCCACAAACCGAGCGACAACGCAGGAAGTTTCAACCCGCTCCTGCCACAAGTGCGGTATTGCATCTGCGTGTAACGCTCGGAGGCTGCTTCGTAGGCCATGACGGATTTCCTCTGCGGATGGCGAATTGAACGGACTGGAACGGACAACGTGCATTTCACGCGGCACGCGCGGACACGCACGCTGTCGAGGGCGTCAATGGTAAGCCAATCGGGGCTGGGCGCGCACGGCACGCGATGCCGTCCCGCTATTCGGTATAGGCCGGATGGCCAGCAAGGGGAACGATCCAACGCGATCGCGGACAAAAGCAGATTCGTTTTGAAGGACCGCTACCCATGGATTCGATCGACAGACTTCGCCCCGCTTACGATTCGTTTAGTGCAATTGCCGTGACTTACGGCATCGATATTCTGCTGGCGCTGCTGATTCTCGCGGTCGGCTGGTGGATTTCGAACGCCGTCGCGAACACCCTGCGCCGCACGCTCGCTCGCACCAATGTCGATGCCACGCTCACGCCGGTGCTCGCCAGCCTCGCGTTGTGGGCGATCCGCGTCGTCGCGATCGTCGCCGCGCTCGGCAAGCTCGGCATTGCCGCCGCCAGCATCCTGACCGTGCTCGGCGCCGCCGGCCTCGCCATCGGCCTCGCGCTGCAGGGCACGCTGCAAAACATCGCGGCCGGCCTGATGCTCCTGCTGCTGCGCCCGTTTCGCGTCGGCGATTTCATCGAAGGCGTCGGGACGACGGCGGGCACGGTCAACGAGATCGGACTTTTCACGACGCGCCTCACGAAAGCCGACGGCATCATCATGTTCGTGCCGAACAGCCTCATTTGGGCGAACGCCATCACGAACTACAGCGCGAACGATCGGCGTCGCGTCGTCATCAACTTTCAGGCACAGCATGGGCTGAAGGTCGAGCGTGTGCTCGAGGAACTGCGCAAGCTGATGAGCGACGATCCGCGCATCGTGCAGGACGGGCCGTCGGCGCCGTGGGTCGCCGTGACCGATTACACGGACACCGGCGTCAAATACAACCTCGGCGCGTGGACGAGCAGAAGCGATCATCAGTACGTGATGGCCGACCTCCTGCGCAAGATTCAGCCGTACACGCGCGAGCAGGCGCAGGCGGCGTGAGTGGACGCGCGAGCGCCGACCCGCTAACCTGACGCGCTTTTCCAGCCAAGAGACCACGCCATGACCCGAGCGATTTCCGTTGCGCTGCTAGTCGGCGGCGTCGTGCTGCTGTATTTCGGCGGCCAGTCGTTTCATTCGCTCTCCAGCGACGTCGCGCGCTTCTTCACCGGCTCGCCCACGAACAAGACCATCTGGCTGATCGCGGGCGGCATCGTCGCGTCGCTCGCCGGGCTGATCGGCCTCACGATTCCGTCGAAACGCTGAAACGCTCAAACGCTCAGACGTCAGACGAGCGGCACTTCCGGCTTCGACGCCGAGCGCGTGCCGGGCAGCGCCGCGTTGCTCGCGCCGCGATACGTGAACACGAGCGAGAACTTCACCTGATCGGTGAGGTTCTTGCCCGCCGAATGCAGCGTGTTGCAGTGGAAGAACACGACGTCGCCCGGTTCCAGCGCGGGCGACACCGCCGTGCGGATCAGCGCGGCATTCTCGGGCAAGTCGGAGCGGAAGAATTTCGCGTCGTCGAAGCGATCCGATGTGAACGGCAGCTTGTGCGACATCGGCACGAACCACAGCGCGCCGTTTTCCACCGTTTCGTTGCCGAGCGCGACCCACGCGGAAACGAGATCGTCGCGCTCGAACGCCCAGTAGCGCACGTCGCGATGCCAGCCGGTCAGGCTGCCGTACGCCGGGTGCTTCGTCATCATGCAGTTGTGATGCGCGCGCGACAAATACGGCGTCTCGCCGAAATACAACTCCATCCATCCGCGCACTTCCGGCGATGTCGCGAACTCCGCGTAAAGCGGATGCCGCGCGTAGGCGTCGAGCAGGCGGCGCACGGTGTGTCCGCCGGGCGCGTCCTTCGAATCCGGCGCGCCGGGATATTTCAGATCGGCCTCGAACTCGACCGGCGCGGCGGCCTCGGCGAGTTGCCGGCGCGCGACTTCGCGCATCGCGTCGCGGCGTTCCTGCGAAACCAGCCCTTTCACGATCACGTAGCCGTTTCGACGCAGCTCGTGCACCTGTTCCTTCTTCGATTTCAGCAGGTTTTGATCAGACATTTCAGTTCTTGGCTCCGGCGGCTTTCGAATTTCTTCATGCCGTCGACGCTATATCCGGAATTGGGGCGAATACGGGGATTGTAAATCCGGCAGCGCAGGAAGGCCCATGCGAGAACGCTTCCGCCGATTTTTATAAGCAGCCGCTTCATGAAACGGCAGGGAAAACGCGGACTTACCCGGGTAATACGGGTCCTGTACATTGATCCGCATCAATTCGGTGCAACTTCGCAAATGCTGTTGAATCGAAGCGTTGAACTTCATTTTTGAGACGACTATCGTCGAGTCTGCTTCCACGCAAACCGACCTTTCCCGCCGACATGAACCACCGAATCGCTATCGGACTTACTCGCGTCGCATCGCGAGCCGCGCGTCCTGCGCGCCGCGGCATGATCCGCGCGCTGCGCCATCACTCCACCCGCACGCAATTGCTCGCCGAGCAACTGAAGAACGTGCATCCGGTCGACGGCATCCGGTCGTGGTTCCGCGGTTTCTTCTTCAATTTGCGCGTGCGCGCGGCCTCGCGCCGGGTGTCGTTGCGCGCGCTGTTGCGCCGTCCGGTGCAGTTGCGCGCGCCCGCGCCGAAGCCGAAAGCGGCTGCGCTGACGAGCCGTCGTCCGCGTCGCGTGTCGGCGACGAGCGCCGGCTGGTACGCGTTCGCGGCGCGCTGAATCGCGCAATCCCTCACTTGCGCTCGGCCTCGTCGAGCGTCGGATAGTCCGTGTAGCCTTTCTCTCCGCCGCCGTAGAACGTCGCCTCGTCGGGCGCGTTGAGCGGCGCGTTCATCCTGAAGCGCTCGACCAAATCCGGATTCGCGAGAAACGCGCGACCGAAAGCCACGGCGTCGGCTTCGCCTCGTTCGATGCGCGTATTGGCTTCTTCCGCGGTGTATTCGCCGCAGACGATGATCGCGCCGTCGTAAGCCTCGCGCAGCGCGTCTCGATAGCCGTCCGAAAGCGGCGCGCCGCCGGCCCAATCGCCTTCCGCCAGATGCAGATACGCGATGCCGATGCGCTTCAGCTCGCGCGCCAGATACAGCGATGACGCTTCGCCTTCATCGTCGTGCAGATCGAATCCCGTGAAGTTCGGCGATATCCGGATGCCGACGCGATTCGCGCCCATCACGCCCGCGACCGCCTCCAGCACATCGACGACCAGCCGCACGCGATTTTCGATGCCGCCGCCGTACTCGTCGGTGCGATGGTTGGTGCCCGTCGCCATGAACTGATGCAGCAGATAGCCGTTGGCCGCGTGGACTTCGATCATGTCGAAATCGGCGCGCTTGGCGCGATGCGCGGCATCGACGAACTGCAGCACGATGCCCGGCAACTCGCCGATCTCAAGCGCGCGCGGTTCGTCGGCGTCGGTCATGCCGTAGGTGCCGTCATCGTGTCTCACGAACACTTGCGTGTCGCGCGCGCGGATCGCGGACGGCGCGACGGGCGGCGCATCGCCCTCCTGCAGCGATCGATGCGACACGCGCCCCACATGCCACAGCTGCGACGCGATGCGCCCGTGCCGCGCGTGAACCGCGCCCACGACGGCTCTCCATCCGGCTTCCTGCGCGTCGGAATAGATGCCGGGCGTCGCGACATAACCCTGACCTTGCCGCGAAACCTGCGTCGCCTCGGTCACGATGAGTCCCGCGCCCGCGCGCTGCGCGTAATAGTGCGCGTTCATTTCGCTGGGCACGTCGCCGGGCTGCGACGCGCGATTGCGCGTGAGCGGCGCCATCACCACGCGATTCGGCAGTTCGAGATTGCCGATTGTGACGGGAGAAAGAAGCGTTTCGAACGGCATGACGGCTCCGTGGATGATCGGTTTTGCCGTCCGGTTCGGTCGCAAGAAACGCGCCGCGCAGGCGAAAAAAAAACGGCAAGCGCGATGCTTGCCGGTTCTTGTCCCGCGCGTTCGGCGAATGGCGTTACGCCACGCTTGCGACCGGCTCCGTGCCCGCCGCTTCGGCCAGCATGAGCGCCTTGTCGGTGGCTTCCCACGAGAATTCAGGCTCTTCGCGGCCGAAGTGACCGTATGCCGCCGTCTTTTCGTAGATCGGGCGCAGCAGATCGAGCATCTGGATGATGCCCTTCGGACGCAGATCGAAATGCTCCAGAACGAGCTTCGTGATTTCGGCATCCGACACGCGGCCCGTGCCGAACGTGTTCACCATCACCGAAGTCGGACGTGCCACGCCGATTGCGTACGAAACCTGGATCAGCGCGCGCGATGCGAGACCGGCCGCGACGATGTTCTTCGCGACATAACGTCCCGCGTACGCCGCCGAGCGGTCGACCTTCGACGGATCCTTGCCCGAGAACGCGCCGCCGCCGTGCGGAGCCGCGCCGCCGTACGTGTCGACGATGATCTTGCGGCCCGTCAGACCGCAGTCGCCCTGCGGACCGCCGATGACGAAGCGGCCCGTCGGGTTCACCAGAAACTTGATGTCGCCCTTGATGAGTTCCTTCGGCAGCGTCGGCTTGATGACTTCTTCAATCACCGCTTCGCGCAGTTGCGGCAGGTCGATGTCCGGCGAATGTTGCGTCGACAGCACGACCGTATCGATGGAATGCGCGCGGCCATCGACATAACGCACGGTGACTTGCGACTTCGCGTCCGGACGCAGCCAGGGCAAACGGCCATCGCGACGAAGGTTTGCCTGACGCTCGACGAGGCGATGCGAAAGGTGGATCGGCAGCGGCATCAGTTCGGGCGTTTCGTCGCAGGCGTAGCCGAACATGAGGCCCTGGTCGCCCGCGCCCTGATCGAGATTGTCGTCGTGCGCCTTGTTCACGCCTTGCGCGATATCCGGCGATTGCTTGTCATACGCGACGAGAACCGCGCAGCCGCGATAGTCGATGCCGAAGTCGGTGTTGTCGTAACCGATGCGCTTGATGGTGTCGCGCGCGACCTGGATGTAATCGACGTTGGCGGTGGTCGTGATTTCGCCCGCGAGGACGACGAGACCGGTGTTGCACAGCGTTTCCGCGGCGACGCGCGAATATTTGTCCTGCGACAGAATGGCGTCGAGGATGGCGTCGGAGACTTGGTCGGCAACCTTGTCCGGGTGGCCTTCGGAAACGGATTCGGAAGTAAAGAGGTAGTCGTTCGACACGCTTCAGACTCCAATAAAAGTACGGTTGATATTCACGTAGCCGTCTTCTTTTGGAGTCTGAAGCGGCGACGCTTTAGCGGATGTGCTTCCAGGCCGGCGCTTCTCGAAAGTAAGAAGACTCCGACCCGCTTCGCCCCGCAAGTTGTCCATTAACTCGGCGAAGGTTTTATTATACCGGTTTCCTTAGTTTTCACAGAATTGACCCTTTTGACTTCCTCGGTCCCGCTCCACTCGTCCGCCCGCCGGAGCGAGTCATGCTAGGTCGTATCGGCGTGGCGCTCGCCATCGGTTTTCTCAAATTCCTCGCGGTGATTCCATACGGCATCACCGCGCGTTTCGGCGACGGCCTCGGCTGGCTGCTCTATCAGATTCCGAGCCGTCGCAAGCGCATCGTCCATACGAATCTGAAGCTGTGCTTCCCCGAGTGGTCCGACGAAAAACGCGAGGACATCGCGCAGAAGCACTTTCGGCACGCGATCCGCAGTTACGTCGAGCGCAGCGTGCAATGGTTCGGCTCCGCGAAGAAGCTCGAAAAGCTGATCGAAGTCGATAGCGCCATCGATCTCACCGATCCCGATCTTCCGCCCACGCTCTTTCTCGGACTGCATTTCGTCGGCATCGAGGCGGGCTCGATCTTTCTCAACTACTCGCTGCATCGGCGCTGCGGTTCGCTGTATCAGCCGTTTTCGAATCCGCAGATCGAGGAACTGGCGAAGAGACAGCGCGCCCGTTTCGGCGCCGACATGGCGAGCCGCGCCGACAGCGCGCGCATCGTGCTGCGCTGGCTGCGCGATCGCAAGCCCGTGATGCTCGGCGCGGACATGGACTACGGCATGCGCAACTCCACGTTCGTGCCGTTCTTCGGCATCCCGACGTGCACGCTGACCGCCGTCGGCCGGCTCGCGAAGACGGGCAAGGCGCAGGTCGTGCCCTTCATCGGAGAAGTTTTGCCGAACTACAAGGGTTATCGGCTGAAAGTCTTCAAACCTTGGGAAAATTATCCGAGCGGCGACGACGAGGCCGACGCGCGCCGCATGAACGCGTTTCTGGAAGAGCAGATTCCGCGCATGCCCGAGCAATATTATTGGGTGCACAAGCGCTTCAAGACGCGCCCGCCGGGCGACCCGAGCTTTTATTGACGCCTGAATCGCGCGAAACGCGGCATCGCGGCTCACATACAATAGCGGCCATGAAACTGAAATTCACAAAAATGCAGGGCGCGGGCAATGACTTCGTCGTGCTCGACGGCTACACGCAGGCGCTCGATCTGTCCGCCGAACAGGTGCGCGCGCTCGCGAACCGTCATTTCGGCGTCGGCGCGGATCAGTTGCTGCTCGTGGAAAAGCCGACGATCGAAGGCGTCGACTTCAAGTACCGCATCTTCAATTGCGATGGCGGTGAAGTCGAGCATTGCGGCAACGGCGCGCGCTGCTTCGTGAAGTTCGTCCGCGACCGGCGTCTGACGGATGCATCGACGGTGCGCGTGCAGGTGCAAAACGGCGTCATCACGCTGACGATGCAGGAGAACGGCGAAGTCGTCGTCGATATGAGCACGCCGGTGTTCGATCCGCCGAAAGTGCCGTTCGACGCGCAAGGTCTCGAAGGCCGGAAGGAAGGCAACGACACGCTCTGGCCACTCGACGTGAACGGCTCGATCAACGACCGGCGCTGGATTTCCGTCGTGTCGATGGGCAATCCGCACGCGGTCCAGATCGTCGATGACGTCGAGGCGTATCCCGTTCTGACCGAAGGTCCGCTCGTCGAACGTCACGCGCGCTTTCCAAAGCGCGTCAATGCGGGCTTCATGGAGATCGTCGATCGGCATTCGGTGAAGCTGCGCGTCTACGAGCGCGGCGCGGGCGAAACGCTCGCGTGCGGCACGGGCGCGTGCGCGGCGGTGGCGTCCGGCATTCGCCGCGGCCGGCTCGATTCGCCCGTTCGCGTCGAGACGCACGGCGGCACGCTCACGATCAGCTGGGACGGCGCGAAGAACGAAACCGCCGCGCTCTTCATGGCCGGGCCCGCCGCAACGGTCTTCGAAGGCGAGATCGAGCTCGATCGCATCGTTTAACGCATACACGTCACCATGAATCCACGCGAAGTCGCCGACTATCTGCTCGACAACCCTGATTTCTTCGTCGAGCACGCGGAACTGCTCGGCACCATCCGGCTTTCGAATCCGCACGGCAAAGCGGCCGTGTCGCTGCAGGAACGCCAGATGGAAATGCTGCGCGACAAGAACAAGCAGCTCGAACGGCGTCTCGCCGAATTGCTGCGCTACGGCCACGAAAACGACAGCATCTCGACCAAGTTCAATCGCTGGACCGTGCGCGTAATCTCGCAGCGCGATCCGTACGCGCTGCCCGCGACCATCAGCAAGGGGCTGTGCGAAATCTTCGACGTGCCGCACGCCGCGCTGCGCGTGTGGGATATCGACGAAGCTTATCGCCAAGCCGATTTCGCCCGTCAGGTCGGCGAGGAAGTACGCCTTTTCACGACCGGTCTCGCCGCGCCGTACTGCGGCGTGAATACCGGCTTCGCCGCCGCGCAGTGGCTGGGCGCGGCGAACTCGGCATCGGCGACGGTCGCGCCGAGCGACGGCCCGTCCGACATCGACCGCAAGATCGAATCCGTGTCGCTCATCGCGCTGCGCGATCCGCAAGCCGGCCCGGATGCGCCGAGCTTCGGCCTGCTCGTCATGGGCTCGCCCGATCCGCGCCGCTTCCACGACGGCATGGCGACGGATTTCCTCACGCAGATCGGCGCGCTCGCGAGCGCCGCGCTGTCCCGCCTGCTGCCGCATTGACGATGAACGCCGCCGCCGACGTGATCGCCGACTATCTCGCGATGCTCGAGCATCAGCGGCATCTTTCCGAGCACACGCTGCGCGGCTATACGCACGAGTTGAGCGAGCTGCGCGCGCTCGCCAAGGATCGTCCACTGGAATCGCTCACATCCGCCGATATTCGCGGCGCGGTCGTGCGCGCGCACGCGAGCGGATTATCGTCGCGTTCGATCGCGCATCGGCTGTCTGCATGGCGCGCGTTCTATCGATGGCTCGCCGAGCGCGTCGAGATGCCCGCGAATCCGGTCGCGACGGTGCGCGCGCCCAAGCGCGAAAAGACGCTGCCGAAGGCGCTTTCCGTCGATGACGCCGCGAGGCTGATGGACGCGCCGCAAGCCGATACGACCGAAGCGCTGCGCGATCACGCGATACTCGAACTGTTCTACTCGTCGGGTCTGCGGCTCGCGGAACTGGTCGGGCTGGACGTTCGCCACGTCGACACTGCCGAACACCGGTCCGAAGGCTGGATCGATCTGGAAGGCGCCGAAGTCACGGTGCTCGGCAAAGGTAAGCGGATGCGCAAAGTGCCGGTCGGCAGCAAGGCGGTCGAAGCGCTGCGCGCATGGCTCGCCGTGCGCGACGAGTTCGTCAAGCTCGAACCGCACGCGCTCTTTCTCTCGGTGCGCGGCAACCGCATGTCGCCCGGCGTGGTGCGCGAACGCGTGAAGCGGCTCGCGCTGCTCGCGGGCATTCCGTCGAATGTGCATCCGCACGTGCTGCGGCATTCGTTCGCCACGCACGTCCTGCAATCGAGCGGCGACCTGCGCGCGGTGCAGGAACTGCTCGGGCATGCAAGCATCACGGCCACGCAGATTTATACATCGCTCGATTTTCAGCACCTCGCCCGCGTCTACGATGCGGCGCACCCGCGCGCGAAGAAGCGCGATTAACTCCGCGAGCGCCCTGCGCGCCGCCTCGGCTTGCAATGGACACCATCACGCTCAAACCGGCGAAGGACAAGTCGCTCGTCCGCCGCCATCCGTGGATTTATGCGAACGCCATCGCGCGCATCGACGGCAATCCCGCGCCGGGCGCGACGGTCGTCATTCGCGCAGCCGACGGACGCTTTCTCGCGCGCGCGTCGTACAGCCCGCAATCGCAGATTCGCGCGCGCGTCTGGACGTTCGATGAAAGCGAGCCCATCGATCACGCGTTCTTCAAGCGCCGCGTGCAGCGCGCGGTCGCGCATCGGCGCACGATGGTCAAGGACACCGGCGCGACGCGCCTCATATTCGGCGAAGCGGACGGCTTGCCGGGCCTGATCGTCGATTACTACGTCGCGGATACCGGCGATCACGCACAGCTCGTCTGCCAGTTCATGGCGACGGGCGTCGAGTCATGGAAAGCCGCGATCGTGCAGGCGCTCGTCGATGCGACCGGTTGCGCGAACGTCTACGAGCGCTCGGACGTGTCGATCCGCCAGAAGGAAGGTCTCGAACAGACGACCGGCGTGCTCGCGGGCGACGCGCCTCCGGCGACGCTCATCGCGAACGAATGCGGCGTGCGCTATCACGTCGACGTGCGCAACGGCCACAAGACGGGCTTTTACGTCGATCAGCGCGACAACCGCGTGCTCGTTGCGCAGAACGCGCAAGGCCGCGAAGTGCTCAACTGCTTCTGCTACACGGGCGGATTCTCGCTGGCCGCGCTGAAAGGCGGGGCGACGCGCGTGGTCTCCGTCGATTCATCGGGCGAAGCGCTCGCGCTCGCGCGGGAGAACGTGAAGGCCAACGGCTTCGACGCGGAGAAAGCCGAATGGCTAGACGCCGATGCGTTCAAGACGCTGCGCCGTCTCTACGACGAAGGCCGGCGCTTCGACCTGATCGTGCTCGATCCGCCGAAGTTCGCGCCGTCGAAGGAAACCGTCGATCGCGCCGCGCGCGCGTACAAGGACATCAATCTGAGCGGCTTCAAGTTGCTGCGTCCAGGCGGCCTGCTTTTCACGTACTCATGTTCCGGCGCGATCGATGCCGACTTGTTCCAGAAGATCGTCGCGAGCGCGGCGGCCGACGCGCGCGTCGATGCGCGCATCCTCAAGCGGCTCGGCGCGGGCGTGGATCATCCGTTGCTGACGGCGTTTCCGGAAGGCGAGTATCTGAAAGGGCTGCTGTTGCAAATCGCTTGATCGGCCTCAGTTAAGGGCGATTCGCGAGCGAAGGGCGCACGAAGCGTCGGCTCCGCAAATATGTTCCAATATTCGATTCCGCGCGTTCCCCGAACTTAAAAGGCGACACCATGATTCCCGTAACCATCCTGACCGGCTTTTTGGGCAGCGGCAAAACCACGCTGCTCAAGCGCATCCTGAACGAGAAGCACGGCATGAAGATCGCCGTGATCGAGAACGAGTTCGGCGAAGAGAACATCGACAACGAGATCCTCGTGCAGGAGACGAACGAGCAGATCATCCAGATGAGCAACGGCTGCATCTGCTGCACGATCCGCGGCGACCTCGCGCGCGCGCTCGAAGACCTCGCGAACCGCAAGAAGGCGGGCACGCTCGATTTCGACCGCGTCGTGATCGAAACCACCGGCCTCGCGAATCCGGGTCCGGTCGCGCAGACGTTCTTCATGGACAACACCGTCGCCGACGAATTCCTGCTCGACGCGATCATCACGCTCGTCGACGCGAAGCACGCGAATGCGCAGCTCGACCAGCACGAAGTGGTGCAGCGTCAGGTCGGCTTCGCGGATCGCCTGTTCATCACGAAATCCGATCTCGTTTCCGCCGACGAACTCGAAGCGCTGAAGCATCGCCTGCTGCACATGAACCCGCGCGCGGCGATCAAGGTCGTGAATTTCGGCGACGCAGACATCAAGGAAATTTTCGATCTGCGCGGCTTCAATCTGAACTCGAAGCTCGAGATCGATCCGGATTTCCTCGCGGAAGACGATCACGATCATGACCACGCGCATGACCATGATCACGATCACGATCACGATCATTCGACCTGCGGTCACGACCACAGCCACGATCACGAGCACGGGCATCACCATCATCATCACGCGCATCACGACGACAAGATCAAGTCGTTCGTGTATCGCAGCGACAAGCCGTTCGATCCGAACCGCCTCGAAGACTTCCTCGGCGGCATTCTGCAGATTTATGGCGAGCGCCTGTTGCGCTACAAGGGCGTGCTCTATATGAAGGGCGTCGATCGCAAGGTCGTGTTCCAGGGCGTGCATCAGATGATGGGCAGCGATCTCGCCGGCAAGTGGATGCCGATCGAGAAGAAGAACAGCAAGATGGTGTTCATCGGCATCGAACTGCCGAAGGATCTGATCACCGACGGCCTCGACGCCTGCCTGGTGAAGTAATCCGGCATGCATCTCGCTTGGATTGCCGCGAATCACGCGGGGCGACAAAACGGGCACTGACACAGAACGCCGCCGCGAAGGGCTCGCGCGCGGCGTTTTTCATGTCCGACTTTCGGTGCGCGTATGTAGTCGCGCCCACCAAGCGTCATCGCTTTTTGCGCGTTCAGGCGTTATATTTTTGAAATTCCGGCGCAAATCGACAGGGTTTTCCGTAGGTTTAGTTGGAATTTGCGGTTCAGTTACAATACAGCCCCACTGGAGAAGGGCAGTTCCGCTGAATGCGCGTCTTCGAGGCGCTCGGCCAGCGGATCTTGGGAGAAGGGATGTCCCGTCGGGACGATGCCTCGATTTGCCGGGGGAAGGCAAATCAAGTCAAAGCACCGGGGCCGGAAATCCGGGGCCATGCGAATGCGCCCGGTCTTCCGGAGCATCATCCAATATCGGTTTCCAGAGGAGTTCGGCCCCGCATCGACGTGTCGCGTAGCCCCTAGCGTACGGATGCGCTGAATGCGGGTAACGCAAGTGCGGGCGTTGCGAAGACATCGCCCTACATTGAAGAAGCAAGCTGATGACAACGAAACTCTTGACCGAAGCCGAAATCCTGAAGATGAGCGAGAAGGACTACATGAACGAGGATCAACTCGCCTTCTTCAAGAACCGGCTCGAACAGTTGCAAGCGGACATTCTGAAGAATGCCGGCCAGACGACCGAGAACCTGCGGGAAACGGTGATCGTGCCGGACCCGGCGGACCGCGCGACCATCGAGGAAGAACACGCACTGGAACTGCGCACGCGCGATCGCGAACGCAAGCTTCTGAAGAAGGTGCAGCAGTCGCTCGCGCGCATCGAGTCCGGCGATTACGGCTGGTGCGAAGAGACCGGCGAGCCGATCGGCATTCCGCGCCTGCTCGCGCGTCCGACCGCCACGCTGTCGCTCGAAGCGCAGGAACGCCGCGAACTGCGTCAGAAGCTGTTCGGCGACTGAAATCGCTGTCGGCAGGCGAGCGTCGCGGGACCGCCCGCAACGGGGAAGACGCCGCCGCAAAAAAGTTGTGCAGAAGCAGTCGCATCGGCAAAAAGGCATCCAACGAAGGGATGCCTTTTTTGCTTTGTGCCCGGTAAAAACGGCGAGCGCCGATACCGTACGCCTTGATAAATCCGGCGTCGCCCTAAAATGAATCCGACGCGCGCCGCAAAAGCTTCATCGCGGCAAGCGCGAGCGCGGCGCCGTCCGCCTCGGGCCTCACGCCCGACGGAACCCCGCGCCGTGCACTCCATCGAATTCTCGACTGCGCGGCGGACTTTCATCGCCACGCATCGTCTGTTTATCCAAGGAACGCACATGGAACAATTTCACGGCACGACCATCGTCTCCGTGCGCCGCGACGGCAAGGTCGCGCTGGGCGGCGATGGTCAGGTGACGCTCGGCAATATCGTCATGAAAGGGGGCGCGAAGAAAGTGCGCCGCATCTATGGCGGCAAGGTGCTGGTCGGCTTCGCCGGCGGCACGGCCGACGCGTTCTCGCTGCTCGACCGCTTCGAAGCCAAACTCGAGAAGCATCAGGGCAATCTGACGCGCGCCGCCGTCGAACTGGCGAAAGACTGGCGCACCGATCGCATGCTGCGACGCCTCGAAGCCATGCTCATCACCGCCGACAAGGACAACACGCTCGTCATCACCGGCAACGGCGACGTGCTCGATCCGGAGCACGGCATCGCGGCGATCGGCTCGGGCGGCGCCTATGCGCAGGCTGCGGCGCAGGCGCTCATTGAGAACACCGATCTCTCGCCGCGCGACATCGTCGAGAAGGCGCTGACCATCGCCGGCGACATGTGCATCTACACCAACCACAATCGCGTCATCGAGACGATCGAATAAAGGACTTTTGCGATGACCACCATGACTCCCTCCGAAATCGTCTCCGAACTCGACAAGCACATCATCGGCCAGGGGCGCGCGAAGAAGGCGGTTGCCGTCGCGCTGCGCAACCGCTGGCGCCGTCAGCAGGTCGCCGAGCCGCTGCGTCAGGAGATCACGCCGAAGAACATTCTGATGATCGGGCCGACGGGCGTCGGCAAAACCGAAATCGCGCGGCGTCTCGCCAAGCTCGCGGACGCGCCGTTCATCAAGATCGAAGCGACCAAGTTCACCGAAGTGGGCTACGTGGGCCGCGACGTGGACAGCATCGTGCGCGATCTGATCGAGATTTCCGTGAAGCAGACGCGCGAATCCGAGATGAAGAAAGTCCGCACGAAGGCCGAAGATCGCGCGGAAGACCGCATCCTCGACATTCTTCTGCCGACGGCGCGGCCGGTCGGATTCGGCGCCACGAACGCGATCGAGTCGTCGGGCAGCGAAGGCGGCGACAACGCCACGCGTCAGACCTTCCGCAAGCGCCTGCGCGAAGGCGCGCTCGACGACAAGGAAATCGAGCTCGATGTGGAAATGCCGCAAGTCGGCATGGACATCATGGGGCCGCCGGGCATGGAAGACATGACCGAACAGATTCGCTCGATGTTCGCGAACATCGGCGGCGGCAAGAAGACGCGCCGCAAGGTGAAGGTCAAGGAAGCGCTCAAGCTGCTGACCGACGAAGAAGCCAGCAAGATGCTCAACGACGAAGAGGTCAAGAGCAAGGCGGTGCAGAACGTCGAGCAGAACGGCATCGTGTTTCTCGATGAGATCGACAAGATCGCGTCGCGCAGCGAGACGGGCGGCGCCGAAGTCTCGCGCGCGGGCGTGCAGCGCGACCTGCTGCCGCTCGTCGAAGGCACGACCATCAACACGAAGTACGGGATGATCAAGACCGATCACATCCTGTTCATCGCGAGCGGCGCGTTTCATCTCGCCAAACCGAGCGATCTGATTCCCGAACTGCAGGGGCGCTTTCCGATTCGCGTCGAGCTGGATTCGCTGTCCGTCGGCGATTTCGAATCGATCCTGAATTCGACCGATGCGAGTCTCGTCAAGCAGTACAAGGCGCTGCTGGCGACCGAAGGCGTCGAGCTCGACTTTGCGGAAGACGGCATCCGGCGTCTCGCGGAAATCGCGTTTTCGGTGAATGAGAAGACCGAGAATATCGGCGCGCGGCGGCTTTATACGGTGATCGAGAAGCTGCTCGAAGAAGTGTCGTTCGCGGCGGGCAATCATGCCGGCAAGCCTGTGCGAATCGACGCGCCGTATGTGGAACGCGCGCTCGGCGATGTGGCGCAAGACGAGGATTTGTCGCGCTACGTGCTGTAACGGCGGCGGAATCGTCTACTAGAAACCGGGCCACGCGCCCGGTTTTTTTCGCGCTGACGTTTCGAACACGCAAAAACCACGGACGAAAAAAAGCCCGCCTTAGTGGGCGGGCTGAATCCATATCAGGAGGAGACATGGAGGAGACAGTTCCAATCATACACAGCCACTTGATGCGACGCAATAGAAATTTCGGTAAAAACCCCTATGGCGTCCCTTTGTGGTATCTGAGCGTCACTTTTCGGATTTCGCGGACCGATGACAGAGCAAGAATCGGCGCGTAACCTCAGTTGGGCGGCTCTACAGTGGTCACGTACCCAAGAGCCATCGAGGTCGTCATGAAAACCGTCACGAACCCTGTTTTTTCCTCCGATGAAAGCCGCTGGCAAGCCGTCGTCGATCGCGACGAGCGCGCCGACGGTGCCTTCTTCTTCGCCGTTCGCACGACCGGCGTGTTTTGCCGACCGTCGTGCGCGTCGCGTGCGCCGCGTCGCGAGAACGTCGAATTCTTTCCGACGACCGACTCCGCCGAACAAGCCGGATACCGCGCGTGCAAGCGCTGCCAGCCGACGAGCCTGCCGCGCGAACTCGCGATCGTCGAGCGCGCATGCAAGGTGCTCGACGCCGATCCGCAGCAACGCATGACGCTCGCGCAATTGAGCGACGCCGTGCATGTCAGCCCGTTTCACCTGCAGCGCCTGTTTTCGCGAATCGTCGGCATTTCGCCGCGTCAGTATCAGGCGGCGCAGCGTGCCGGCGTGCTGCGCGATGCGTTGCAGCGCGGCCGCGACGTCACACGCGCGACGCACGACGCCGGTTTCGGCTCGCCGTCGCGCATGTACGAGGCCGTGCCCGCGGAACTCGGCATGACGCCGTCCGCGTATAAGCGTCAGGGCGCTGGGCTGACCGTGCGTTACGCGACCGCCGCGACGCCGCTGGGTGCCGTGCTCATCGCCGCGACCGACAAGGGCGTCTGCAAGATCGCATTCGGCGACGACGCGCCCACGCTCGTCGATCAGCTCGCCGCCGATTTCGCGCAGGCCGAACGCGTCGAGGATGCCGCGAAACTGGAGCCGTTCATCGCGCAGATTCGCGCGTATCTGCAAGGCACGCGCGAGCGCTTCGATTTGCCGCTCGACATCGGCGCGACCGCATTTCAACGGCGCGTATGGGACGCGTTGCGGCGCATCCCGTATGGGCAGACGCGCAGTTACACCGAGATCGCCGAATCGCTCGGCGCGCCGCGCGCGGTGCGGGCGGTGGCGAATGCGTGCGCGTCGAATCCGGTGGCGCTCGCGATTCCGTGTCATCGCGTCATCGGCAAGGATGGCGCGATCGCCGGCTATCGCTGGGGCACGCCGCGCAAGGAAACGCTGCTCGAAACCGAACGCGCGCGCAACGAAACCAACAAGGTTGCATGAAGCAGGCGCGCTCGCCGTCGACATGACGCGCGAGCGCTTCGATGTCCTCGCGAGCCGCTCCAAGCGGCTCCAAAGCGCACCGCCGCGTATTCCGCGGATCTCCCGCGAATCTCCCGCGAATCTCCCGCGAATCTCCCGAAAAACCCGCAATCCCTTGCCTGATATGGGCCCAAGCACGCCTTACACCGAGATGTTAAAGTGCCCGCTACCCTAAAAATACGACCGCGCGCACACGCGCTCGCGCTCCTCGCAGAACGCTTCAATGGCAAACAAGAATCCCGCTCACACCAAGGCCGGCGCTTTCGAGCGCAGGCTTGCCGCGCTCGCGTCCGGTCCGCATGCCGACGCGTTGCGCCAAGGCTTGCGCGGCATCGAAAAAGAAAGCTTGCGCGTGACGCCGCAGGGCAAGCTGGCGATGACGCCGCATCCGCGCTCGTTCGGCTCCGCGCTGACGCATCCGCTCATCACGACCGATTACTCCGAGGCGCTCGTCGAGCTCATCACGCCCGCCGAATCGGATGTGGCGATCACGCTCGATCGCCTCGACGCGCTGCATCGCTTCGCGTACGCGCACATGGGCGACGAGTTGCTGTGGAACAATTCGATGCCCAACTCGCTGCCGCCCGAGGACGAGATTCCGTTCGGCTATTACGGCACGTCGAACATCGGCATGTTGAAGACGGTGTACCGGCGCGGCCTCGCGCTGCGCTACGGCCGCACGATGCAATGCATCGCGGGCATCCACTACAACTATTCGCTCGATGAAAACGTATGGCGCGCCTGGCAGGCGCTCGATGCGACGAGCACGCTGTCCGCGAAAGACTTTCAGTCCGAGCGCTACTTCGCGCTGATCCGCAATTTCCGCCGCACGAGCTGGCTCCTGATGTATCTGTTCGGCGCGTCGCCGGCGCTGAACAAGCGCTTCGTCGCCGGCAAGAAGCATCATCTGGAAACGTTCGATGCCGCCACGTTCTATCTGCCGCACGCGACCAGCCTGCGCATGAGCGATCTCGGATACACCAACAATCCCGCGCAGGCCGATCTGCTGCCGAGCTACGACAATCTCGACGCGTATCTCGACGTGCTCGCCAAAGCCGTGAGCCAGCCGTATGCGCCGTATGAAGCCATCGGCACGCAGCGCGACGGCGAATGGGTGCAGATCAACACGAACGTGCTGCAGATCGAAAACGAGTTCTACTCGACGATCCGCCCGAAGCGCGTCACGCATTCGGGCGAACGTCCGCTGCATGCGCTGGCCGAGCGCGGCGTGCAGTACATCGAAGTGCGCTGCCTCGACATCGATCCGTTCGTGCCGACGGGCGTCTCGCTCGAAACCGCGCGCTTTCTCGATGCGTATCTGCTCTATTGCGCACTGGAAGACAGCCCGCTGTTGCCGCCCGGCGCGAGCATCGAAGCCAACGCGAATTTCATGACGGTGTCGAAGGAAGGGCGCAAGCCGGGTCTCGCGCTGCAACGCGACGGCGCAAGCGTGCCGATGCAGCAATGGGCCGAAGAACTCTTCGATGCAATCGAACCGGTCGCGAAGACGCTCGACACGCTAAACGGCAACGGCGATCACACGCGCGCGCTGGAAGCGCTGCGGCCGCGCATCGCCGATGCGTCGCTCACGCCGTCCGCGCGCGTGCTGCAAACGATGCGCGACAAGCAGCAAACCTTCGACGAGTTCGCGCTCGATCTCAGCGCGCGTCACGCGGAAGATTTTCGTGCGCGTCCGCTTTCCGTCGCAGAAGAGCGCGTGATGAACGAGCTTGCGGCAAAATCGCTTGTGGAACAGGCGGTCGTCGAAAGCAGCGACACCGAAACGTTCGACGCCTTCGTTGCGGCGTATCAGGTCTACAAGCTGAACCCCGCGAACGCGTGAGGCGATTTTTCCGCTGCGGTGTCAGCACGCGGCGGCAATTGTTTCCGGCTTATGCAACAGAGGGAAACGCGTCATCACATCATCCGATTTGAGGGGTCAAAATATGGCCGACTTTTCGACGATCGGGGGAGTAATGAAGAAGAAGTACTTCGCCGCCGCCGCGCTTGGGGCTGCATGGCTCGCCCTTTTTAGCGGCTGCGCCGTGCAGGACCAGGTCAGCAGCACGACGATGGAGCAAGCCACGCAACCGCTCACCTGCATGAGCAAGCCGGAATGCGACGCGTGGTGGGCGCGCGCCCAGGTCTGGGTGACGAACCATTCCGAATACAAGCTGCAGACCGTCACCGATTCGATCATCCAGACGGCGGGGCCGTCGAGCGGCAAGCGCGCGCTCGCGTATCAGATCACCAAGACGCCGACCAACGAAGGCACCGCGACGATCGGTTTCGCCGCGCATTGCGATAATCCGCTCGGCTGCCAGCCGAATCCGTGGCAGGCGGGCGCGGATTTCAAGCAGTTCATCAAGAATGGCCCCGGACTGCGCAAGACCGAAACGCCGCAAGCCACGCAGACCCCGCCTGCACCCGCGCCGAGCGGCGTGCAGGTCAGCCCGCTGGATCAGCCGGTCCCGCTCAATCTGGAGAACCAGCCGGGGCAGTCGGTCACGCCGCTCACGCCTCAGTAGTTCAGTGTCCCATCGAGGCTGACGCGCCCTTCTTCGGCCGCGTCAGCCAGACCATCGCGGCCAGCACGAGAAACGCATAGAACGAAATGCGGAAGAAGTCGTTGGTCGACATCATGTACGCCTGCGCCGACACCACGCGATCCAGTTGCGCGGTCAGCGCCTGTCCCGACAAGCCGAGTCCCGACAGCAGGTCCGAATACGCGTTCGTGCCCGCCGAATAAGGCGTGACCGATTCGGTCAGACGCGCGTGATGGCGGATCATGTCGTTTTCCCAGAACGTCGTGCTGACCGCCGTGCCGATCGCGCCCGACAGCGTGCGCAGGAAGTTCGACAGGCCCGCGGCGCCCGCGAGCCGTTCGTCGGAGACGCTGGAGAGCGTGATCGTCGTCATCGGCACGAAGAAGCACGCGACGCCGATGCCCTGAATCAAGCGCGGATAGATGATCTGGTCGAACGGCGTATCGAGCGTGAAGGTCGAGTTCCAGTGCGACACGAACGCGAACGTGAGGAACGCAAAGCTCGCGACCACGCGCAAATTCAGCCGATGCATGTTCTGCCCGATGATCGGCGACAGCACCAGCGCGAGAATCCCGACCGGCGCGGTGGCGAGACCCGCGAGCCACGGCGTGTAGCCGAGCACGGTCTGCAACCACAACGGCAACACGACGACCGAGCCGAAGAACGCGAGAAAGCCGAGCGACGTGATGAGCACGCCCATCGCAAAGTTGCGGTCGCGAAAGAGCGAAAGGTCGATCACCGGTTCCTTCTCGGTCAACTCCCACGCGAACATGAACGCGAGCGAGACCGCCGACACGATCGCCAGCGTCACGATGAAGTTCGAGTTGAACCAGTCGTGATCCTTGCCGAGGTCGAGCATCATCTGCAGGCTCGCGACGCCGATCACGAGCAGCGCCAATCCGACACCGTCGATGCGCTGCTGCGTCGTCTTCGTCTCGTGGCCGCGCAGCAGGAAGTACGCGATCGCCGCCGAGAACACGCCGATCGGCACGTTGATATAGAAGATCCACGGCCAGGTGTAGTTGTCGGTGATATAGCCGCCCATCACCGGGCCGAAGATCGGCGCGACGATCACGGTCATCGCCCAGAGACCGAGCGCGAGGCCGCGCTTTTCGGGCGGATAGCTGCGCATGAGGATGGTTTGCGACAGCGGGACCATCGGGCCGGAGACGAGGCCTTGCAGCAGCCGGAACGCGATCAGCGATTCGAAGTTGTGAGCCAGCCCGCACAGCGCCGACGCGATCGAAAACAGCAGCACGGAAATCGTGAAGAGCTTCACCTCGCCGACGCGCCGCGCGAGCCAGCCGGTCAACGGCACCGCAATCGCCGAAGCGACCGAGTACGACGAAATGACCCACGTGCCTTCGCTCGTCGCGACGCCGAGGCTGCCCGAAATGGTCGGCACGGCGACGTTCGCAATCGACGTGTCGAGCACTTCCATGAAGGTGCCGAGCGCGAGGCCCATCGTCAAAAGGGCGAGGATGCCGCCCGTGAGCGGCGCGGGCGGCGTGGCGGGCGTGCCCGCAGTGGATGTGGACATCGAAGGTTTCTCCGGCGCGCGGCGCTCGAAATGCGCATCGCACGCAAACTTTTTCTTGTCGCGGCATTCTCTGCTCAGACAGTGAAATCGGCGCAGAAATGCAGATTAATTCCGATGAATCAGGGCAAGTCGTCGTCGAGCATGCATGGCGCGCAGTCGCCCATCGGCGTATTGCCGACGATGCGCGCGAGCATCGCGATCAGCAGATCCAGCTCGGCGCGGGTAAAGCCGTGCAACTGCTCGTTGAGCACGGCCGCGCCTATCACCGGCAAACGCGCCGCCGCGTCACGTCCGCGCTCCGTCAGACTGAGTTCGACGATTCGCCGGTCCACTTCGCTACGCGCGCGGCTGACGAAACCCTTCTTCTCGAGCCGGTCGAGCATGCGCGTCATCGAGCCGCTGTCGTACGACAGCTCGCGCGACAGTTCCAGCGGCGTGCGCGCCCGCCCCGACGCGAGCAGCAGAATCACGCCGATCTGCGGCGACGTGAGTTCGAGCGGCTTCAACGCCTGATCCGTTCGCATGACGAGCACGTTGCGCGCCTTCGCGAGGTAGTAGCCGAGGCTCGTTTCGAGCTGGATCGTCGCGGGATCGTAAAGCGGTTCGCCGTTCATGCGACATCGGTCAAACCGCGGGTGCAAAGGTGTGACACTGCGCCGCGTCTCCTAAAGGCAACAATTGCGAAAAGCAATCAGCAGTATCTTGAAAATTAGTTGCACAGTCAATATTATTCTATGCAACGAGTTACGCGCTTCATGCGCCGCCCGAGACCATGTTCTGACCGCCCGCCGTCGCTCGCCGACGCCCGAAGGACCTTTCGATGACCCGCTTTGTCCGTACCGCCCGCCGACGCTTCGGCCCCATCAGCAGCAAGATCGCCGACGCCTCCCGTCACTTCGTCCCGCCGAAGCTGAGTTCGTGGAAACTCGCGTTGTATCTGATCGTGTTCCTGCTGCCGGGCGGATCGTTCGTCGTCTTGGGCATGGGATGGTTCGAGAACCGGCAGCGTCGCAAGGCGGCGGCCGCGCCCGCGAAAGCGCCGGCGCGACCGTTGCTCTCGGCGCCCTGCTCGCCGTGTCCCGGTAGTGGACGATAATCGTCACCGTAACGCGTCGTAACCGATTCCACCCGCTGCGTAACACCCGCCTTACGGCGAACCCGTTACGCTAACGTCTGCCTGACGCGCGCGCCGCACGAGCGCCCGTCGCGTTCCGTTACCATTTCGGCTTGCCGCGTCCGTCATATCGAACGGCGCGGCGCCGACAGGAATTCCGACAAGCAGATGCCGTATCGCCCCGCCTTTCCCGCTTCCGCCGCCGCGCGCCTGACCACGACGGCGCTCGCCGCCATGCTCGCGATGTTCATCGCCGGCTGTGCTGTCGGGCCCGATTATCAGCGCCCGACGACGGCGGTCCCGGCCAGCTACAAGGAAGCGCCCGAGGGCTGGAAAGTCGCCCAGCCCGCCGACCAGGCCGATCGCGGCGCATGGTGGAGCATCTATCGCGACGAGCGCCTCGACGATCTCGAAGCGCGCCTGAATCAATCGAACCAGACCATCGCGCAATACGCGGCCGCGTATCGTCAGGCACGCGCGCTCGTCGGCGAGGCGCGCGCGGCGTATTTCCCGACGATCGGCGCATCGGCTTCGGCGGCGCGTTCGGGAACGGGCGCGGGCAACCGGTCGACCAGCAGCTCCAGCCTCGGGCAGACGGGTGCCGTCACCAACCAGTTCAGCCTTGCGCTCGACGCATCGTGGGAACCGGATCTGTGGGGCAGCGTGTCGCGCACGGTCTCCGCGCAAAAGGCCGGCCAGGAAGGCGCCGCCGCCGATCTCGCCAACGCGCGGCTGTCCGCGCAGGCCACGCTCGCGCAAACCTATTTCCAGTTGCGCTCGCTCGACGCGCAGCAAAGGCTCCTCGACGACACCGTCGCGGCCTACGAGCAATCGCTCAAGCTCACGCAGAATCAGTACGCGCAGGGCATCGTCGCGCGTTCGGACGTGATTCAGGCGCAGACGCAGTTGCAGTCGGCGCAGGCATCGGCCATCGATAACGGCGTCGCGCGCGCGCAGTACGAACATGCGATCGCGGTGCTCGTCGGCGAGGCCGCTTCCACGTTTTCGATTCCGCCGATTCCGCTCGACGCCACGCCGCCGACCGTTCCCGTGCAGATGCCATCCGCGATTCTCGAGCGCCGGCCCGACATCGCGTCGGCGGAACGCAAGGCCGCGGCGGCGAACGAGCAGATCGGCATCGAAATGGCCGCGTACTTCCCGACGCTCACGCTCTCCGCGCAAGGCGGCTTCGAAAGCTCGGTGCTGTCGCAATTGCTGCGCGCGCCGTCGCGCTTCTGGACGCTCGGGCCGGACATCGCCGCGACCATTTTCGACGGCGGCCTGCGCTCCGCACGCACCGAAGCCGCGCGCGCGACTTACGACCAGAACGTCGCGACGTATCGGCAGACGGTGCTGACCGCGTTCCAGGACGTCGAAGACAATCTCGCGTCGCTGCGCATTCTGGAGAAGGAAATCGTCGTGCAGCAGCAGGCCGTGGAATCGGCGCAGCAGGCGCTCGCGATCATCAACAATCAGTACAAGGCGGGAACGGTCGCGTTCATCAGCGTGCTGACCGCGCAGACGACCGCATTCACCGCGCAGCAGAAGCTCGCGAACATCGCGGGACAGCGGATGGTGTCGTCGGTCGGACTGGTGAAGGCGCTCGGCGGCGGCTGGGATGTCGGGCAGATGGATCGCGAAACGGGCGCGGTTCAAGCGCCCGCGCCCGCGTCGAGTCCGGCGCAAACCGCCAGCCGCTGATTAACGCATGAAGGTCAGGGCGACCGTGTCCGGATCGGTGTGACGGCCGAGCAGGTTGAGCAGACCCGCGAGGTTTTCCCGCTGATCCGGCGCGGCCGTCGCCGTGCCTTGGAACGACGTCGATTCCGGTGAGATCGCGCCGTTGCCGGTGAGCATCAGCGGACCTTTGCTCGTCGAAAGATCGATGGTCGCGGACGCGCCCTGCGCCTGCAACGCGACGCGATACGAACCGAGCGGCTTCACGCGCGAGACGCGCGAAGCCATGTCATCGAGCGTGACGACCACTTGCCCGTACGCATTGCGGTTCAGCAGGCGGAACTCCGTCCACGAGAGCCGCACGCTGCCGTCGAAATCGAGCGTATTGAACGGCGCGCCGAGGCCCGAGAGCAACGTCGCGGGCACGGCGATCTGGCCGGCGGTGATGACCGCGCCGCGCGTGGTGGCGTCGACGATCACGGCATCGGGCATCGCTTCGGTCTGACGCATGGTCATGTGAACGCGGCCGGTGAAGAGCGGCAGAAACGCCGTCGTCCATTCGATGCGCCCCGGCAAGAGCGTCGCGCCCGCGCCGTCGCTGCCCGCGGCGAGCATCAGCGTGGCCGAGCCGCTCCACAGCGAGCCCGCCGGATCGACCAGATTCACATGGCCGCCCGTTGCCTTCGAGAACTGCGGCACGATCCACGCGGCGGGCATCATCGCGAGCAGCGTGCCGGCGACCGAAATCACGATCACGAAAAGCGCCGGCAACGCGAGCCGGATTCGTCGCGTCCAGTAACTCATTTCGTGCCGGCCGGTTGCAGCGATGCCGTCAGATCGACCTGGCCATCCGGCTTCAGCGCCGTGACGTGCGCCTCCGAGACCTGCACCTTGAACTGCTTGCGGGCGTCGTCGAGCCACGCCGTCCAGTTCGGAAACGACGCGTTCTTCAACTGAATCTGCACCGCCGCGCCGATCACCTGAACCTGCGTCGGCTGCATGCCGTTGTCGGCGAGCGACTTCGCGAGCGCATCGCGCAACGCGGCGCCGGTCGGCATCACGCCTTCGGCGGCGGGCGCGAGCGAGCGCGCGTCGTTGGCCTGCGCGGTCATCGTCGCGAGCTGGCGCTGCATCGTCGGCAGCGATTCGCGCAGCCGCGCGCGGCCTTCATAGGCGGGCGCCCACAGCACGAGATAGACGAGCGCGAGCCCGACCGCGATGCCGCCCCACATGAGAATGGTCTTCTCGCGCGGCGTGCGCGCTTCCCAGAATTCCGACAGGGAACGTCCGATTTCCGCTTTCATTGGCCGCTCCTGATCGTCCATTTGCCTGTGTTCGTATCGATCGATCCGTTCAGGCCGTTCGCGGCGAGGCGCTTCGAAAGATCGGGATCGACCTTCGTCTCCGGCTTGAAGGTCACTTCCAGCCGACGCTCGCGATAATCGAGCCCCGCGACGCCGTTCACCGGCACGGGACCGAGCGAGCGCGCGAGGCCGTCGGCGAGCGACAGGAAATCCGACGGCGACAGCTCGCCCGATGCCACGCGCAGACGATCGAGATTGCGCGTCATCTGGTCGGGCGCATCGAGCACGGTCGTCGTCTTCGGGAAGGCGTTGAGCAGGAGCTCGGTTTCCTGCGCGCTGATCGCGTCGCGCTGACGCGCAAGCTGCAGCCATTGCACGTTGATGCCGATGATCGACACGACCACCGACGCCGCCACGAGCGCGATCGGCACGCGCAGACGCCGCATCGTCGCGCGGTCGAGCCGCCACGGTTGCGCGGCGAATTCGAACTGGCACAGGTCGAAGCGGCACGCGAGCGCGTTGCGCGCGAGCGCCTCGAACGTGATCGGATGCGCGCCGGCGATGGCCGCCGCAGCATTGCGCGAACCGGACAAGCGCGGTTCGTCGCCGGGCAGATCGGCGAGCGAATAAAGCGTCACGGGTTGATCGCCGGCGAGCGCGGCGAGCGTTGCCTCGATCGAATCGGCGGGCAGCGCGAGTCCTTCGCCGAGCGCCGCGCGTTCGCCGCGCGCAATCGCCACCTCGATGCGCGGCGCGCCGAGCGCGGCGGGCGAGGGCGCGGCCATTTCGCCGATCAGCGCGGGCGCGGTCGACACGACATGACCGAGCAGCCCCGCGATAAACGGCTGCGGCGGCGCTTCGATCTCTTCGGCTTCGCCGGTTTCATCGAATGGCACGGCGGCCGGAACCGGCAGGCAGCGCATCGCGGGCACGGCCTTCAGATTGCGATGCCCCGCGCCCGAAAACGCACCGACCACGAAGCGGAACCAGCCGCGATCGATCACGCCGACGACGCGCTTGCCATCGGCGAGGGCGACCGGATCGACGGCGATGTGGCACGTCTGCGGATCCTGGATCAGCTGATCCTCGACGACGTTCGGCAGCGCCTGCCGCAAGCGCGGCCCCTTGAGTGGCGGCACGGCAGCGGCGAGCAGAAGCGTGTCGCGCGCAGCGACGATCAGCACGGTCGCACTCGCGCGCGGCAACAGCCCGATCGCCGCGCGGCCGATGCGTTGCGGCTCGCCGCGCTTGTCGAGCAGCAGAAACGGCAGATCCGGCAGATGCCACTCTTCCGAGCGCACCGCGGGATCGCGCGGCGGTAACAAAACGATCAGTGTGCTCAAAGGCCACTTCCTCTCATCAATAACAGCGCATCGGTTCTACAGCGAATCACGCGTGTAGACGATGCGCGTCGTATGCGTCGTCGGATCGCGATACACGAGCGTCGTGCGCTCCAGTTGCGCGCGCTCGTGTTCGACGCGCCCGTGGATCACGAAATACTTCGTCGTGACGTCCATCTCGTTCGAATCGATCGAGACCGTCTTGACGCCCGCGCCGGTCAGCGCGAGTTGCACGTTGCCGATGTCGTGAAAGAACACCGTCTCGCGGCGCGCGACGAACGCTTGTCCCTGCGACAGATTCATGCCCGGGATCAGCGCGGCGATCACTTCGGCGGGCGCGGTGTTCATGTTCACTGCGGTCGTCGTCGGCAGCACGGTGACGAACGGCCTCAGCTTCGCGACCGCTTCCGCGGAAAAACCCGGCACGTCGAGCAGCGAATCGACGGTGATCATCTGCAAGGGCGCGACCGGCGCGTTGCTGTCCGCGTCCTTCAGGCCGGGATCGTCGGTGAAATTGCCGCCGCCGGCCGCGCCGCCGCCCTGCGCGATCGCCGCGAGCGTCGTCGATTCGTTGTTCTGGCCGCTCGCCGTGGTCGCGCTGTTGCCCGTTTGCGCCTGGAAGCGCGTTGCGGAGCGCGCGAGGCCGGCGCGCATCTGCAGCGCGACCGTCTTCGCGAGCGAACCGTTGATGCCGAGCATCGTCAGCAGCCGCTGAAACGCCTGAATCTGCGCGACGTTGATCGTCAGCACGCCGGGCGTCGGCGTCGACACCAGATTGCGCAGGTTGAATTTCGCCTGCGCGTCCTCGATCGAGCCGGACAGATACGTCGACGCGCCTTGCTGCGCGCGCACTTCGCCGATCTGCCCGAGAAAATCCGACAGCTTCGTCCGCGCGATCGGCACGCCCCACACGCCGCCGAGATACGTGACCGTCGGCGAAGTATCGGCTTCCGAGCGCAGGATGAGACGCGTCCAGTCGAGCGCGCTGCGCGAAATCCATTGCGCCTGCGCGAGCAGCCGCTGATTCTCGATGCGCCGAATCTGCACCTGCTGACGCCACAGCATGCCCGAGACGAGAATCGCCGTGAGCGATACGACGAGGAGCGCGCTGATGATCGCGACGCCGCGCTGCTTCTTCCGGTTCGGAGCGCGCATGTTCATTCTCCGACCAGAAAGACGCGCGTGATCGGCGTCGCCAGCGTGCGCGCGCCGACCGCGACCTGAACGCCCGACACGGCGCGCGCCAGCGGCGCGTTGCCCAGTTGCGGCACCTTCAGGTTGTTGTCGTTCTGGTTGATCTGCGCGAACACGTCGCCCATGCGCGTCGTCCAGCCTTTTTCCGGAATGTAGACGCGCGTCGCGAGCGACGCCACGCCGCCCATCAGCGGAATCGATGTCCAGCCGTCGCCCGAATCGCCCGACTGCAACGCGCGCCGCACTTCGCCGACATTCGACAGCGGCGGCGATGCATAGCGCACGATCCGCCCGTTCGACAGCCTGTAGCGCACCACTTGCAGACGCGGCGCCGTACCGGGCGCGAAGACGCCGCGCACGATCTGCAGCGAGCCATTGCCGATCTGCACGGCGGGCTGGCCGGCTTCGTCGTCGGTTGCGGCCTGGCGCGCGTCGATACGCATCTGGTCGAACAATTGCGCGACGATGCGCTCGTCCTGCATCGCGTTCTCGATGGTCGCACGGCCGCGAATCACCGAATCGAGCCCGCGCCACGACAGCACCGCGAGCACCGCGAGAATCGCGATGGCGATCAGCATTTCCAGCAGCGTGAAACCGCGCTGACTGGTGCGGCGGTCAGAGCGAGCGGTTCGTTTCATTCGCCACCACCGTGACCATTTGCGCCAGATAGCCGGAGCGGCCCGGCGTCGTGACCAGCATCTCGACGCGCCGGAAAATCGGATTGGGCGTCTGGCTCACGCGCTGCGTGCACGAGAGTTTCAGATTGCCCTGCGAGCAGTCGAACGTGCGCGAGCCGATCGCCGGAAACTGATGCGAGAGCCTGAGCTGCGCGAGTTCGTTGTCCGCGCTCCAGCCCGCGAGCAGCCGCCGATGCAGCTCCGCTTCGCCCGTCGCGAGCGAGCCGACCGCGCGCACCGAGGCGGCGAGCGCCACCGCGATGATCGCCAGCGCGACGAGCACTTCGATCATCGTGAAGCCGCGTTGATGACGACGCTGGCGCATCACTGCACCTGATAGCGGCCGTTGCCGCTGCCGACGATCGTCACGCGGCCTACCGCCGAGAACAAGGTGATTTCCATGGGCGAGTCGATGGCCTCCGTGCCGAACACGAGCCGGCCCGCCGTTTTGTCCGAATCGAGGAACTGGATGGATACGCCGGTCACGCCGCCTTCCCAGCGCCGCTGACGCAGGAGTTCGTCGCGCAACGGACGCCAGCCGTCCTCGGTGCGGATGTCGAAGCGATACCCGCCGTCGATGGGCTGCCACGCGATCGGCCGCGCGCGCACCTGCGCTTCGTCGCCCGCCGATTCGAACAGCAGCGCGAGACGCTGCGCTTCTTCCTTCAGATCGGTGCGCGGGTTGCGGGTGAGTTGCAGCGACGCGAGCGACACGAGCAGGCCCGCGATCACCAGCACGACGAGCATTTCGAGCAGCGTGAAGCCTGCCTGACGCCGCGCCGCCGAATGCCCGTTCACGATTCAAGCCGCCGATTTACTGCCAGGAGCCGACGTCGGCATCGTTGCCTTCGCCGCCGGCCTTGTTGTCCGCGCCGTAGCTGAACACGTCGACTTCGCCGTGCACGCCCGGATTCAGATATTGATACTGGCCGCCCCACGGATCGGCCGGCAGGCGCTCGAGATAGCCGCCGTCTTTCCAGTTGTTCGGCACCGGCTCGGTCGTCGGCTTTTCGATCAGCGCGCGCAGGCCTTGCTCTTGCGTCGGATAACGGCCGTTATCGAGGCGATACAGCTTCATCGCCTGCATGATGGTGCCGATGTCCTGCTTCGCGGCGACGCGGCGCGCCTCGTCCGGGCGGCTCATGATCTTCGGCACGATCAGCGCGGCGAGAATGCCGAGAATCGCGATCACGACCATGATTTCGATCAGCGTGAAGCCGCGCTGGCGGCGTCCTTGCGCCTGAGCTTGTTGAATTCGCATGCGGCGTTGGGTCCACAATTGCATGACTGCTACCTCTTGAATTGAAAATATTGTTTCCGGGTCTTGCCCGGTGATTACAAAAATCGCGCGGCTTTCCGCCTTGCCGAAGCCGCCGGTCATTCTATCGATCCGCTTTCGTCGCGTGATTCGGCCGCAAGCGAGGCATCGCGTCGCGTTCAGCGCACCCAGATCGTCGGGCCGGGCGGATTCTGCGGCAGGAAAATCTCCGACTTGACGCCGTTGCGCTCGATGATGATCGAGCGCGCGCGCACTTCCGAAAGCTTCACGCCTTGCGTGAGCGGACCGCCCAGCGACACGGCTTTCGCCGCCTCGCCGCCGTAACTCACGATGGCCGCCGCGCCGCCCTGCAGCGCGAGAATGCCGAACAGATGCACGTCCGAATTGGCCTGACGCTCCAGCCGTCCGCCGAAAATGGTCGCAGCCTGCTCGACCGACGGCTGGCGCGTCGCCGCCGCGGCGGGCAGCGGCGCGGTTTGCCGCGAAGTCAGCGTGACGACCCAATACGTCACCGTCACGCAAAAGAGCGCGAGCGCGGCGAGCGTCAGTAAGCGAGTTTGAAGGGCGTTCATCACTGCACCAGATTATTCAGTTCGATGATCGGCAGCATCACCGCGAGCACGATCACGAGCACGACGCCGCCCATCGCAAGGATAAGCAGCGGTTCGAGCAGGCTCGTGAGGAACATCGTGCGGCGTTCGAGTTCGCGCGCTTCGCCTTCGGAAGCGCGGTCGAGCATCGTGGTGACGTCGCCGGTCGCTTCGCCCGAGCGGATCAGGTGAACCAGCACCGGCGGAAACGTCTTCGTGTTGCCGAGCGCGCGCGACAGCGACGAGCCTTCGCGCACGCGCACGATGGCGTCGTCGACGTTCTCGCGCATCGCCGTGTTGCTGAGCGTTTCGCCCGCGGCCTGCAGCGCGCGCAGGATCGGCACGCCGGCGGCGGTGAGGATCGCGAGCGTGCTGGCGAAGCGCACGGTGTTGTAGCCGCGCACCAGCTTGCCGATGAGCGGCGCGCCCAGCAGCCAGCGGTCGAACGACATGCGCGGCCCGGGCCGCGCGAGAATCGTCTTCACGAGCCACGCGAAAATCACGACGCCGATCAGCACCGCCCACCAGTAACTTCGGACGAAGGCGGAGAGCGCCATCATCATGACGGTCAGGAAGGGCAGCGCCTGCTTCGTGCTCGCGAACACGTTCACGACCTGCGGCACGACGTAACTCAGCAGGAACGTGACGATGCCGAACGCAATGATCGTCACGATGCCCGGATACGTGAACGCCAGAATGATCTTCTGCTTCAGCGCATTACGCTGTTCGATGTAGTCCGCGAGACGCGACAGCACGAGGCCGAGCTTGCCGGTATGCTCGCCCGCCGCGACGAGCGCGCGGTAAATCTCCGGAAAGTCCTTCGGATGCTGCGCGAGCGCGTTGGCGAACGAATGGCCGCCGAGCACTTCGGCGCGGATCGCGGCCATCAGTTCGCGGATGTAATCGCGCTCGGATTGCTCGGTCAGCACCGCGAGCGTCTCGCCGAGCGGCAAGCCCGCGATCAGAAGACTCGCGAGCTGACGCGTGAGAATCGCCTGTTCGCGCTGCGACAGCCGCCGCCCGAGCGACAGGCGCTGCTGGCGCTCGCCGCGCGTGCGCGAGCCCGCCGCCTCGACGACGAGCGGTGTCAGCCCTTGCGTGCGCAACTGGCTGCGCGCGGCGCGGGCGCTGTCGGCGTCGAGCACGCCTTTTTGCGTCTTGCCCGCGTGATCGATCGCCTCGAAACGGAATGCCGGCATCTGCTTATTCTCCGCCCGTCACGCGCAACACTTCTTCCAGCGACGTCACGCCGGCGGCGAGCCAGCGATCGCCGTCCTCGCGCAGCGTGCGCATGCCTTGCTTGCGGCCCGCCTCGAGAATCTCGGCATCGGCCGCATTGCGATGGATGAGCGGGCGGATCGCGTCGTCGATCAGCAGCAGCTCATAGACACCGCGACGGCCGACATAACCCGACTGGCCGCATCGGTCGCAGCCGACCGGATGGTAATGCTTCGTGCCGTCTTCCTCGACGCGCTCTTCCTTGCACACCGGACAGAGCTGGCGCACGAGCCGCTGCGCCAGAACGCCGAGCAGCGACGACGCGAGCAGATACGGCTCCACGCCCATGTCGGTGAGACGCGTGACGGCGGAAGCGGCATCGTTCGTGTGCAAAGTGGCGAGCACGAGGTGGCCGGTGAGCGAAGCCTGCACCGCGATCTGCGCGGTCTCGAGATCGCGGATTTCACCGATCATGATGATGTCCGGATCCTGACGCAGAATCGACCGCAACGCGCGCGCGAACGTCATGCCGATGCGTTCGTTCACCTGCGTCTGGCCGATGCCCGACAGGTCGTATTCGATCGGATCTTCCACCGTCATGATGTTGGTGGTCGTCGTCTCGAGGCGCGACATCGACGCGTACAGCGTGGTCGTCTTGCCGGAGCCGGTCGGGCCGGTCACGAGCACGATGCCGTGCGGGCGGCCGATCAGCTTGTCGAACTGGACGAGCGTGTCGCGCGCCATGCCGAGCGTTTCGAGATTCAGGCGTTGCGCGTCCTTTTCCAGGAGACGCAGCACCGCGCGCTCGCCGTGGCCGGTCGGCAGCGTGGACACGCGCACATCGACCGGACGGCCGCCGACACGCAACGTGATGCGCCCGTCCTGCGGCAAACGTTTTTCGGCGATATCGAGCTGCGCCATGATCTTGATACGCGAGATCAGCGCGCCGTGCAGCGCCTTCTTCGGCCGCACGACGTCGCGCAGCGTGCCGTCGACGCGAAAGCGCACGACCGACGCGTTCTCGAACGGCTCGATGTGAATATCCGATGCCTGTTCGCGCGCCGCCTGCGTGAGCAGCGCGTTGATCATGCGGATGATCGGCGCGTCGTCTTCCGATTCCAGCAAGTCTTCCACTTCCGGAATGTCCTGCATCAGGCGCGACAGATCGACTTCGCCTTCCACTTCGCCGACGACCTGCGCGGCGCTGCCGTCGTTGCGCGCGTAGGCCGAGTTGATTGCCGCGGCGAGCTCGTCGGCGGGCTTGCGGATGATCGACAGCGCGCCGAAATTACGCGCGACTTCCGCGAGCGCCGCGTCGGTCGTGCGCTCGCTTATCCAGACTTCGATGCTGTCCGCGTGCTGATGCGCGAGCAGAATCTGCCCGCTGCGCGCGAAGCCGTAAGGCACGAGCCGGGCCGCCAGCGGCGACGCCGCGGTGCTCGCGCTCTCGACTGCATCGTTGACCGTGCTCACGGATGGACTCCCGTTGCGGCATTGCCCGGCATGGCGTTGGTCGCGCCATTGGCCGGAATCGCGTTCGTCGCGCCGTTCGACGGCGCCGGATACGTGCTTTGCGGCGGCAGCGTCGATTGCGGCGCGGTCTGCGTCGGTTGCGGCGCGGGGCCGGCATCCGGATTCTGTGGCAGCGTCGTGCTCGGGCCGGGACCGCGCGTCGTATCGCTCCAGTCCAGCAGATTTTGGGCCGGCGGTCCACCGCCTTCGGAAGGACCGAGCGGTTTCGGCGGCATGACCGGCACGTTCTGATCCTTGATGATGCGGTTATCCGTCGTCGAGCCGTATTGCTGCTGACGCAGATAGTCGTAACGCGTGTTGGCGATCTGCGTGGCCGTCGCCTGGTCGCGCACGATCACCGGACGCAGGAACACCATCAGGTTGGTCTTCGTGCGCGTCTTGCCTTCGCTGCGGAACAGGCTGCCGATGAACGGAATGTCGCCGAGCAGCGGAATCTTGCTGTTGTTGTTGTTGTACTGATCCTGCATCAAACCGCCGAGCACGACGATTTCGCCGTCGTCCGCGAGAATCGTCGACTGCACCGAGCGCGTGTTGATCGTCACGCCGCCCGGATCGTTCTTCGTCGTGGAATCGACGCTCGAATCTTCCTGATAGATCTGCATCTTGAGCACGCCGCCGTCGGTGATCTGCGGCTTGACGTGCAGGGTCACGCCGACGTCGCGGCGGTCGAACGTGTTGAACGCCGTGACCGACGTGGCGGCGTTGGCGGTCGGCGTCGCGTACGAACCCGTCACGACCGGCACGTTCTGGCCGACGACGATCTTCGCTTCCTCGTTGTCGAGCGTGATGAGGTTAGGCGTCGAGAGGATGTTCGCATCCGCCGATGTCGACAGCGCCTGCAAGAGTCCGCCGAGACCGAAGAGATTGCCGAAGCGGTGCAAAAGGCCGATGTTCAAGCCTTGCGCGAGCAGGCCGGACGTCGACGTGAGGGACGACGGATTCTGCGCGATCGCGTTGCCCTGCAAGGTCAGATCGACGATGTTCGTATTGCCGGCGCCGAAGCTCGAGCTGCCGTAGAGCGCGTTGTTGCCGCTGTTGGAAAGCAGCGCGCCCTGCCACTGAATGCCGAGATTCGAACCGCTCGTCGCGGAAAGTTCGACAATCAGCGCTTCGATGTACACCTGCGCGCGGCGCGCGTCGAGCTGGTCGATCACGGTGCGCAGGTTCCGATAAACCGGATCCGCCGCGGTGATGATCAGCGAATTCGTCGCGGCATCGGCCTGGATCATGCCGCCGCCCTGGTCGTTGCCGGAATCGTTGTCCTTATTCGACGAGAAACTCGAGTCCTTGTTGCCGGTGCCGCCCGACATCGGATTGCTGCCGCTGCCCGAACTGCCGCTGAGTCCGCCCGGCAGCGGCGGCGTGCCGGACGTTCCGGTGGACATCGACGAATTGCCGAGACCGCCGCCGCTCTGACCGAACGTGTTCGAGCTGGTGTTCGACGTGTTGTCCGAGCTGTTGTTGCCCTTGCCGAGCATGCCTCGCAGCGTCTTGGCGAGACGCGTCGCGTCGGCGTTGCGCAGCGCCACGACGTGCATGTTGCCGGGCTGGGTCGTGGGCGCGTCGAGCTTCTGCGCCAGTTGCTTCGCCGCGGCGAGGCGCGAGCTGCTCGATGCGCGGAACATCAGCGAGTTGGTGCGGGCATCGGGCGTGACGGTGACTTTCAGCGTCGCGTCCGTGCTGCCGATCGCGCCGGGATCGAGCAGCTTGTTCATCTGCTCGGCGACGTCGATCGCATTCGCGTTCTTCAGCGTGACGATGTCGACGGAGCGGCCCGCCGCCGTATCGACGCCCGCGATGATGCCCGCGATGCGGCGCACGTTGTCCGCGTAATCGGTGACGACGAGCGTGTTGTTCGCCGGATACGCCGCGATCGTGTTGTTCGGCGAGATCAGCGGACGCAGCACCGGCAGAAGGTTGTTCGCCGATTCGTTGTGCAACTGAAAGACCTGCGTGATCACCTGATCGCCGCGCGCCGCCGGCGCATTGCCGACATACGTGGGCACGCCCTGCAGCTTGGCGTCGGCTTCGGGCACGACCTTCAGGACGCCGTGATCCTGCACGAGCGCGAAGCCCTGCATGCGCAGCGACGACTGGAGCGTCTTCAGCGCTTGGTCCTCGGGAACCGAATTCTCCGAAACCAGATTGAGTTGCCCCTTGACGCGGGGATCGACGATGATCGTTTTGCCGGTAGCGGCGCCGATCGCTTTCGCGACCTGGTCGATATCCGCGTTGACGAAATTCAACGTCACCTGCGCGTGCGCGGCTTGGGCGACGATAAGTCCCGCCGCCAGCATTGCCGTCGCCAGACGACGCAGTGCCATAGGTTGTCTTCTCATGGGTTTGATGTCAGAGCCGGGTCTTCGGAGCCGGCTGAGGCAGCCCCGCTCGTCAGCCGAGAGCGCCGCCAACCGCGGTGTGGAACGGGCGGGCCCGACCCCTCGCGGTTATTTTAAAAAATATGACGATAGCAGCTTTGTGTAACGGAATTGTGCCAATTCGTTCCGGATCACGTTGCCCTAGGCTGCCACGTGCGATACAAAATCCAGCGCTCTCAAGCTTTCGAATAACTTGCCGATAGACCGTATCTGAACGATTCCGAGACTCGGCCGATGTACGCGGGAGCCGAATTGTACAACGTCCAGAAGTCTTATTATTCAGACATTTAGAACAAGTCCGATCAATAGGCCGGTGCGCCTCGCGCGCATGCGGGCTTCGGAGCGCGAAACGGGCGTATGTCTGATAGCCAACTTTTGGGCGGATTCGTCAGCCGGTATGATACGGTCGGTTCCGCATTCCGGGCGGTTACAGAAAGGGTGGGTTTTCCCCATGCACGCCCGGCCGCGGACGTTGATTTGTTGGCGTTGGCGCCAAGGCGCCGCAACGGCGGCATGACGTTCCGCGTGCGCGGATGGAGCAGAAGGAAGATGAAGAGAATATTGCGATCACTGGCGATATGCGGGCCGCTCATGGCGGCCGCGGCCGCGCACGCAGACTGCTTCGACGAAGCGGCGAAGTATCAGAAGGTCAATCCGCTCATCCTGCGCGCGATCGCGTGGCAGGAATCGCACAACAAGCCCGACGCCATCAACAAGAACGCCAATGGTTCGACCGATTACGGGCTGATGCAGATCAACTCGATCCATCTCAACACGCTCGCCCAGTACGGCATCTCGAGCGGCACGCTGATGGAGCCGTGCAAGAGCGTCTATGTGGCCGCGTGGCATCTGCGTCAGAAGATGAACAAGTATGGCAATTCGTGGCAGGCGGTCGGTGCTTACCATTCCGAAACACCTGCGCTGCGCGATAAGTACTCGGCGCAGATCATCGAGATCCTGCGTCGCTGGAAGCTGCTTCAGGCTACGCGCTGACCTTCGCCCGCGCTTTTCCGCATGTGCGCCGCGCACGGCGTGCATTTGATGCAAAATCCCCTATTCGATCGCCCGCGCCGCCCGACCGGCAGCGCGGGTTCGCGCTCGTGCGCTCCGTTCCCTGTCACGCTCCATTGCGATGAATCAGATGCCATTGCCCATTACCGTGCTATCGGGATTCACCGGCGCGGGTAAGACCACGCTCGTCGATGCCTTGCTCGCGAACGCCGCAGGCGTGCGCATCGGCGCAGTGACGTGCAGCAAAGCCGCTTCCGGCGCCGATCGCGAAACCACCGAACTGCCCAACGGCTGCCTGCTTCTGACACTCGGCAGCCGGTCGATGCAAGCGCTCGAAAGCGCGATCAGCTGGATCGCGGAGCAGCAGCGCTTCGATGCGATCGTCGTCGAAACGTCGGGCATCGCCGAACCGATGACCATCGCCGAGCATCTCGCGTTCGGCGACGACGACGATGCGACGCTCGCGGGCCACGCGCATCTCGACACATTCGTCACCGTGATCGATGCCGCGAGTTTCCTGCGCGATTACGCGTCCGCGGATTCGCTCGCCGAGCGCGGTCTGTTGCCGGAAGGCCATGACGACGAAGACGATCGGACGGTCGTCGAGACGCTCATCGAACAGATCGAATTCTGCGATGTCATCGTCATCAACAAGATCGATCTCGCCAGCGCGGATGAAATCGAAAAGGTCGCGCGCATCCTGCATGGTCTCAATCCGCGCGCGCTCCAGGTCCGGGCGCAATCGGGCGACGTTCCCATCGGCGACGTGCTGAACACCGGCCGTTTCGATTTCGATGCGACCGCGAGCGCGCCCGGCTGGCTCGCGATCCTG
Source organism: Caballeronia sp. ATUFL_F1_KS39 (assembly GCF_023630985.1). Taxonomy (NCBI): domain Bacteria; kingdom Pseudomonadati; phylum Pseudomonadota; class Betaproteobacteria; order Burkholderiales; family Burkholderiaceae; genus Caballeronia; species Caballeronia sp. ATUFL_F1_KS39. The sequence goes on along the minus strand of NZ_JALQDZ010000001.1, from coordinate 8,983 downwards.
AACGGCGAACATCCGTCGGCCGACGAACCCGATGCGTTCGGCGTGGGCCATTTCGTGTATCGCGCGCGCCGGCCGTTTCATCCCGAGCGTCTGTGGAATCTGTTGCATCAGGAATGGCCCGACGTGCTGCGCGCGAAGGGCTTCTTCTGGCTCGCGACGCGAAGCGATGTAGGCGGCTCGCTGTCGCAAGCGGGCGGAACGGTCCGGCATGGACCGGCGGGACTATGGTGGGCCGCGCAGGATCGCAGCGAATGGCCGACTGACGATCCCGAGCTCGAAGCCGAAATCGTCGCGGAATGGTATGGCGATCCGGATGACAACAGCATCGGCGATCGCCGGCAGGAGCTGGTAGTGATCGGATTGAATCTCGATCCTGCCGTCTGGCAAGACCGCTTCGACGCATGTCTGCTCACCGACGACGAATGGGCGCGCGGTCCCGACGCCTGGCGAAGCTTCGCCGATCCGTTCCCCGCGTGGGAAGTCGAGGACCACGATCATGAGCACGACCACGACCACGGTCCCGACTGCGATTGCGACGATCATCGGCATTGATGCCGGACGAAAAAAAACCCGCCGAAGGGCGGGTCATGTACATCTGGCTACTTCGAGTAGCCGCACAATCGGCAAGATGCTTACCGCTTGTTCACTGCGTCCTTGAATGCCTTGCCAGCCGTAAACTTGACCGTCTTCGCGGCCGGAATCTTGATGGACTCGCCGGTCTTCGGATTGCGGCCGGTGCGCGCTGCGCGCTTTCCCGAGCCGAAGCTGCCGAAGCCGATCAACTGCACTGCGTCACCTTTCGAGACAGCCTTCTTGATCACTTCGAGCAACGTGTCCAGCGTTTCGCCGGTTTGAGCCTTGCTGGCGCCGGTCTGCGCGGCTACGGCGTCGATCAGTTCCTGTTTGTTCATTAAGGTTCCTTTATCAGTTTAGGTTGACACGAACAGCGCGAACGCGCCGATTATACGTGCGCAAACCGTGCAGTCGAGTAGGGACGGCCTTCTGGCGTGCCTCCCCGACGATTCGGCGTTCTTGCGCGGCATCTCACCGGCATTGCTTCACTTCGTCGCCTTCGCGCCGCCTCTATACGCGGCGCTTGGTATGATAGCGCAGCGCAAACCCAATCAGGATAAGGGTTTCAAAGATTTACCCTTATATTTTTGAGGCTCCCGGCCGCTTTTTTGGGCGTAGAACACCAGGGCGCGAACCATGCTACGCGAGCTGATCATCGAATACGGCCTGCCGTTGGTTTTTGCCAACGTTCTGCTCGAGTGCCTCGGCTTGCCGCTCCCAGCCTTGCCCACATTGGTTTTGACGGGAGCGATCGCGGTCTCCGCGAGCTTCGCTTCGGCGTCGGGTTCGGGGCTTGCAACGAGCTTTCCATCGGCGGTGTGGGAGGCGCTCGCGGCCATCGTGGCCACGGCCAGCATCGCGGCGCTCATCGGCGATGCGCTCTGGTTCTGGCTCGGGCGCCGCTACGGCAGCCGCGTGCTCGCCTTCATGTGCAAGCTTTCGATCTCGCGCGATACCTGCGTGAACCGCAGCCTCGCCTTCTTCGGCCGCTTCGGCGTACGCATTCTCGCGGTCTCGAAGTTCATCCCCGGCTTGTCGACGTTGGCTATTCCCGTCGCGGGCGCGACCGGTATCGGCATCGGCAGCTTCCTTCTCTATGACGCGCTCGGCGCGCTCTTGTGGTCCGGCATCGGCGTCGCGTTCGGCGCGATGTTCGCCGATCTCGTCGATAGCGTGCTCGCCTGGCTCGACCTGTTCGGACGCGGCGTGATCGCGATCGCGGTCATCGCGCTCGCGCTTTATCTCGCCGTGCGCTGGTGGCAGCGCGTGTCGCTGTTGCGCAGGCTGCGCATGGCGCGCATCGATATAGCAATGCTCCGCACGCTGCTAGAAGGCGAGCCGCCGCCGCTCGTCATCGACGTGCGCCGACGCGAACGTCGCGCGATGGATCCGTTCGCGATTCCCGGCGCGCTGCTCTTGCACGACGACGCCGCATCGCAACTCGCCGGCATATCGCGCGATCGCAAGCTCGTGACCTACTGCGATTGCCCGAGCGAAGTATCGGCCGCGCTCGCCGCCAAAGAGCTGACGGCGCACGGCTTCACCGATGTCGCGCCGCTGCTCGGCGGCCTCGAAGCATGGCGCGCGGCGGGCTACGCGCTCGAACCGCTGATGATCGAAGACGCCGCGAACGGCATGGCGCCGGCCATCGCCAAGTCATCTTCGGCTTGATGTTTCCCAATCTTTCGCATGACCGAATCCCTGCTTTTCGCGCCGCACGATCTGCCCGTGCGCTGGCGGCATGAACGCATCTTCACTTTCGTCGATACGACGTTCAGCGCCTTCCTTCCGCTCTGGCAACGCTGGCGCGACGACGAAGCGCGTTGCGAGCGGCTGCATGTCGTCGCTATCGCGCAGCCGAATGCGCTGAACGAACCGCCTTCGGCCGACGATCCATCGCCGCTCGCCGCCGAACTCGCGCGCGCCTGGCCGGTGCGCGTGCCGGGCGTGCATCGCCTCGAGTTCGATGATGGGCGCGTCGTGCTGACGCTCGCCATCGGCGATGACGTCCACGAGATGCTCGCGAAACTCTGGCTGCGCGCCGACGCGTTTCATCTCGATGCGCCGGACGATCCGCGCAAGCTGTGCAAGACGCTCGCGCGCTTTGCCGGCGACGGCGCGACGGTTTGCGCGAACGCCTCTCCGGCGCATCGTCCGACGTTGCGGCGCGCGCTGGCATCGTCGGGTTTCGACTGCTCGCCCGACGCAACGGATGCGCCGCTCGTTGCGCGCTTCGCACCGCGCTGGCGTGTGCGTCGTCATGAACCGCCGCTGCGTTGCGACGCGAGCTCGCGCGAAGCCATCGTCATCGGCGCGGGGCTCGCGGGCTGCGCGGTGAGTTCGCGGCTCGCCGCGCGCGGCTGGCACATCACGCTGATCGATCGTCATGCGGTCTCCGCGCGCGATGCATCGGGCAATCCGGCGGGCGTATTTCATCCGATCGTCTGGCGCGACGACAGCGTCGCCGCACGCCTCACGCGCGCGGCATTTCTCTACGCGTTACGCCGATGGCGCGCGCTGGAAGACGCGAATCACGAGTTGCATCGCAGCGGCGCGGGTCTGCTTCAGATCGCCGATACGGCCGAAGACGCCGATGCGCTCGCCGCCGCCATCGCGCGATTCGCGTATCCATCCGACTACGTGCAGGCTATGACGCGCGCGGATGCATCGCGCATCGCGGGCGTCGATGTCGCGCGCGGCGGCTGGTTCTTTCCACGCGGCGGTGCGATCTCGCCCGCGGCCGTGTGCGCGGCGCAAATCGATGACGCTTCGGCGCGGATCACGGCGCGCATGAATACCGAAGTGACGCGCATCGAACACGATGGCCGCATCTGGCGCGCGTTCGACGCGAGCGGCGGTGAGATCGCGAGCGCGCCGGTCATCGTGCTTGCGAACGCGCACGATGCGGCGCGGCTCGCTGGCCTGTACGGCGAACCGACGCGCAGCGTGCGCGGCCAACTCACCGTGCTCGATAGCTGCGCGCTCGATCCTCTGCGCATGCCGGTGATCGGCGAAGGCTACGCGGTGCCGCTCGGCGCGGGCGGCACGCTCGTCGGCGCGACGTATGACATCGACGATCCCGATCGCGCGATCCGCGAGGCCGGACATCGGGAGAACATCGGGCGCGTGGCGGGCATGTTGCCGGACCTCGCGCTGATGCCGGGCACAGTACGCGCGGGTCGCGTCGCGTTTCGCTGCGTGACGAGCGACCGCATGCCGATGATCGGCCAGCTCGCCGACGAACACGCCGCGCGCCGCAATGCGCGTGAACTGTCGGGCGCGTGGCCGCTCGATCTGCCGCGCATCCCGGGTCTCTATGGCGCGTTTGCGTTCGGCTCGCGCGGACTCGTCTGGGCGACGCTCGCGGCCGAGCTGATCGCTTCGCTCGTCGAAGGTGAACCCTGGCCCATCGAGCGCGAGCTGGCCGAAGCCATCGATCCAGCCCGCTTTTTGCTAAAGGCGTTGAGGCACGGCGAGATATCCCCGGCAAGTTGTGGATAAGCCGTCGAATTGCGTGTGAAAGTCGTGTGAACGCGTTGTGCACGTAAACGGGACAACTGAGGCGTCCGGTTTACGCGGCCAAAAGTTGTTCCGCGTTCACCGCGCGGCGCCAACATGTTTACGGCCCGCTTCTGCTTTCTCCAAATGATTGAATGAAAAGACAAAACCCATGTTATCCACAGAAAAGGCGTTGCTTTGTTAACCACTACTACGTTTATATACAGTAAACCTGTAAACACCTGACGGCGAGTTCATCGGCCGGCCGTAAACGTGGAAGTCCGATCGCCGGGCAAGCCGGTAGCCGGTCAGGTTTGCCATTCGCGTCGAGCCTGGCAGTCGCTTTTACTTCATAAGAATCATGAGCTTGGACTTTCTGCCGGGCGACGCGAGGTATGGCACAATCGCGCTTCTTCCTGCGTTGCGCCCTCTCCAAGATGGCGTCCGCTTCAATGGAACGATGGTTGCGAGCCAAGAATCTGATCAACGAAGCCGCAACCGTCGTTTGCTGCGTTCGGCCCGGCATCCGAGCGGGCGCCGCATGCGCCACTCATGTCACACGGATCGGAGATGTCCGGTGCGACATTGAGGGCATGCAAGGCGTCTCGTGGTCAGCCGGACGCGTCGTCTAATTCGTGCACGGTTCCGCCGTGACGCCGTGTTCGTTCGCATTTCGATTCGCCTGAATGAACCAACGCTCGCGTAGCCGGGCGGATGCGCCTCGTCCGCGAGCGCGCGCCGCCGATGCGAGTCACGCAACGGAACGTGCACGCTCTGCTGCAGCACCGAAGGAGAATCCCATACGATGAATTCGGCATTTTCATTTTTGCCCGCCTGGCCGCTCGAACCCGACGCGATTCTCTGGGCCGGCCTCGCGCTCGTCACGGCGGGCCTCGCCGGCGAGTTGCTGTGGCGCGCGTGGCGCTTGCCGCGCATCACCGGTTTCGCGGTGATCGGGCTGATTGCCGGCAACGCGGGCCTCGGCGTCATCGACGCGAGCGCGGGCGGACTGTCGCGGCCGCTGCTCGATGTCGCGCTCGGGCTCTTGCTCTTCGAACTGGGCGGACGGCTCGACTTGCGCTGGATTCGCCGCAATCCGTATCTGATTCTGTCGAGCATCGCCGAATCGACGCTCACGTTCGGCCTCGTGCTGATCGCGCTGACGCTCCTCAACGTGCCGACGATGCCTTCGGTCGTGATCGCATCCATCGCGATGGCCACGTCGCCCGCGATGGTCATCCAGTTGAAGACCGAATTGCGCGCGGAAGGCCAAGTCACGCAGCGCCTCCTGACGCTGACGGCGCTGAACAGCATGTACGCGGTGGTCGTCGAGAAGCTCGCGGCCGGCGTGCTGCATCAGGAAATCTACGGCAATGCGTTTGCGACGATCCTGCAGCCGCTTTATCTGCTGATCGGTTCGCTCGTGCTCGCGTTCCTGCTCGCGCGCGCGTGCAACATGCTCGTGCGGCGCCTGCCCGCGAACGACGAGCATTCGTTCGTCGCGCTCTTCGGGCTCGTGCTGCTGGCGATCGCGATCGCGCACATCTTCAAGCTGTCGACGATTCTCGCGCTGCTCGCCGCGGGCATCATCGTGAAGAACGCCGATGAACGCCCGCAACTGTGGCCGTCGCATTTCGGTTCCGCCGGATGGCTGCTCACCGTGATCCTGTTCGCGCTGACGCTGACATCGTTTCACTGGCGCGACATCGCGCTCGGCGGCGTTGCGGCGGTCGGGCTGATCGTTGCGCGTTTCGTCGGCAAGCTGGTCGGCGTGCTGATTTTCGCGAAACCGAGCGGCCTCAACTGGAAGCAGGGCGCGGCGCTCGGCGTCGCGCTCACGCCGATGTCCGCGCTCGCGTATCTGCTCGTCGACGACATGTACGTGCTCTATCCGGACTACGACCCGACGTTGCGCGCGATCGTCATGTGCTCGATCGTCGTGTTGCAGATCGTCTCGCCTTTCGTCGTGTACCGTAGCCTGTCGGCGGTGGGCGAGCGGCGCGAGTAAGCGCCCGTACTCTTCAAGCATTGTTCATTCAAGAGGCGCCATGGCACTCGAACCTTTCATCAACTCCGAACCGTTCACGTTCGGCGTCGAGCTGGAGATCCAGGTCGTCAACACGCATGACTACGATCTGACGCGCGCCGCGTCGGACCTCATGCGTCTCATCAAGGACGAAAAGATTCCGGGCAACATCACGCCCGAAATCACCGAAAGCATGATCGAGCTGTCGACCGGCATCTGCACGACGCACGAGCAGGCCGTGACGGATCTGCGCAAGATCCGCGACGTGCTCGTCGCCGCGGCGGACCAGCTGAACGTCGGGCTTGCGGGCGGCGGCACGCATGCGTTCCAGCAATGGAGCGATCGCCAGATCTATGACGCGCCGCGCTTTCAGTACATTTCCGAGCTGTACGGATACCTTGCCAAACAGTTCACGGTGTTCGGGCAGCACGTACATATCGGCTGTCCCGATCCGAACAGCGCGCTCTTCCTGCTGCATGCGATGTCGCGCTACATCCCGCATTTCATCGCGCTTTCGGCATCGTCGCCTTACATTCAGGGCGTCGATACGGGCTTTCACTCGGCGCGTCTGAACTCGGTATTCGCTTTTCCGCTGTCGGGACGCGCGCCCTTCGTGCTGACCTGGGACGGCTTCGAGGAATATTTCTCGAAGATGGTCAACACGGGCGTCGTCAACAGCATGAAGGACTTCTACTGGGACATCCGGCCGAAGCCCGGCTTCGGCACGATCGAAGTGCGCGTGATGGACACGCCGCTGTCCGTCGACCGTGCCGCGGCGATCGCCTGCTACATCCAGACGCTCTCGCGCTATCTGCTGCTGGACAAGCCGCTGACGCCGCGGGAGGACGACTATCTGGTCTACACGTTCAACCGCTTCGAGGCGTGCCGCTTCGGGCTGGAAGGCACCTGCATCCATCCGCAGACGGGCGAGCGGCAGACCATCGGCGAGGACATTCTGGCAACGCTCGACGTGCTCGCGCCGCACGCCGAAGCGCTCGGCTCGCAGGCCGCGCTGGCGGAAGTCGCGGACATCGCGCGCGGCGTGAACGACGCGACGTGGCTGCGCGGCGTGGTCGACAAGGAGAAGTCGCTGCACGAGGCAGTCAGACAGCAATGTCTGCAATGGCGTCGATAACGCAGCGCTTACGCTTACGCTGATGCAATTCAGCGAATCATGACGAAAGGCCGCTTCGAACTATTCCGAAGCGGCCTTTTGTTTTTGAGCCGAATGAAACATGTGCTTGACGAGCAACGGGAATAACGCGCTCACGGCAACGTTTGAAAAAGAACCGATTCGACGTCGCTAAGGTTTACTTCGAAGAATCCGTATACATCCGTAATAGTAGTTAACAAGCCCCGCGCGTCGCTGTGGAAAACGTCAAAAAGAGGTTCAGAGTCAACGTGCTAGCGCGATGATAACCATGTGGATCATGCGCTCGTCGCGATACGAAATTCTGGACAACCGAAGGGCGTGCGACGCGCCGGCAGTGTTATCAAGAATACGTCCACAAACAAAGAAGACGTTTTTCCACGGGTTATCCACAGTTCTGCGTGGATAATTAAGGTGTACGTTTGTTCTAGGTCGCTTAGAATGGCGACTTTGCTGGCGTAGCGTTATAGTCGGCAGGAAAACAGCGCCACGAGCAGGACCATAAGAAGGCGCAAAACGAAGAGGGTTGCAATGTCCCCAATCAGGCACCGCTAATTGGCTTGGCACGCCTGAATTTTGAGACGGCGGGGACCGAGAACGAAGTGCAGTTCGCAAGGGGTTCGGAGTACTCTTCTGCGGACGGCGTTTCGGACGAGGTGTTCGCGGCGGTCGGCGCGAACGTGCCGTCAAACACATAAGCGGAACAACAAGCGAAAGACTATGAGTGAAGGCGTTTACGGAGAGCAGGCGACGGGGCGGGTGACCCACGGCCTGCTGAGGCTGAGCACCGCGATGCGCAGCCAGGCATGGGAATGGGCGGAAGGCGCGGGGCTGACGCCGACCCAGGGTGAAATTCTCGTTCTGCTGATGCAGCGCAAGGGGCCGATGCGCCTCGGCGAGATCGCGCGTGAAACGGCGTTGACCGCCGCCACGACGAGCGATGCGGTGAGCACGCTCGAAGGCAAGGGTCTCGTCGAAAAGCGCCGCGCGCTCGACGATGGCCGCGCGCTCGCGGTTCGTCTGACCGCGCGTGGCCGCACGGCCGCGAAGAAGGCGCTGCAATGGCCGGACTTCCTCGCGAAGGCGGTCGGCACGCTGCGCGAGGACGAGCAGGTTGCGTTCTACCGCACGCTGCTCAAGACCATCCGTCAGCTCGAATCGCAACAGCAGATTCCGGCGCACCGCATGTGTCTGTCCTGCTCGCACTTCGAAGCGAGCAAGAATCCGAAGAAGACGCCGCATCACTGCTCGCTTCTTCAGATCGACATGGCGGACACCGATCTGCGTCTCGACTGTTCGGTATACGAAGAAGCCGACGTCGCCACGCAGAAGAAAAGCTGGAAGGTCTTCGCCCAGGTCGCCTGATCCGGGCGGACGGCGTACAAGCCATTCGGCGTCATCCGGCGCTGTGGGGCCGCGGCGAGTCGGTTAGACTGTGCCCGTCGCGCCTCACCGCGAGGCGCGGCTCGTCACAACTTCGTTCCGGGCCACACGCGCTCGACCTACGGAAAGCCGCCGATGAAACATGAAGTCCTGGCGATTCGCCACGTCTATTTCGAAGATCTGGGCAGCCTCGAACTCGTGCTCGGCGATCGCGGCCTGCCGGTGCGGTATCTGGACGTCGGGCGCGGGGGGGGGGGGGGGGGGGCGCCCCCCCCCCCCCCCCCCCCCCCCCCCCCCCGCCCGCCCCCCCCGGCGGGGGGGGGGGGGGGGGGTGTGTCCCGCGCGCGCACGCG